>NZ_BAAAJE010000001.1:218502-386847 GCF_039526625.1 Nocardioides aquiterrae
CGCTAGCGGAACACCACCGTCCGCGACCCGTTCAGCAGCACCCGCGACTGCGAGTGCCAGCGCACCGCGCGCGACAGGACCTGGGCCTCGACGTCCCGCCCGGCGGCGACCAGCTCGTCCTGGTCGTAGGTGTGGTCGACGCGGATCACGTCCTGCTCGATGATCGGGCCCTCGTCGAGGTCCGCGGTCACGTAGTGCGCGGTGGCACCGACCAGCTTCACGCCCCGGTCGAACGCCTGGTGGTAGGGCTTGGCGCCCTTGAAGCTCGGCAGGAACGAGTGGTGGATGTTGATCGCCCGCCCGGCGAGCGCCCGGCACAGGTCGTCGGACAGCACCTGCATGTAGCGCGCGAGCACCACCAGGTGCACGTCGTGCTCCTTGACCAGCTCCAGCAGCCGCTCCTCGGCCTGCGGCTTGGTGTCCGCAGTCACCGGCACGTGCACGAACGGCACGCCGTACGACGCCGCCATGTCGGCCGCGTCCTCGTGGTTGGACACCACCGCCGGCACCTCGATCTGCAGGGACCCGGTCGAGGCGCGGAACAGCAGGTCGTTGAGGCAGTGCAGGTGCTTGGACACCATGATCAGCGTCCGGTACGGCGCCCGCGCGTCCCAGAGTTCGAAGCGCATCTCGAACTCCGCGGCCACCGCCGCGAACTCGCCGCGCAGCTCGTCGGCGGTCACCGCGCCCGGCACCTCGAAGTCGATGCGCATGAAGAACGAGCCGCTCAGCCGGTCGCCGAACTGCTGGCTCTCCAGGATGTTGCCGCCGCGCGCGACCAGGAACCCGGACACCGCGTGCACGATGCCGGGCCGGTCGGGGCAGGAGAGGATCAGCACGAAGTCGCCGGCCGCGATGGTCGGGGGAGCCAGAGAGGGCACGGGTCACCTTCACCGTCGGTGTTGCGCTGACAGAAACCGGTCCTGCGATACGCAACAGTTGTCCGCTACTGTCGCCATCGTGAACGACGCGAGCGCCGGCGTCCAGTCGGTCGACCGGGCGCTGACCATCCTCGAGGTCCTCGCCCGCGTCGGCGAGGCCGGGGTCACCGAGATCGCGGGCGAGCTCGGCGTGCACAAGAGTACGGCGTTCCGGCTGGTCTCCACGCTCGAGGCGCACCGCCTCGTCGAGCAGACCACCGACCGCGGCCGCTACCGCCTCGGCGTCGGGGTGCTCCGTCTGGCCGGTGCCACCACCGCGCGGCTCGACCTGGTCCAGGAGGCCCGGCCGGTCTGCCGCCAGCTCGCCGCGGACACCGGGGAGACCGTCAACATCGCGGTGCTGTCGGAGAGCTCCGCGCTCTACCTCGACCAGGTCGCGGGCTCCTCGGCGCTGCAGCCGCACAACTGGGTGGGCCAGCACATCCCGCTGCACGCGACCAGCAACGGCAAGGTGCTGCTCAGTGGTCTGGACGAGACGCGGGTCGCCGAGATCCTCGGCAGCCTGTCCCGCTACACCCCGCTCACGATCACCAAGAAGGCCAAGCTCCGCGCGGAGCTGGAGCACGTCCGCGAGCAGGGGTACGCCGTCGCCGTGGACGAGCTGGAGGAGGGGCTCACCGCGGTGGCCGCCCCGATCCGCAACGCCCACGGCGACGTGATCGCCTCGATGAGCGTCTCCGGTCCGACGTTCCGGCTGCCCGAGCAGCGCGTCGACGAGGTGCTGCCGCTGCTCGTCGAGGCCGCCGCCGAGGTGTCGCACCGCCTCGGCTGGGGTCGCCGCTGAGTCACAACTCGGCCGAACTGCTTGACGGCCGGGGCCCCTGACTCCATTCTCGGCTCAACAACCAAGTTGCGCGGAGAGCATCGAGTTGCGTGATACGCAACTCAGGATGGGGCGCAGGTGGCCGAGCTCTACCTGGACGGCGCGTGGGTCAGCGCGCGGGGTGGAGCGCGCCGTGAGATCCGGTGCCCGGCGGACGGCGCGCTCGTGGCCGAGGTCGACGAGGCCGACGCCGAGGACACCGAGCTCGCGATCGCCGCGGCGCACCGGGCGTTCCACCGCGGACCGTGGCCGCCGCGCTCGGCCCGCGAGCGCGGCGACCTGCTGCTGACGGTGGCCGACCTGCTCGAACGGGACGCCGACCGGCTGGCCCGGCTGGAGTCCCTGGACACCGGCAAGCGCCTGGTCGAGAGCGAGTACGACGTGGCCGACGTCGTCGCGGTCTTCCGCCACTACGGCCGGGTCGCCGCCGAGGACGCCGGCCGGCTGGTCGACACCGGCAACCCGGACGTCGTCAGCCGGATCGTGCACGAGCCGGTCGGCGTGTGCGCGCTGATCACGCCCTGGAACTACCCGCTGCTCCAGGTCTCCTGGAAGGTCGCGCCGTGCCTGGCGGCCGGCAACACGTTCGTGCTCAAGCCCAGCGAGCTCACCCCGCACACCGCGATCCACCTGATGCGCGTGCTCGAGGAGGCCGGCCTGCCCGCGGGTGTCGGCAACCTCGTCCTCGGCGCCGGCGCGACCGCGGGCGCCCCGCTGGCGACTGACCCCCGAGTCGACCTCGTCTCCTTCACCGGTGGCCTGGAGACCGGACGACGGCTGATGGCCGCCGCGTCCGGGACGGTGAAGCGGGTGGCCCTCGAGCTCGGCGGCAAGAACCCCAACGTGGTGTTCGCCGACGCCGACCTCGAGGTCGCCCTCGACTTCGCGCTCACCGCGGTCTTCCTGCACTCGGGCCAGGTCTGCTCCGCGGGCGCGCGGCTGCTCGTCGAGGAGTCGGTCCACGACGACTTCGTCGACCGGCTGGTCGAGCGGGCCGAGCGGATCCGGATCGGCGGCCCGTTCGACGACAAGGCCGAGACCGGTCCGCTCACCAGCGCCGCGCACCGCGAGAAGGTCGAGGCGTACGTCGCGCGCGGGATCGCCGAGGGCGCCGTCCTGCGGACCGGTGGCCGGCGTCCCGACGACCCGGAGCTGGCCGACGGCTTCTACTACCTGCCCACGATCCTGGACGGCTGCCGCAGCGACATGTCGGTGACCCAGGACGAGTCGTTCGGGCCGGTGCTCACCGTCGAGACGTTCCGTGACGAGGACGAGGCGGTCCGGATCGCCAACGACTCGATCTACGGTCTGGCCGGCGCCGTGTGGACCCAGGACGCCGGGAAGGGGCAGCGGGTCGCGGCCCGGCTGCGGATGGGCACCGTCTGGATCAACGACTACCACCCGTACGTCCCGCAGGCCGAGTGGGGCGGCTACAAGCAGTCCGGCATCGGCCGGGAGCTCGGGCAGGCCGGCCTCGACGAGTACCGCGAGACCAAGCACGTGTGGCACAACATCCGGCCGGCCGAGCAAAGGTGGTTCCAGGGGTGACCGCACGCGCGGACCGGTACGACTACGTCATCGTGGGCGGTGGCTCGGCCGGGTGCGCGCTCGCCAACCGGCTCTCCGCCGATCCGGGCACCTCGGTGCTGGTGCTCGAGGCGGGCCGCTCGGACTTCCGCATCGACCCGTTCATCCACATGCCGGCGGCGCTGCCGTTCCCGATCGGGAACCGGCTCTACGACTGGAAGTACGAGACCGACCCGGAGCCGCACCTGAACAACAGGAGGGTCTTCCACGCCCGCGGCAAGGTCCTCGGCGGCTCGTCGTCGATCAACGGGATGATCTTCCAGCGTGGCAACCCGATGGACTATGAGCGCTGGGCCGCCGAGCCGGGGATGAAGGAGTGGGACTACCTCCACTGCCTGCCGTACTTCAAGAAGATGGAGACCTGCACTCTCCCAGATGGCAGGGCCGGCGCCGACGCCTGGCGCGGCGGCGACGGTCCGCTGGTGCTCGAGCGCGGGCCGGCCGACAACCCGCTGTTCGGCGCGTTCTTCGAGGCCGTGCAGCAGGCCGGCTACCCGCTGACCGACGACGTCAACGGCTACCGCCAGGAGGGCTTCGCGAGGTTCGACCGCAACATCCACCGCGGCCGCCGGCTCTCCGCGGCCCGCGCCTACCTGCACCCGGTCAAGCACCGCAAGAACCTCACGGTCGAGACGCTCGCCCTCGTCACCGGCGTCCGGTTCGACGGCAAGCGCGCGGTGGGCGTCGACTACCTGCGCGCCGGCCGCGTCCGCCGTACCGCGCACGCCGGCGAGGTGATCCTCTGCGGCGGCGCGATCAACAGCCCCCAGCTGCTGCAGCTCTCCGGAGTGGGCGACGAGGAGCTGCTGAAGCAGCACGGCATCCCGGTCGTCCAGCACCTGCCCGGCGTCGGCGCGAACGCGCAGGACCACCTCGAGGTCTACATCCAGTACGCGTCGAAGCAGCCGGTGTCGATCGCGCCCGGGCTGAAGTGGCGCAAGCGGCCCGGCATCGGCTACCAGTGGCTGGTCCACCGGCGCGGGCTCGGCGCCACGAACCACTTCGAGGGCGGCGGCTTCTGTCGAAGCAACGAGGACGTCGACTACCCGAACCTGATGTTCCACTTCCTGCCGGTCGCGATCCGGTACGACGGGTCCGCGCCCACGGAGGGTCACGGCTACCAGGTGCACATCGGCCCGATGTACGCCGACACCCGCGGGCACGTGAAGATCCGGAGCCGCGACCCGAAGCAGCACCCGTCGATCCTGTTCAACTACCTCTCGACCGCGAACGACCGCCGCGAGTGGGTCGAGGCGATCCGGGTCGCCCGCAGCATCCTGAACCAGCCCGCGTTCGCGCCGTACAACGACGGGGAGCTGTCGCCCGGCAACGGCGTCGAGACCGACGAGCAGATCCTGGAGTGGGTGCGCGCCGACGCCGAGACCGCCCTGCACCCGTCGTGCACCGCGAAGATGGGCATCGACGAGACGGCGGTCGTCGACCCGGGCTCGATGCGCGTGCACGGCGTCGAGGGGCTGCGCGTCGTCGACGCCTCGGTCTTCCCGTTCGTCACCAACGGCAACATCTACGCCCCCGTGATGATGGTCGCCGAGAAGGCGGCCGACCTGATCGCGGGCAACACCCCGCTCCCGCCCGCCGACGTGCCGTACTACCGCTACCGCGACGGCATGCCGCTCTACCCCGAGGAGCTCTCATGAGCGACGACGCTGCCCTCTCCGTCAAGCACCTCTGGAAGATCTTCGGCCGCGGCGCGGACCGGATCGTCGGCACGCCGGACGCCGACCTCTCGCGCGCCGAGCTCAAGGAGAAGACCGGCTGCGTGGTCGGCGTCCGCGACCTGTCGTTCGACGTCGCGCCCGGCGAGGTGTTCGTGGTGATGGGCCTGTCCGGGTCCGGCAAGTCCACGCTGGTGCGCTGCCTGACCCGGCTCATCGAGCCGACCGCGGGCGAGGTCGTGATCGACGGGCGCGACATCACCAAGGCCAGCGAGAGCGAGCTGCGCGACCTGCGGCGTACCCACGCGTCGATGGTGTTCCAGCACTTCGGCCTGCTCCCGCACCGGCAGGTGATCGACAACGTGGCCTACGGCCTGGAGATCCGCGGTGTGGGGAGGAAGGAGCGCCGGGCCAAGGCCGAGGAGGTCGTCCAGCTGGTCGGCCTGGCCGGCTACGAGACGTCCTACCCCGACCAGCTCTCCGGCGGCATGCAGCAGCGCGTCGGCCTGGCTCGGGCGCTGGCCAACGACCCGTCGCTGCTGCTGTTCGACGAGCCGTTCTCCGCGCTCGACCCGCTGATCCGCCGGGACATGCAGAACGAGGTGATCCGGCTCCACCACGAGCTCGGCAAGACGATGGTCTTCATCACCCACGACCTCGCCGAGGCGCTCAAGCTCGGCGACCGGATCCTGATCATGCGCGACGGCGAGCTCGTCCAGATCGGGACGCCGGACGAGGTGGTCGGCGCCCCGGCCGACGACTACGTTCGCGACTTCACGTCGGAGGTGCCGAAGTCGCACGTGCTGACGCTGAAGTGGGTGATGCGCGAGCCTCGGGACGGCGAGTCGGGCGACGGCCCGGTGATGACGTCCGACACCATCGTCCGGCAGGCAGCGCGGGCAGCACTCGCCTCGGAGCACCCGGTGCGGGTGGTCGACGACGGTCAGCTGGTCGGGATCGTCGACGACGACGCGATCCTCCGGGTCGTGGTCGCCGAGGAGCGCTGAATGTCCACCGCCACCGCCCCGCCGAGCCTCGAACGCCTCGAGCCGGACGCCGCGCCGCCGCCGCCCCCGCAGCCGCGCCGGGTCCCGCGGCTGGTCTGGGTCCTCGTGGTCCTGGCGGGCTGGGTCGCGCTGTGGAGCGTGACCAAGGGGACGCACACCCTGGCCCTGTCCGGCCTCGACCAGACCGACCTCCACGCCCGGCTGTCCGACCGGGTCAGTGGCTTCAGCTCGAACGCTGTCGCGCAGTCGATCGCCGACGCCATCAACGCGATCGTCGACTTCCTCCGCGGGCTCATCGCGATCCCGACGCCCCCGCGGCCGGCGCCGACCATCGGCTGGCTCGGCGTGGTCGCCATCGCGACCTGGATCGGGTACGCCGTCGCGAACTGGCGGATCGCGCTGCTCGTCGCCGCGACGTTCCTCTCCTACGGGCTCTTCGGGTTCTGGGAGGACTCGATGGACCTGCTGATCGTCACGCTGGTCTCGGTGGCCTTCGCGGTCGTCATCGGCTTCCCCCTCGCGGTCTGGATCGCGGTCAGCTCGGGAGCGGCGCGATGGATCACCCTCGTGCTCGACCTCCTGCAGACGATGCCGACGTTCGTCTACCTGATGTTCGTGCTCGTGGTGTTCGGGATCGGTGCGCCGACCGCGGTGGTGTGCACCCTCGCCTACGCGCTCCCGCCCATCGTCCGGATCTCCGGGTTCGGCATCCGCGACGTGTCGCCGGCGGCGATCGAAGCCACGAACTCGCTCGGCCAGACCACGATGCAGCGGCTGCTCAAGGTGCAGATCCCGATGGCGCGGCGGACCATCATCGTGGGCCTCAACCAGACGATCCTCGCCGCGCTGTCGATGGCGATCATCGCGTCGTACGTGAACGGCCCGGGGCTCGGGAAGCCGGTCCTCGCCGCACTGACCGAGAACGACTTCGGCGCGGGCCTCGTCCCGGGCCTGCTGATCGTCGCGACGGGGATCATGCTCGACCGCACCACCACCGCGGCCAGCGAGCGGTCGGAGCGGGTGGCCCGGAGCGGCGGGGAGAACCGGAGGCGTCGGCGGATGGTGCTCGGCGTCCTGCTCGTCCCCGTCGCGGTCGCGGTCTGGTACTCCCGCTACTCGATCGACGCCGCGGTGTTCCCGGAAACCACCTGGGCCCGTTCGGTGGCGGACTGGGCCAACTCGTGGATGGAGTCGTTCACGTCGACCGTCGACACGGCGGCCGGCAAGTTCTCCGACGCGGTCTCCTACGGGCTGCTCAACCCCCTGCAGTCTGTGCTGGCCGAGTCGCCCTGGTGGCTGAGCTTCCTCGGCCTGCTGCTCCTCGGCGTGGTGATCGGCGGCCGCCGGGCGGTCGTGCCGAGCGTGGTCTGCCTGACCGGCCTGTACCTCCTCGACCTGTGGCACGACTCGATGGTCGTGCTGACGATGACGCTGGTCGCCACGCTGCTGGTGATGGTGCTGGCGCTCGTGATCGGCGTGTGGATGGGCCGCAGCCGGGTGGTGGACGTCGTGATCCGGCCGACGCTCGACGCCGGGCAGACCATCCCCGCGTTCGTGTACCTGATCCCGGTGCTCGCCCTCTTCGGATCGACCCGCTTCACCGCGATCGTGGCGGCCGTCGTCTACGCCGCTCCGGCCGCGATCAAGCTGGTGGCGGACGGCATCCGCGGGGTGCCCGACGGCGTGGTGGAGGCCGGCCGCTCGACCGGGTCGACCACCTGGCAGGAGATCACCAAGGTGCAGCTGCCGATGGCGCGCGGCTCCCTGGTGCTCGCGACGAACCAGGGCCTGCTCTACGTCCTGTCGATGGTGGTGATCGGCGGCCTCGTGGGTGCGGGTGCGCTGGGCTTCGACGTCATCTACGGCCTGGCCCACACCGACTACGCCGGCAAGGGGCTCGCCGCGGGCCTGTCCATCGTGCTGCTCGGGGTCGGGCTCGACCGGGTGATGCGGTCGGCCGCGGACCGGGCGGGGGCGCGCGCCCCCGTGCCTCGTGCCGCACGCCGGACGTGGGCACGGGGGGCGGTCCCGTTCTGACGACGCAGGTGGAAGGACCCAGCAGAACCAGGTCGCGAACGCGACACGACACAAGGGAGTGGACATGCGGATTCTGAACAAGCGGCGACTGGGGCTCGTCGCCGGCGCCGCGAGTGCCGTGCTCGCGCTCACGGCCTGTGGCGGCGGCACCGTGGAGAAGGAGACCCAGACCAACGAGTCGAAGGCAGCCGCCGCCGGCGGCGAGTGCGGCGACCTCAACATCATCGTCAACCCGTGGGTCGGCTACACCGCGGACGCCTACGTCGTCGGCGCGGTCGCCACCGACAAGCTGGGCTGCAACGTCTCCTACGTGGAGCTCAAGGAGGGCGGGCCGTCGTACCAGGCGCTGAAGTCGGGGGACGGGGACGTGATCCTCGAGGAGTGGTCGCACGCGGCGGAGCTGAAGGCCGCCGTCGACGGTGGGTACGCCGTCGACCTCGGTTCGCCCGGGAACGTCGGGATCATCGGCTGGTACGTGCCGGACTGGCTCGCCCAGGAGCACCCGGACATCCTCGACTGGAACAACCTCAACAAGTACGCGAGCGACTTCCAGACCTCGGAGTCCGGCGGCCAGGGCCAGTTCCTGGGGTCCGACCCGACCTACACGCAGTACGACGAGGCGATCATCAAGAACCTCGGTCTGGACTACAAGGTCGTGTTCTCCGGCGGCGAGACCGCGACGGTCGAGGCGTTCAAGAAGGCGCAGGAGAACAAGGAGTGGCTGATCGGCTACTTCTGGGAGCCGCAGTACATCCACGCCGAGGTGCCGATGGACCGAGTGAAGCTGCCGGAGTACAAGCCGGGCTGCGACGCGGACAAGGCCAAGGTGGCCTGTGACTACGCGGAGACCGAGCTGAAGAAGGTCGCCGCCACGAAGTTCATGGAGTCGGGCTCGACCGCGGCCGACCTGATCAAGAACTTCACCTGGACCAACGACGACCAGAACCTGGTCGCCAAGTACATCACCGCCGACAAGATGACACCGGAGGACGCCGCCGCCAAGTGGATCGCGGACAACCCGGACAAGGTCCAGGCCTGGCTCGGCTGAGCCGCGCGGCTGCTGATCTCGTCACCTGCCCGGCCGGGGGGTTGACCTCCCGGCCGGGCTCGGGTGATCCTTGAACACGTTCCGTAATACGAATTGCGTTGCGTGATACGCAACTGTCTGGACAGACCGGAGAGTCCCATGGCCACCGTCCCCACCTCGGCCAAGGTCGTCGTGATCGGCGCCGGCATCGTCGGCAACAGCCTCGTCCACCACCTCGCGCGGCTCGGCTGGCGCGACATCGTGCAGCTCGACCAGGGGCCGCTGCCCAACCCCGGCGGCTCGACCGGGCACGCCTCGAACTTCATCTTCCTGACCGACCACTCGCGGGAGATCACCGACCTGACGCTCGACTCGGTCGAGCAGTACAAGGAGATGGGCGTCTTCACGCAGTCCGGCGGATTCGAGCTGGCCCGGACCGAGGAGCGGATGGAGGAGCTGCGGCGCCGGATGTCGTCCGCGCGTGCCTGGGGCATCGAGGCCGAGCTGGTGAGTCCGGAGTTCGTGAAGGAGAAGGTCCCGTTCATCGAGACCGACCAGTTCATCGGCGCGTTCTGGCAGCCCGGCGTCGGCGTCGTCGACTCGCTGCGCGCCGGCACGATCATGCGCGAGCGGGCGATGGAGCTCGACGCGCTGACCGTCGTCCCCAACGTCGAGGTCACCGGCCTGGACGTCGAGGACGGGCGGATCCGGCGGGTGCGCACCGACGCCGGCGACATCGAGACCGAGTACGTCGTGATCGCGTGCGGCGTCTGGAGCCCGAAGATCGGCGACATGGCGGGCGTCTCGATCCCGCTCACCCCGGCCGTGCACCAGATGATCAGCGTCGGCCCGTGCCCGCAGCTGGCCGAGCGCGAGGGCGAGATCTCGTTCCCGATCGTCCGCGACATGGACACCTTCTGCTACGAGCGCCAGCACGGCGCCGACATGGAGGTCGGCTCCTACGCGCACCGCGCGATCCTGCACGAGCCGGAGGACATCCCCTCGATCGAGCAGGCCAAGCTGTCGCCGACCGAGATGCCGTTCACCTCCGACGACTTCGACCCGCAGCTCGAGCAGGCCTACGAGCTGATGCCCGAGCTGCTCGGCGCCGAGGGCGCGGAGATGCGCTACGCCATCAACGGCCTGCTCTCGCTGACCTGCGACGGCTGGCCGATCCTCGGCGAGAGCGAGGTCGGGGGCCTGTGGACCGCGGCCGCGGTCTGGATCAAGGAGGGCCCGGGCGTCGGCCGGGCCGTCGCGGAGTGGATGGTCAACGGACACTCCGAGATCGACGTCAGCCACAGCGACATCGCGCGCTTCCACGAGCACCAGAAGCGCCGCGAGCACACCCGGCTGCGCACCACCGAGTCCTTCATCAAGACCTACGGGATCATCCACCCCGCCGAGCAGTACGAGTCGGACCGCGAGCAGCGGCTGGCGCCGATGAACGACGCGCAGAAGAAGCTCGGCGCGGTCTTCTTCGAGACCGGCGGCTGGGAGCGCCCGTTCTGGTACGAGTCCAACGCCGGCCTCCTCGAGCAGTACGGCGACGCCGTGATGACCCGCGAGCACGAGTGGGACGCGCGCTGGTGGAGCCCGATCATCAACGCCGAGCACCTGCGGATGCGGGAGGCCGCCGGCGTCATCGACCTGTCGGCGTTCGAGATCTTCGACATCGAGGGGCCCGGCGCCCTGGAGGCCGTCCAGGTCACCTGCGTCGCGCAGTGCGACGTCCCGGTCGGCAAGGTCGTCTACACGCCCGTGCTGGACGCGGCCGGCGGCTTCAAGTCCGACCTGACCGTGATGCGCCTCGGCGACGACCACTTCCGCGTGGTCACCGGCGCCGCGCACGGCCCCGCGGACCGGCACTGGTTCGCGGCGCACGTGCCCGACGGGACCACGCTCACCAGCCGCACCGACGACGTCGTCACGATCGGCCTGTGGGGTCCGCGCGCCCGCGACATCCTGGCCTCGCTGACGTCCGACGACGTGACCGACGAGGGCTTCGGGTTCCTCACCTGCCGCGAGATCCAGGTCAACGGAACCACCGTCCTCGCCTCCCGGATCTCGTACGTCGGCGAGCTCGGCTGGGAGCTCTACGCCGCGTACGACGACGCGGCCGGGCTGTGGGACGCGCTGCTCGAGGCGGGGGCTCCGCACGGCGCCGTCCCGGTCGGCATCGGCGTCTACGGCACCACCGGCCGGATCGAGAAGGGCTACCGCGCGTTCGGCTACGAGCTGGACGCCGAGCGCTCGATCGTCGAGGCCGGCATGCAGCGGCCGAAGGTGAAGACCGCGGACTTCGTGGGTCGGGACGCCTACCTCGCCCAGCGCGAGGCCGAGCCGCAGGCGGTGCTGTGCACGCTGGTCGTCGAGGACCACACGTCGGCGTCCGGCGTGAAGCGGTACATGCTCGGCGGCGAGCCGATCCTGCGTCGCGACGGGAGCTCGCTCACCGACGGGCACGGCCACCACCCCTACGTCACCACCGCCGGGTCGGCCCCGTCGCTGGGTAAGCACCTGCTGATGGCGTACCTGCCGCCGGCCGAGGTCGTGATCGGCAACGAGCTGGCCGTGTCGTACATGGAGGAGCTCTACCCGGTGACCGTCGGCTCGGTCGACGCGACGCCGCTCTTCGACCCCGCGAACGAGCGCCTGCGATGACCGTCCTGGTCTGCGTGAAGCGGGTCGTCGACTCGTCCAGCGAGGTGGTGCTGACCGAGGACGGCCAGGCCGTCGACGGTCGGTACGCCGGGTTCACGATGAGCGCCCACGAGGAGTGCGCGGTCGAGCTGGCCGTGCAGATCGGCTCTGCCGTTGGTGGCGCGACCGTGATGACGCTGGGCGACGCGGACGCCGTCGAGCAGCTGCGGGCGGCGCTGGCCGTCGGCTGCGAGGCGGCGACGCACGTGGTCGCGGACCCGCAGACCTTCGGCCCGGCCGACGTCGCGCGCGAGATCGCCGCGGTCGTGAAGGACCAGGGGCACGAGCTGGTGCTGCTGGGCAACGACGCCGCCGACAGCGGCGACTTCCAGGTGGGCATCCGGCTCGCCTACGAGCTCGGCTGGCCGGTGGTGAACGGCGCCGCGACCGTGTCGGTGGCCGAGGGCGTGGTGACCGCAGGGGTCGCCGGCCCGGACGGCCACGAGACCTACCGCGTGCCACTGCCCGCGGTCGTGACCGTGCTCGAGGGTGGGGTGTCGCCGCGCTACCCCAGCGTGCCCGGCCGGATGAAGGCCAAGAAGGTCCCGATCGACGAGCGGCAGCCGACCGCGGAGCCCGCCGGGACCGGCCGGGTGCGGCTGGTGCTCCCGCCGCCGGCCCCGTCCTCCGTGCAGGTGCTGGGCACCGGCCCCGAGGCCGCGCCCGCCGTCGTCGACCTGTTCGAGCAGCTGGGGGTGCTGGCCCGATGATCGTGGTGCTGGTCGAGGTCACGCCGGACGGCGAGCCGGCCGAGGTGTCCCTGGAGGCGGTGACCTTCGCCCGATCGCTGTCCGCGGCAGGCGGCGGCGTGCCGGTCGACGTGGTGGTCGTGGGCGAGCCGTCCACGTCATCGGTCGAGACGATGACGGCGTACGGCGTCCGCCGGGTGCACGCGCTCACCGGCGACGCGTTCGCGGCGTTCTCCGGCGCCGCGTGGGCCGCCGGCGTGCTGTCGGTGCGGGAGAAGGCGGGCTCGGTCGTCGTGATGGCGTCCGGCACCCCGCGCGGCGGCGAGGTGATGGCGCACGTGGCCGCCCGCGCCGGCGTACCGATGGCCGCGAACGTGCTGTCCTTCGGCGGCCTGTCGCCCTTCGTCGTCACCCGCCAGGTGGTCGGCGGCGCCGCGCTGGAGGAGATGCAGCTCTCCGCCCGGCCGGCGGTGTTCACGGTGGCGGGCCACGCGGTCGAGGCGTCGCCCGCCGAGTCGCCCGGTGCGGGCGACGTCGTCGTGGAGACGCCCGCCGTCGCCGACGCGGACCTGGTCGCGCGGGTGGTCTCGACCGAGGAGCCCGAGGCCGACCTGTCCGGCGACCTGTCGTCGGCGAGGGTCGTCGTCGGCGCGGGCCGCGGTGCCGGCTCCGCCGACGGGTTCAAGGACCTGCTCGAGCTCACCGAGCTGCTCGACGCCTCGCTGGGCGTGTCGCGGGTGGTGACCTCGCTGGGCTGGCGGCCGCACCACGAGCAGGTCGGCCAGACCGGCTCCCGGATCGCGCCGGACCTCTACATCCCGTGCGGCATCAGCGGCGCCATCCAGCACTGGGCGGGCTGCTCGTCGGCGAAGAACATCCTCGCGATCAACACCGACGCCGAGGCGCCGATGGTCACCCGGGCGACGTACGCCGTGATCGGCGACCTGCACGAGATCGTCCCGGCGATCAACGAGGAGATCCGCCGGCGCCGGGGATAGGGAGCGCTCCCGCGGGGTAGACGTACCCTGAACTCCTGGGGAGGGGAGCCATGCGACTGGGGCGCGCGCTGGGTACGACGGCGTTGGCCGGCGTGCTCGTGCTGCCGGTCGCCGGGTGCAACGGCGGCTCCGAGGCCGGCGACCCGGCCCCCAGCGCGGCCAGCACGAGCGCCGCGTCCAGCGGCCAGACGGCCGCCCCCGCGCTCGACCCGAAGCACGCGATCGACCCACCCGGCCGGCGTACCGGCGCCATCGCCCCGGCCGACATCGTCGTCAACGGCGCGCAGACGATCCCGCAGGACAAGGTCGACGAGATCCGGAGGCTGAAGGGCGTCCAGGACGTCGAGCAGATCTCGCTGGCCCAGCTCACGATCGAGAACCGCGCGCTCAGCGTGGCCGCGGTCGACCCGGCGACCTACCGGAACTGGGTCATCAAGGCGGCGAGCGCGCAGACCCAGGTCGTCTGGAACCGGGTCGCCGGCGGCGAGCTCGCGATCCGGCCGGCCCTGGAGAAGCGGGCGCCGATCGACAAGGACGGCTACCTCGCCCTCGGCAGCACGAGCGATGCCCCGCGGGTGCACGTGGGCGCCTACGCGCAGCAGTCCTGGTTGGTCGACGCCGTCGTCAACGACACCTGGATCCCCGACCTCGGCATGACCGAGGGCAACGCGCTGCTGATCCGCACCGGCGGGAACGCCCCCGAGCCGCTGCGCAAGCCGATCGAGAAGATCCTGGAGGGGACGGACACCACGGTCTCGATGACCGACGTCGTCGCCCGCGAGGGCCTCGACCCGCACGTCGTGCAGACGGTCGACGTCGTCGGCACCGTCGCCGACGCGGTCGGCGTGTTCCGCTACACGGTGCTGTCCGGTGGCCACATCGCCCCGGACCCGGCGTGGGTGAAGGAGCACATCGCCACCGAGCCGGTCCCGATCCTCGGCAACGTCACCTGCAACAAGCTGATCTTCCCGCAGCTGCGCGCCGCGCTGGAGGACGTGATGGCCCAGGGCCTCGCCGACAAGATCCACCCGGGCGAGTACGCCGGCTGCTACTACCCGCGCTTCATCGCCGGCACCACCACGCTCTCCAACCACGCCTTCGGGCTGGCCCTCGACCTGAACGTCCCCGGCAACCAGCGCGGCAGCGCCGGCGAGATGGACCGCGGCGTGGTCGCGATCTTCAAGCACTGGGGCTTCACCTGGGGTGGCGACTGGAAGTACACGGACCCCATGCACTTCGAGATGAACCAGCTGGTGCAGCCGAAGTGACGCACTGACCGCGCCTCGCGGTCGGCCCGGGTCACCGTCGGTCGAGCTTGTCGAGGCCTCGTACGACGGACGCGGTGCCGTCGACTCTCAGCACCTCCCAGTCCGCTCGGGTTGCGACCGACAGGCAGCGAACGGGGCGGTGGGTGGGTGGTTGCGGCCGGCGCCCGGGTCACCGTTGGTCGAGCTTGTCGAGACCCCGTACGGCGGACGGGGTGCCCTCACCTGTCGGCACCCCGCGGTGGGCTTGGGGTTGCGACCGACAGGCAGCGAACGGGGCGGTGGGTGGGTGGTTGCGGCCGGTGCCCGGGTCGCGGCCGCGCGGTCTTCGGGTCGTGTGCCTGAGACCGCGCTATAGCTCGGTGTGAGGCCCACGACCCAGCCGGGTCACCGGCCTACACGCCCACCACAAGCAACGCTGGGTCGACGGCGGCCACACCGACCTCGCCGACGGCGTCAGTCTGTGCCACTGGCACCACAACCGCGCCCACGACCCGAAGTACCGCACCACCTACCACCCCAACGGCGACGTCACCTTCCACCGGCGAACGTGACGGAGACGCACGTACCCTGGCTTCCTGCCTATCCCGGGGGGTCCTCGTGTCGCTGCACCGCCGTGCTCTCGCTGTCGCCCTGGCGGTTGCCACCGCGTCGACGCTGGCGGCGCTGGGTCCTGCCGCCGCGGCCGGCGAGGGGTGGAGCCCGTTGCGGAAGGCGGGTGGCCACGCGCTCGCGGTCGCCCTGGACGACGGGACCACGGCACTGGTCAGTGTGGGCGGGCCGGACACAGCGACGGTCTTCGACCAGCGCCGCACCGCCTCCGGTGACCTGGGTCCCCGCACGGAGATCACCACCGTCGACGACGCCGAGCAGTGCCGACCGGTCGAGGCGGCCACCGCCCGGGGCAACGTCGCGGTCGCCGTCGAGTGCTACGCCACGACCGGCCTCGAGGACCCGCCGACCCGGCTCGCCGAGCTCGTGTGGACCGGTGACGACGGGTGGGTGTGGCACGTGCAGCCGGAGGGTGACCTGGGGTCGCTGGACTACTCGCCGCAGGGCCAGTACGCCGTCTTCACCAGCAACAGTCGGTACGGGCGCGCGCACCACGTGACCAGCTACCACGCCGACCTGGGCTGGCGGGACCTCCGGCGTCGCCAGCTCGGCGGGTACGGCGACGACCTGGTGGCCGCCATCGGTGACGACGGCGACGTGGTGGCGGTGCGCGGCGCGGGCTTCGAGGACGAGCCGGGCTACTGGTTCGGCGGCCGGATGCGCCTCGAGACGTACGACGCCGCGACGGGGACGTGGACGCGCCGCCTCGACCGCCGGTACCCCGACGGTGGTATCGACCCGATGGCCGTCGACCTGGCCGAGGGCCGGATCACGGCGACGGTGGTCCGGTCGCGCTCGACCGGCCAGCTCGACGGCCTCGACGAGAAGGTCGTGCTCCTCTCCGGCGAGCCCGGCAGCACCCGCTCCTGGTCCACGCCGCACTGGAAGCGCGGGGTTCTGACCGCGCCCGCCGCGATCACCCGGGCCGGTGTCGGCGTGGCCGCCTGGCAGGAGGTCGGTCACGGGCGCGCCGTCCAGCCGTGGTTCGCCACCTGGCCGTCCGAGCGGGAGCGGCCGAGGGTGTGGGACCTCCAGGGGCGCACCACCCTGACGACCGCCGCGACGAGCGGCCGGACTCTGGACCTGGCGGTCGGTGCCGCCGGGCACGGCGCCATCGCGTACGTCCGGCACCGCCGCGGCGCCGCGCACGCCGAGGTCGCCGGGGCGTCGTTCCGCGTGGATCGCCGCGGCCGTCTGCACGACCTGGTCGAGACGACGTGGCGTCGGCCGGTCGGATCGACCGTCGCCGTGACCGCGGGCGCCACGGCCACCGCCGTCACGCTGGGTCGCGTCGCTCGCACGTACTACGTCCCACCGCGGACCCGGTACTCCGTCCTCGCTCCGGCACCCCGCTAACGTCGGCCCCATGCGCGCCGCCCAGGTCCTCGACACCACCGGTCCCGCCGACGTCACCGTCCGGGACGTGCCCGAGCCCACGCCCGGCCCGGACGACGTGCTGGTGGAGGTGCACAGCGTCGGCGTCTCCTTCCCGGACCTGCTGCTGAGCAAGGGCGAGTACCAGCTCAAGCCGGAGCCGCCGTTCACGCTCGGCGTCGACTTCGCGGGCACCGTCGTGTCCGGTCCCGAGGGCTTCGAGCCCGGGCAGCGCGTCGCCGGCGTCAACGCGTACGGCGGCGCGGCGGAGCTGGTGGCCAACCCGGCGTCGATGACGTTCGCGCTGCCCGACTCCGTGTCGTACGACGAGGGCGCGGCGCTGCCGATGAACTACCTGACCGCGCAGTTCGCGCTCGCCGAGCGCGGCGGGCTGAAGGCCGGCGAGACGGTGCTGGTGCACGGCGCCGCGGGCGGCGTCGGCACCGCGAGCATCCAGGTGGCCAAGGGGTACGGCGCGCGGGTGATCGCCGTGGTCAGCACCGAGGAGAAGGCCGTGGTGGCGAAGGCCGCGGGGGCGGACGACGCGGTGCTCCTCGACGGGTTCCGCGACGCGGTGCAGGACCTGACCGGGGGGCAGGGCGTCGACGTGGTCGTCGACGTCGTCGGCGGCGACGCGTTCACCGACTCGCTGCGGATTCTCGCCCCGCAGGGCCGGCTGCTCGTGGTCGGCTTCGCCGGCGGTCAGGGCATCCCCGAGGTGAAGGTCAACCGGCTGCTGCTCAACAACGTCGACGTCCGCGGCGTCGGCTGGGGCGCTTACGCGATGGTCCGGCCCGGGTTCATGCAGCAGCAGTGGGCCGAGCTGCTGCCGATGCTCGAGTCCGGCGTGGTCAAGCCGCCGGTCGGCGCGACCTACGACCTCGACGGCTTCGCCCGGGCGCTGCTCGACATGGAGGCGCGCAAGACCCTCGGGAAGTCGGTCGTCCGGCTCCGCTGACCGCTACCGCAGCCCGATCCGCCGGTGGTACAGCGCCGAGCCGTTGTTGATGACGACATCGACCGAGCGGTTGGTACCGGCGATCGAGATGCCGTAGAGGTCGGGCGCCGCCCGCGGCGGCCGCACGGTGCGGACCCGGCTGAGGTGAGCGCCGGTCGGCCCGGTGTGCACGACCTTCACGGCGTGGTACGTCGTCCAGGCGATCCACAGGCGACCGCCGGGCCCGGTCGCGAGCGCGATGTCCCGTGCCCCGCCCGACCCGGGGACGGTCACCGGGTGGTCCGCGCCGACCCGCCACAGGCCGACCTTCGTGCAGGTCGGGTAGCCGATGCAGGAGGCGACGTACAGCCCGCCACCCGGCCGCGCGACGAACGCCGTGGACTGGCTGGGCGTCAGCGTGTCGGAGCCCTCGCTGGACCGCGGGACCTTCGTGGTGGCGCCGACCGTCGGCAGCAGCCGCTTGACGAAGAGCCCCGCGGTGGAGCTGCTCGAGCCGTTCGCCGCGAAGGCCACCCACACGTCGTCGCCGTCGCGCGCGAGGGTCGAGTCGTAGACGCAGCACTCGCCGAACGTGTACGTCGAGTCCGCCGGCGTTCCAGGTGAGCGTCGCGTTCAGCGGGAACGACACCACCGGCGTGCCGTCGGCCAGCGTGGTCGCACCGGTGCCGTAGCTGTCGATCGCGTAGCCGCTCGCGATCAGCGCCCCGCCCGCCAGTGTCCAGGTCGTTCCCGTCGCGTCGGCGGTCGCGCTGAACATCTGCCCGGTCCCGTACGGGTCGCCTCCCGCCGTGGAGTGGATGCCGCCGAAGACCAGGCGCATGCCGCCGCCGGGCCCGCCGACGACCTTCGGGTCCTGCGGCAGCGCGGCCCAGCCGCCGACCGCGACGCCGGTGTCGGCCACGGACCCGTCGGCGCCGATGGTCGTGAACGCGAGGGTGTCGGTGGAGGGGTTCTGGCGCAGGTAGACCAGGTGGAGGACCCCGTCCGAGGTCCGGTAGAGCCCAGGCTCCGCGATGTTGACGACGGTGCCCGACGTGACCTTGGTCCAGCCGCCGGGGCCGCCGCGGGGCTCCGGCGCCGGAACGGCCGGGCCTGCTCCGGCGAGGGCGGCGGCGAGCGCCAGCCCGAGACCGGCCGCGAGGACGACGAGACGACGGTGTGCGCGCATGCTGGACTCCTCCGGTCGCCTCGACACTGGCACCGGGCGCGGCCGGGCGGAACGGACCTAGGTCCTGGCCGGGTCCCGGCTAGGTCCCGGCCTCCAGCCCGATGTCCTCGAACCACAGCTCCGGGTGGTCGGCGATGAACCGATCCATCAGGTCGATGCACCGGGGGTCGTCGAGGAGGAGGATCTCGACGCCGTGCTCGGCCAGCCACTCGTGCCCGCCGAAGAACGACGACGCCTCGCCGATCACGACCCGCGAGATGCCGAACTGGCGCACCAGCCCGGAGCAGTACCAGCACGGCGACAGGGTGGTCACCATCGTGGTACCGGCGTAGGTCCGCTGCCGGCCGGCGTCGCGGAACGCGGACGTCTCGCCGTGCGCGGACGGGTCGTCGTCCTGCACCCGCCGGTTGTGGCCACGGCCCAGGACGGTGCCGTCGGCGGCGACGAGCGCGGCGCCGATGGGGATGCCGCCCTCGGTCAGGCCCTGCCGCGCCTCCTCGACGGCGACGGCCAGCCAGTCCCGGGCGGTGACGAGGTCGAGCGTCATGAGACGAGTATCCGCCAGTCGGGGGATAGGGTCGCAGGGGTGAGCACGCTCGATGACGCCCGCGAGGGCATGAACCCCGACATCCGGCCGCAGGACGACCTCTTCGGCCACGTGAACGGCCGCTGGCTCGACGAGACGGAGATCCCGTCCGACCGCTCGAGCTGGGGTCCCTTCGTGCAGCTGGCCGACGCCGCCGAGGAGCAGGTCCACGCGATCATCGAGGACCTCGCGCGGCGCGTCGCCGCGGGCGAGGACGTCGACGACGACGCCCGCAAGATCGGCGACCTGTTCGCGTCGTTCATGGACGAGGACGCGATCGACGCGAAGGGCGCCGAGCCGATCCGCCCGCTGGTCGACGCGGTCGCGGGGCTGCGCGACGTCCGCGACCTGGCGGCCTTCCTCGGCGAGTTCGAGCGGATCGGCGGGCACGGGCTGTTCGGGTCCTACGTCGACACCGACTCCAAGAACTCCGACCGCTACCTCTTCAACCTGGTGCAGGGCGGGCTCGGGCTGCCCGACGAGTCCTACTACCGCGACGACAAGTTCGCCGAGATCCGCGAGAAGTACGTCGGCTACCTGACCAAGCTGTTCACGCTCGCCGACCACGCGGACGCCGAGGCCGCCGCGCGCACCGTGCTCGAGATCGACACGAAGCTCGCCGCCGGTCACTGGGAGCGCGCGGAGACCCGCGACGTGCAGAAGACCTACAACCTGCTGACCAAGGCCGAGCTGGTCGAGCTGAGCCCCGCGTTCGACTGGGACGCCTACGTCACCAACCTCGGCGGCTCGGACGAGACGCTGGCCGAGGTCTGCGTCCGGCAGCCGTCCTACTTCGCGCACCTGTCCGGCGTGCTCGAGGAGGTCGGCATCGACGACTGGCGCGAGTGGCTGCTCGCGCACGTCCTGCGCGCGACCGCGGCGTACCTCACCGACGACTTCGTCCAGGCCAACTTCGACTTCTACGGCCGCACCCTGAACGGCACCCCGGAGCTGCGGGCCCGCTGGAAGCGCGGCGTCGCGCTGGTCGAGGGCGCCATCGGCGAGGCGGTCGGCAAGGAGTACGTCACCCGGCACTTCCCGCCGCACTCGAAGGCGATGATGGACGAGCTGGTCGCCAACCTGCTCGCGGCGTACCGCCAGTCGATCTCGAAGCTGGACTGGATGACCGAGGAGACCAAGCAGCGGGCGTACGAGAAGCTCGACACCTTCCGCCCGAAGATCGGCTACCCGGAGAAGTTCCGCGACTACTCGCGGCTGCAGGTGACCCGGGACGACCTGCTCGGCAACGTGGCGGCGGCGTCCGCGTTCGAGACCGACCGGCAGCTCGCGAAGATCGGCTCGCCGGTCGACCGCGACGAGTGGTTCATGCTGCCGCAGACGGTCAACGCCTACTACAACCCGGGCACCAACGAGATCTGCTTCCCGGCCGGCATCCTGCAGAAGCCGTTCTTCTCCCCGGACGCCGAGGCGGCCGAGAACTACGGCGGCATCGGCGCGGTGATCGGCCACGAGATCGGCCACGGCTTCGACGACCAGGGGGCGCAGTACGACGGCGCCGGCAACCTGCACGACTGGTGGACGCCGGACGACAAGGCCGCGTTCGAGGTGAAGTCGAAGGCGCTGATCGAGCAGTACGACGGGTTCGAGCCCCGCAACCTGCCCGGCGAGCGGGTCAACGGCGCGCTCACCGTCGGCGAGAACATCGGCGACCTCGGCGGCCTGACGATCGGCCACACGGCGTACCTCATCGCCCAGGGCGGCGAGGCCCCGGCCGAGGACCGGCAGAAGCTGTTCCTCAACTGGGCGTACTGCTGGCGCACCAAGCGCCGCAAGGAGCAGGACCTCCAGTACCTCACCATCGATCCGCACAGCCCGCCGGAGTTCCGCGCGAACATCGTGCGCAACCTCGACGAGTTCCACGAGGTCTTCGGCACCGCCGAGGGCGACGGGCTCTGGCTCGACCCCGCCGAGCGGGTGCGTATTTGGTGACCGCCCGGACCGGGCTCAGGCCGCGGTGATGCAGAGCAGCCGGAGCTCGATCTGGTCGTTGGTGCTGTCCGGGTTGTAGCCCTCAGCGACCCAGGTCGTCGTCGACGTGCCGGCGTTGTCCGGCGCGACCTTGACCGGCATCGGCGAGACCAGCCAGTACGCGGTCGCCCCGACGACCCGCTTGCCGGTCGGGCACGAAGCCTGGACCGTGGCCAGGACCGAACCGCCGACGCTCGCCGAGCTGGCCGAGACCATCTCGTAGCCGCTCACCCCGTTCGCGCCGTCAGCCCCGTCAGCCCCGTCAGCCCCGTCCGCGCCGGGCGCGCCCTGCGGACCGGTGGCGCCCTGGAGGGCGGCGACCGCGGCCGGTGAGAGGTCCTTGACCTTGAGCGTGTGGTTCTTGACGTCCTGGGACTCGATCGAGCCGTTGACGATGTCGGCGCCGGTGACCGTCGCGGCCGCGACGGCGCCGCCCGCACAGGAGAGCGCCAGCAGGACCCCGGCGACCAGCAGTGCCGGGGTGGAGCGTGGGATACGTTTCATGCGACGACGTTCGCAGGTCCGGCGGGGAGCGGCCACCCGGTGCGGTCCAGCCCGTCCGCTCCCTCAGGACACGTCGGCGGCGGCCAGTGCCGCCCCGGTCCAGTCCTCCTCGTTGGTGACCTCACGGATGACGTCCAGCCAGGACGGTACGTCGGTCACCGGCTGCTCGCCGCCGTCGACCTCGGCGAGCAGCGTCCCGTCGGGGAGCTCGTCGACGGCGACGTGCACGCCACCGACGTGGACGTGGTGGCGACGCTTCTGCAGCGTCCGGGCCGGCAGCGCGCGGAGGACGTCCCACTCCGCGTCGTCGAGGTAGACCGACGTGCACGCGACCCGCTCGGGACCGTCGGTGAGCCGCACCTTGTGGCCCAGCTTGCGGACGACGGTGCCGTCCGGGTCGGTGACCTCGCGCAGCCGGAGGCGGGTGCCGGTGAGGTAGCGGTCCACGATCTCGGTGGTGCGCGCGACCCCCGTGGGCATCGACCTCAGCAGGAAGCGGCGCTCGGACTCGACGACGGCGTACTTCAGCGGGTGCGGCACCGGCCCAGTATCGCCGGACGCAGAACGGGTCGTGTGCCTGAGCACGCGCCATAGCGCGTGCTCAGGCACACGACCCGATTGGCGACGTCGCTCAGCTCGAGCGCTCGTCGCTAGTAGGGGGTAACACCCACCCGGGCCAGGTCGGTGTGATGTCGGGGTCGGCTGGTAGACAGGCGCGGTGACCACGACCACCGGGACCCGTCAGCGCGCCGAGGCCCATCTCCGCGCGCTGGTCGGCTCCGACGACGCCGTCCTCCGCGAGGACCAGTGGACGGCGATCGAGGCGTTGGCCGTCGAACGGCGCCGCGCGCTCGTCGTGCAGCGCACCGGCTGGGGCAAGTCCGCGGTCTACTTCGTCGCGACGCTGCTGCTGCGCGAGCAGGGCGCCGGGCCGACCGTGATCGTCTCGCCGCTGCTCGCGCTGATGCGCAACCAGATCGCGGCCGCGGAGCGCGCCGGGATCCGCGCGGTGACCATCAACTCCACCAACATGGAGGACTGGGAGCCGATCCAAGAGTCGATCCGCGCCGGTGAGGTCGACGTGCTGCTGGTGAGCCCCGAGCGGCTCAACAACCCCGGGTTCCGCGACGAGGTGCTGCCCCGGCTGGCCGCGACCTGCGGGCTGCTGGTCGTCGACGAGGCGCACTGCATCTCCGACTGGGGCCACGACTTCCGGCCCGACTACCGCCGGATCCGCACGCTGCTCGGCGAGCTGCCCGACGGCATCCCGGTGCTGGCCACGACCGCGACCGCCAACCAGCGGGTCACCGACGACGTCGCCGAGCAGCTCGGCCCTCCTGATGAGCAGGGCGACGTGCTGGTGCTCCGCGGCTCGCTCGACCGGCAGTCGCTCCGGCTCGGCGTGGTCCGGCTGAAGACCGCCGAGCAGCGGCTGGCCTGGCTCGCCGACCACCTCGCGGAGCAGCCCGGCTCGGGCATCGTCTACTGCCTCACGGTGGCGGCCACCCAGGAGATCGCCGACTACCTGCGCTCGCGCGGCCACGACGTGGCGGCGTACTCCGGCCAGACCGAGACGACCGAGCGGCACGCGCTCGAGCAGGATCTCGCGTCCGGGCGGGTCAAGGCGCTGATCGCCACCAGCGCCCTCGGCATGGGGTTCGACGCGACCCTCGGGTTCGTGGTGAACATGGGCGCCCCGGCGTCCCCGGTCGCCTACTACCAGCAGGTCGGCCGCGCCGGCCGCGGCCTCGCCGCGGATCAGGAGAGCGCCGCCGTGGTCCTGCTCCCGGCGATCGAGGACCGCGACATCTGGGCGTACTTCGCCTCGCTGGCCTTCCCGCGTGAGGAGCAGGTCCGCCGCACCCTCGACGTGCTGGCGGGCGAGGGGCGGCCGATGAGCACCGCCGCGCTGGAGACGTACGTCGACCTGAGCCGCACCCGGCTGGAGACCATGCTCAAGGTGCTCGACGTGGACGGCGCCGTCCGCCGCGTCCGCGGCGGCTGGGAGGCGACCGGCCGGCCCTGGGCGTACGACGAGGAGCGCTACCGCCGAGTCGCCGAGGCGCGGGAGCGCGAGCAGCGGGCCATGCTCGACTACATCGCGACCGACGCCTGCCGGATGCGGTTCCTCCGCGAGCAGCTCGACGACCCGGAGGCCGAGGACTGCGGCCGCTGCGACAACTGCGGCGGGCTCGCGCTGCCCGCCGACGTCTCCGCGGCCGCCGTCGAGGAGGCCGGTGCCCGGCTCTCCCGCCCCGGCGTGCCGGTGGAGCCGCGCAAGATGTGGCCGACCGCGCTGGGCAACCTCGGCATCGACCTCAAGGGCAAGATCGCCGAGGCCGCCGACGAGGGCCGCGCCGTCGCCCGCCTCACCGACCTCGGCTACGGCAACGCGCTGCGCGAGCTGTTCGCGCCCGGCACCCCCGACGGCCCGGTGCCGGTGCCGCTGGTCAGGGCGGTGGTCGAGGTGCTCGGCGACTGGCGACCCCCGGTCGACGGCATCGTCGTCGTGGAGTCCGCGAGCCGGCCCACGCTCACCGCCGACCTCGCCGACGGGCTGTCCCGCTACCTGCGGGTCCCGGTCGTCGGGCGGTGGGCGATCGTCGACCCCGACGTCGCCCCCGGCCAGGGCGCGGCGAACTCCGCGCAACGGGTCGCGGCGGTCGGCCGCCGGTTCGCGCTGCACGCCGACGACCCCTCGGCAGGCTCAGCGGCCCCGCTGTCCGGACAGCGGATCCTGCTGGTCGACGACCTGGTCGTGACCGGGTGGACGCTGACGCTGGCGGCCCGCGCGGTCCGTGCGGCGGGAGCCGTCGAGGTTCGCCCGCTGGTGCTCGCGGCCAGCGCGTAGCATTCGGGAGTGGATCCCGCCGTTCTCGCCTACTTCGCCGACGACCCGACCCGGACCTACCAGCTGGTCCAGTGGCTGCCGGTCCTCGAGCTGCTCGACCAGGAGCAGCCGGTCGCGCTCGTGTTCCGCGATCCGGCGTCGGCGAACCTGCTCCGGGACCGCACCCGGCTGCCGATCCGCGTCGCACCGGAGTTCGCGGAGCTCACCGAGCTGTACGCCGCGCTCGACCCGAAGGTCGTGCTCTACTGCAACAACTCGCGACTGAACTTCGAGTCGCTGGTGCACACCCGGATGCTGCACGTCCACGTCAACCACGGCGAGAGCGACAAGCAGAGCATGGCCAGCAACAACGCCAAGGCCTACGACCGGGTCTTCGTCGCCGGCGAGGCCGCCGTGCAGCGGTACGCCGCGGAGCTGCTCGAGCTGGACACCGGCAAGCTGGTGCGGATCGGCCGCCCGCAGCTGGACCTGACGCTGCCCGAGCTGCTCGAGCCCAGCGCCCGGCGTACCGTCCTCTACGCGCCGACCTGGGAGGGCGACGCCGAGTACAACGACTACACGTCGGTCGACACCCTCGGCCTCGAGATCGTCCGCGGCCTGCTGGCGATCCCCGACGTGCGCGTCGTCTACAAGCCGCACCCCAAGGTGACCACGAGCGAGACCCCGGCGATCCGCGACGCGCACCGCGCGATCACGGCGCTGGTCGAGAGCGCCGGCGGTGAGCACCGGGCGATCCCGGCCGGCGACATCCTGGCGCTGATGCCGCGGTGCGACGCGATGGTCACCGACGTCTCGTCGGTCGGCCTGGACTGGCTCTACCTGCGCACCGAGTGCCCGATCTTCATCACCGACCGGCACCACGACGCCGACCGGCTGCGGTGCGAGGTGCCGGTCAGCCGGTGCGCCGACGTGCTCGACGACGTCGACGCGGCCGGGGTGGCGGCGCTGGTCGCCGAACGGCTCGACCAGGACGAGCACCACCTCGCGCGGGTCGCGATGCGGCACCACTACTTCGACGACGTCGCCGTCGGCGAGAGCACCGCCCGCTTCGTCGCGGAGGTGGCCGCGCTCGTCGCGCTGCGCGACCGGCTGGTCGGCGCGCCCGGCACCGCCATCACGGCCTGAGGTCAGCGGCGGGTCATTCTCGGCCGGCCAGGTGGTCGTAGTAGTCGCGCGGCCGGCCCCGGCGGTCCATCGTGGCCAGCAGCCGGAGCCCGGCGGGCTCGAGCGTGCGCGAGCTGACCCATGCCAGCGCCAGGCTCGGAACCGCGACCACCACGGCCGTCCAGACGAAGAACCAGCCCGGCCGCGGGTCGGGCAGCAGGCCGACGTGCCCGGCGTACCGCATCACCGGCTCGTGGATCAGGTAGACGCCGTAGCCCAGCGTGCCGACGAACGCCAGCGGTCGCCAGTCGAACCACCGCGACCACGGGCCCTCGTGCAGCACCACGCCGGCGAGCAGCGTGACGACCGCGAGGGAGTACAGCGGGTGCCACCACTCGCTGGCCGCCGGTACGTCGAACGGGCGGGTCATCACCAGCACGCCGAGGCCGGCCAGGCCGGCGACGCCGAGCATCCGGCGGGCGGCGGGCCCGAGCCGGACGCCGGCGGCGATCAGGACCGCGAGACCCATGCCGAGGCCGAAGTCCACCCCGCGCGACGGCGCGGCGAACCACACCGACCAGGCGGTCTCGTCGTGCTCGGTGAGGACCGTGGCCCACAGCAGGTACCCGGCGCCGATCGCGGCGCAGAGGGCGGGCAGCGCCGACGCGACCCCGATCCGGCCGCGCCGGCCCGGGGTGCGGGCGGCGGCGGCGTTGACCAGCGGCACGGCCAGCGCCATCAGCAGGTAGAAGTGGAACTCGACCGCGAGCGACCAGGCGGGACCGTCGGTCCAGAAGATGTACCGGTCGCTGTAGATCTGCGTGAAGCTCAGGTGCAGCAGCAGGTCCTGCCAGTGCCCGGGCAGCGCCGGGTTCGTGGCCGCCCAGACGACCAGGACGATCGCATAGTAGAGCGGCAGCAGCCGCGCCATCCGGCGCAGCAGCAGCACCCTGCCGGGGCGCCCGGTGGTGCCGTCGACGCACGAGCGGGCGGCCGGCAACCAGAGCACCAGCCCGGACAGCACGAAGAACATGTCGACGAACAGGTCGGTGCCGAGCATCGCCTGGTGGGCCGCGCCCGAGAACGGCCAGGCCCAGGTCTCGGGGTCGCGGTTGTGCTGGTAGGAGTGGAAGAAGACGACGCACAGCGCGGCGAGCCCGCGCAGCCAGCCGAGCGGGTACCGCGCGGTCGAGCTGTGCGGCGGGGCGACCTGCTCGGCCTGCTCGGCGTGCTCCGCCTCGCGGTTCAGGGGGATGACCGTCATGCCGCCACCTCCGCCGCGTCGAGGGCGTGCGGGTCCGTGCCACCGGCGGTGCCGGCCGAGCGCGGCGTCACCACCCAGCGTCGTTCGCCGCGCAGCTGCTTGAGCTGGGCGACGCGGTTCACGACGTTCTTGAGCTCGGTGTAGAAGAACATGTTCGCCAGGGCGGCGCCGACGAACCAGCGCCGGTGCCGGCGTACGTCGGGCTCGGCGAGCCGCCAGGCGGCCAGCGTCTGCAGCGGCCCCGACGCCGCGGTGAACACCGTCAGCAGCAGGAACATCGGCGACGAGAGGTCGAGGCCGCCGTCGCGCCAGACGTAGAAGGCGAGCAGCGGCCAGGCCAGCAGCGCGAGCCACGGGTAGAGCTCACGCCAGCCGAGGAGGTAGGCGACGCCGATCCGCTGGCGCGTGGTGAGCACCGGCGACCGGAGCACCGACCAGAAGTGCCGCAGCGACACCTGGAACCAGCCCTGCGCCCAGCGCATCCGCTGGTTCCACAGCGCCTTCGGGGTCTCCGGGGCGAGCTCGCGGCTGACCAGTCCGGGGTCGTTGACGATCCGGCCGCCGGCCTCGAGCACCCGCACCGACGCCTCGATGTCCTCGGCCAGGAACGAGCCGCGCAGCCGGATCCGCTCCAGCGCCGAGGCGCGCCAGTAGCCGTTGGAGCCGCCGAAGATGCCGAACCCGAACAGCGCGGCGCGGCCCGGGTGGGCCACGGCGTAGATCTGCTCGAACTCGACCGCGACCAGCTTCGCGAGCGCGGAGTCGTCACCGTTGCGGATCACGCAGTGGCCCTGCACGACGTCCGCGCCGTCGTCGATCCAGCGCCAGGCGCGCTCGAACGCACCGGGCATCGGGTGGTGGTCGGCGTCGAAGATGCCGACCACCTCGCCCTCGGCGACGCGCAGTGCGGCGTTGACGTTCTGCGCCTTCGAGGTGCTGTCGGGCACCTTGAGCACGGTGAGATCGGGGTGCCGGAGCGCGAGCTCGGCCAGCTCGTCCTCGACGGCGAGCGGCACCGGCGTGTTGTAGGCGAGCACGACCTGCAGGCCACCGGCGTACTCCTGGGCGAGGTGGGTCTGCACGCTCTCGACGATGGTGTCGGCCTCGTTGGGCAGGTACGCCGCGATCACGGCGGTCGCCCGCGGTGGCGGGTTCGTCGGTGTCGCCGGTGGGCGCGCCGGATCGACCGCGTGGGAGCACTCGGCCCAGATCAGCGCGGTGGTCATGGTCAGGGCGCCGACCAGCGTCCAGTACACGACGCTGGAGGCGTCGACGCCGAGCGCGTACAGGCCGACCAGCGCCAGGAACGGCACCAGCGCGACCCCGGCGGTGGCGAGCAGCACCTGGCGGCCGGCCGTCCACGGGTTGATCCGCGGGCGCCGGGTGCGCAGGTGCGCGCCCTGGAGCCGCGGCTGGAGGTCCCGCTGCAGGACCGACTCCTCGGCCGCCGCGGCGGCGTGCAGCCCGGCCTGCTCCGGGGACTGCTTGCGAGAGACGTGCGCCCAGCCGACGCCGAGGTCGACGACGCCGTCGTGGTCGGCGAGCCCGTCGAGGGCCTCGACGGCGTGGTAGGCCATCTCCTGGAGGCGGACCGGCCGCGCCGCGCGGTCCTCGTGGCGCAGGCGCAGCGACAGCAGGCCCTCGTCGGTCGCGACCACGTCCTCGCCGGGCTGGAGGAAGCGGGTCAGCCGGCCGGCGGCCGCGTGCACGACCTCGGCCGGCGGGCGGACCCGAGAGGTCACGTCGTGGCCGGGCGCGGCCCAGACGGGGTCGATGACGGCGACGATCTCGCGCCGGCGTCGGGGCAGGCGGCGATCGAGGATGAGGGTCACAGGAGTGGCCTTTCGGTCGCGTGCGGAGCCCCCCACGTTTCCGAGAGCGGGCCCCGATGTCGAGTCGTCGGCGACGTGCGTCGAGTCACGAGACGACCGTCACCCGCTGTTCAGTCCACTAGAACGCGTTCTAGTCTGCGGTCATGGACAGACCCCTGCGCGTGATCCAGTGGACGACCGGGAACATCGGGCGCCGGTCGCTGCACGCCGTCCTCGGCCGCTCCGACCTGGAGCTGGTCGGCGTGTACGCCCACGGCGCCGACAAGGTGGGCCGCGACGCGGCCGAGCTGTGCGGCTGGCCCGAGCCGACCGGCGTGCTCGCGACGAACGACGTCTCCGCGCTGCTCGCGCTGGGCGCCGACGCCTGCTGCTACAACCCGCTGTGGCCGAGCGTCGACGAACTCTGCGCGCTGCTCGAGGCGGGCGTCAACGTGTGCAGCTCCGCGGCGTGGATCACCGGCGGCAAGCAGTCGCCCGAGGACCTCGACCGGGTCCGGAAGGCGTGCGAGCGGGGCGGCGCGTCGATCTTCGGCAGCGGCGCCCACGCCGGCCTGACGAACCTGGTGGGGATGGTGCTGAGCGGCGCCTGCGAGCGGGTCGACGAGATCCGGATCACCGAGTCGGTCGACTGCTCGACGTACGCGAGCGCGGAGACCCAGAGGGCGATGGGGTTCTCCCGGCCGCCGGACACCCCCGGCCTGGCGGAGAGCGTGCGCCGGGAGAGCGAGGTCTTCGCGGAGTCCGCGGCGCTGATGGCCGACGCGATCGGCGCCACCCTGGATCGGCTGACCTTCGACGTCGAGTTCACGACCGCCACCGGCGACAGTGACCTCGGCTTCATGACGATCCCGGCCGGGACGATCGGCGGCGTGCTGGGCTACCACCGCGGCTGGGTGGGCGACCGCAACGTCGTCAGCGTCGGCTTCAACTGGGTCATGGGCTCGCACACCGTGCCGCCGAAGCCGCTGGCGCACGGCCACGTCGTCCAGGTGTTCGGCGTGCCGAACATGCGGACGGTGCTGCACTGCCTGCCGCCGCGGGACTGGACCGAGAGCGTCATGGACCTCGGGATGATCTACACGGCGATGCCGGTGACCAACGCGGTGCCGGCCGTGGTCGCCGCGCCGCCGGGGATCGTGACGCTCGCGGACCTGCCGCCGGTGACGGGGCGCTTCCGGTCCTAGTCCGGGTCAGTGGCCCACCATCACCGCGGGGTCGACCTGGTGCGCGAGCTTGCGGCGGGGCAGGAAGAACGCGGGCACCAGCACCAGCGCGACGAGCACGGCCGCGACCAGGAAGACGTCGCCGAAGACCGCGGCCTGGCCGGCCGGCGTGGGCACCGCGTCCTGGAGCCCGTTGGTGAGCAGCACCGTGAAGACCGCCGTACCGATGGACGCGGCGACCTGCTGCACGATGTTCATCAGCGTCGAGCCGCGCGCGATGGTGTGGTCGCGCAGGGTGGCGAGCGCCGCGGACATGATCGGCATCATCGTGCCGCCCATGCCGAGGCCCATGACGAACAGCGAGCCGAGCAGGAACGCGTACGACGTGGTGTCGGTCAGCGTCGCGAACATCGCCATGCCGACGGTGATGACGGCGATCCCGGTCATCACGATCTTTCCGGGACCGATCCGGTCGGCGAGCACGCCGGCGATCGGCATCGTGATCATCGCGCCGAAGCCCTGCGGGGCCAGCAGCACGCCGGCGTGGAGGGCGTCTTCGTGCCGGACCATCTGGAAGTACAGCGGGAACAGCAGGCCGGCGCCGAAGAACGCGACCGCGAACAGCGACATCGCGACCACCGCGATGGTCATGTTGCGGTTCTGGAACAGCCGCAGGTCGATGAGCGGGTGCCGGTTGCGGCGGTGCAGCGCCCAGGGGACGAAGGAGACGATCAGCACGGCCCCCACGAGGGCCGGCACCAGCACCTTGGTCGCGAAGAAGGTGCCGGTCTCCGGGATCGTCGAGATGCCGTAGAGGAACAGCGCGAGGCCCGGCGACAGCAGCACCATGCCCAGCCAGTCGAAGGTCTCGGAGGGTTCGACGTGGTCGCGCGGCAGCACGATCGCGGCGTACGTGAGCGCGGCGACGCCGATCGGGACGTTGATGAGGAAGATCCAGTGCCAGCTCGCGGCGTCGATGAGCCAGCCACCGAGGATCGGGCCGAAGATGGGGCCGAGCAGCATCGGGATGCCGAGCACGGCCATCACCCGGCCGACCCGCTCCGGGCCCGCCGCGCGGGTCAGGATCGTCATGCCGAGCGGCATCAGCATGCCGCCGCCGAGGCCCTGGAGCACGCGGAAGGTCACCAGCATCGGGAGGCTGGTCGCGAGCGCGCACAACGCGGACCCGGCGGCGAACAGCACGATCGCCAGCAGGTAGAGCCGCTTGGTCCCGAACCGGTCCGCGGCCCAGCCGGTCAGCGGGATGACCGCCGCCAGCGCCAGCGTGTAGCCGGTCATCGTCCAGGCCACCTGGGCCGGGGTGGCGTCGAACTCCCGCTGGAAGGTCTGCAGCGCGACCGACACGACCGTGATGTCGAGGATCGACATGATCGCGCCGAGCACGACGACGCCGGCGACGACCAGCACCCCGCGGTCGAGCTTCTCGGGTGCGGTGCCGGCGGGGGTCGGGGTGGTCTCCGTGCTCACCCGCCGAGGCTAGGTAAGGGCGCCGACGGCCCGCACCCTACTTTCGTCGGCGCCCGGGGTGGGCTTGGTCACGGGCGTCCGAGAAAGGCGAGGGGCACAGCGCACCATGCGGCTGCGAGCTGTCGGGTTCGTATCGGACACTTCGGATGGATCCGGACATGTAGGGGTAAGGACGAGACCCTCAGACGAACCCGGAGGAGCAGCCGATGGACTTCGATGACCTGCTGACCCGATCAGCGCCGCCGCTCGCGGCTCGCGACACCGCCTTCGCCCAGGCTGTGGAGGACGTCGTGCGAGAGACGGAGGAGGCTGCACTCGGACCGCGGGTCCACCGCCGTCGAGCTCTCGCGGTGGTCGGCACCGTCGTCCCGATCGTTCTCGTCGGTGGGGTTGCCGCCGCGAGTGGGGTGCTGCCCGGCATCTTCCCGTTCTCGACCAGCGCCGGAACCGGCTGCCGCCTCCATGTGTCGGTAGAGCCACGAGAGGACGGTCGCGGTGCGCCGGACGACGGTGCCGAGGCCAGTACCCAGCAGGCTGCGGTCGCCGCCGCCCGGGACTTCGTGAACGCCCTCGACCTGAGCGCGATCGACCGGGCTGCGGCCGCCGATCGCTGGTTCGACCACATGGAACGCGTCTCGGTGGGACACCCCACTCGCGCTGAGTTGAGGGAGGAGTTCCAAGGCGACGACTTGGAGGTGCACTCGATCCTGTTCGTGGTCGACGGTGAGGTGCACGACTACCTCGACACCCACGGCTACGACCCCGCGAGCGTCGTGACGACCGTCGCCTCCGAGTGTGACCAGTGAGGGCCGGGAGGGGGTCGGGCGACCTCGGCGCGGACCCTGCGCGGGCACGCCTCGCCGATGCACTCCGAGCGAACGGAGCCGACCTCACCGCGTACTTCGAACGCCGTGTCACCGTTCGCGCGGACGCCGCCGACTTGCTCGGTGAGACCATGCTCCACGCCTGGCGGCGCGTCACGGCGATGCCCGTCGAGGCCGCCACCGAGCAGCGCATGTGGTTGTTCGCCATCGCAGCGAACGTGCTGTCGAACCACCGTCGCGGCGCTCGGCGCAGGGCCGCGCTGGCGGCACACCTTCGCGCCCACCTCAGCACCCGGCGGACGGACGACGCACCCGATCAGGCCGTGCTGGTGTCTCTCCGGGCCGCGATCGACCGTCTCCCTTCGCGCCAGCGCGAGGTGGTCAGACTCGTGCATTGGGACGGCTTCACGCTCGCCCAGGCAGCGCACGTGCTCGGCATCAATCCCTCGACTGCACGAAGCCGCTACAGCGAGGCACGCGCCGCGCTCAAGGCGACGCTGGGCGATGCGGAGGACGACGCTGCTCGACCGCCGACGACCGGGCGAGCAGCGGCGGAAGGCAGGACCTCGGTCCAGCGATAGCTGCGTCTAGTTACTCGACGAGCCCCTCGATCGCGTCGACCAGCCGCGGGTCGTCGGGCTCGACCTTGGGGCGGAACCGGGCGACCACGGTGCCGTCGGGGGCGAGCAGGAACTTCTCGAAGTTCCACTCGACGTCGCCCGCCTCGCCCTTCTCGTTCGGGGTCGAGGTGAGTGCGGCGTAGATCTCGTGGCGGTCGTCGCCGTTGACCTCGATCTTCTCGGTCATCGGGAACGTCACGCCGTACGTCGCCGAGCAGAACTCCGCGATCTCGTCGGCCGTGCCCGGCTCCTGGCCGAGGAACTGGTTGCACGGGAGCCCGACCACGGTGAACCCGCGGTCGGCGTACCGCTCCTGGAGCGCCTCGAGCCCGGTGTACTGCGGCGTCAGCCCGCACCGGGAGGCGACGTTGACCAGCAGGGCCACGCGCCCGTCGGTGAGGGCGCCCAAGGTCGTGGGCGTGCCGTCCAGGCGGGCGATCTTCGCGTCGAGGATGCTCATGCCCCCGAGCCTAGGCGGACGTCAGTGGCGCACGAACGCGAGCTTCCACGCCTCGGGCCCGCGCTCGACGTACTCGACGGAGAACGCGCCCGGGTTCTCGGCCTCGATCTGGTCCAGCAGGGGCACCGGGTCGTGCGGCGCGACCAGGACCATCGCGCCGCCCGGTTGGAGCGAGGCGAGCGCGCCCTTGACGGCCGCGTGGCGGACGGCGTGCGGGATCGCGCGGGCGTCGAGCTCGGGCATGTCCTCGTGCGCCGCGCCGCAGCCGCAGCCGCCGGTCTCGCTGAGGCCGAGGTCCTGGCCGATCGTCATGGTCGTCTCCTTCGTCACAGCCGGTCGTGGTGACCGGGCCCTCCCATTTTGGCACAATAGATCCCGTGGAAAATAAATTGGGTCCCCGACCGGCCCGCACCGCGGGTGGGCGGCTGGTCTCACCGTCCCGCGCGGCGCTGCTCGAGACGCTCCAGGCGCAGCCCGAGCCGACCAGCCTCCCGGCGCTCGTGGCCGCGACCGGCCTGCACGCCAACACCGTGCGCGAGCACCTCGACGGCCTGCGTCGCAGCGGCCTCGTGGCCCGCACGCCCGCGCCGCCCTCGGGCCGCGGCCGTCCGGGCTGGCTGTACGCCGCGACGCCGCGCAGCCAGGAGGACCCGCGCCCGGAGTACGCCGGGCTCGCCGCCGCGCTCGCGGCGGTGATCGCGCGCACCAGCCCCGAGCCGTCGGAGGAGGCCCGCCGCGCCGGCGCGGACTGGGGCCGGCGCCTGGCCCACGACGCGGGCGCGGCCGAGGGCGGCGACGCGGGCGCGCGGCGCCAGGTGACCGGGATCTTCGAGGACATGGGCTTCGCCCCCGAGCCGGACGCCGACGACCGCGAGCTGCGGCTGACCCGCTGCCCGCTCCTGGAGGCGGCGCACCAGCAGCCGGACGTCGTGTGCGCCGTGCACCTGGGCATCGCGCAGGGCGCGCTGGAGACGTACGGCGCGCCGGCCGACGGTGTCGAGCTGCTCCCGTTCGTCGAGCCGGGCGCCTGCCTGCTCCGCCTCGGCACCGCGTCATGACCCGTGGCTTCTCGCCCTGGCGCGACCTGCCGGCCACCCCACCTGGTCGCTCGGCGCCGGGCTGGTCTGGCTGCTCGCCCGGGCCACGGTGCCCCAGCCCTCCACGCCGAGCGTCACGACGGCCACCGGGAAGACGCCGAGGTTCTCCTTGTCGATGTGAGGGTCAGCTCGGCGAACAGCCGCTCGAGGTCGACCCGCAGCGCCGGTGAGCCGCGGCCGCGCCGACGAGCAGATGCCGATGGGCAGGGGCTTTCGGGACCAACGTCCCTGAGGTGCACGGCTGACGTTCCCCGAGGGTGGGGGCATGACTCCCGGCCGTGTGGTGACCGTGGACCCGGCGTGCGCCGCCGACCGGGTGGTCGCGGACGTCGTCGTCCGCCGCCCCACGACCCTGGACGCGGCCACGAGCGTGCGCGCGGCTCGGACGCAGCTCGAGGACGAGCACGTCCACATGGTGCTGCTGACCCGGAACGGCGTGCTGCTCGGCACCCTGGTCCGCGCCGACCTCGCGACGGCCGACGACGCGGCGCCCGCGCTCGCGCACGCGGTGCTGGCCGGCCGCACCATCGCGCCGACGGTGACCGCCGAGGAGGCGCTGCGCGAGCTGGTCGCCCGGGACGAACGGCGGCGCGCGGTGGTCACGGAGGACGGCCGGCTGGTCGGGCTGCTGTGCCTGAAGCGCCGGCGCACCGGCTTCTGCCGTGACCGTGACGTCGCGGCCCGGCGCGCCGGGCTCGACGCCCTTGCGACCGCGTTCGGAGGTTTTTTACCTTGAGTGCCATGGCCGACACCTCTCGGGTGGGTATCGACGGTCCGGGCAGCGATGCGCTGCTCCGAGCCGGCCGTTTCTTCACGCGATGGGAGGAGACCGGCGACGCCCGGGCGGTGTTCCGCGAGGGCGGCCGCGCCGGCGACGTCTTCTACCGGGACCGGTGGAGCCACGACAAGGTCGTGCGCTCCACGCACGGCGTGAACTGCACGGGCTCGTGCTCGTGGAAGGTGTACGTCAAGGACGGGATCATCACCTGGGAGAGTCAGGAGACCGACTACCCGTCGGTCGGCCCGGACCGGCCCGAGTACGAGCCACGCGGCTGCCCGCGCGGCGCGGCGTTCTCCTGGTACACCTACTCCCCGACCCGGGTCCGCTACCCGTATGCCCGCGGCGTGCTCGTGGAGATGTTCCGCGAGGCGCGCGAGCGGCTCGGCGACCCGGTGGAGGCGTGGGCCGAGATCGTCGGCGACCCGGTCAAGCGCAGGAAGTACCAGCAGGCCCGCGGCAAGGGCGGCCTGGTCCGCGTCAGCTGGCGCGACGCGATCGACATGATCGCCGCCGCCCACGTGCACACGATCAAGGTGCACGGCCCCGACCGGTGCACCGGCTTCTCGCCGATCCCGGCCATGTCGATGGTCAGCCACTGCGTCGGCACCCGCTTCATCCAGCTCATCGGCGGCGTGATGACGTCGTTCTACGACTGGTACGCCGACCTGCCGGTCGCCAGCCCGCAGGTGTTCGGCGACCAGACCGACGTCCCGGAGTCCGGCGACTGGTGGGACGCGTCGTACCTGATGATGTGGGGCTCCAACGTTCCGGTCACCCGGACGCCCGACGCGCACTGGATGGCCGAGGTCCGCTACCGCGGCACCAAGGTCGTGACGGTCAGCCCCGACTACGCCGACAACACCAAGTTCGCCGACGAGTGGATGCCCGCCCAGGCCGGCACCGACGCCGCGCTGGCGATGGGCATGGGGCACGTGCTGCTCAAGGAGTTCTTCGTCGACCGGCGCACGCCGAACTTCTGCGACTACGTCCGGAGGTATACCGACCTCCCGTTCCTCGTCCGGCTCGAGGAGCACGAGCAGGGCGGCCTGGTGCCGGGCACGTTCCTGACGGCGCAGGACCTCGGCGGCGCTGCGGACGAGGACCGCTGGAAGACCGTCCTGCTCGACGGCGCCACCGGTGAGCCGGTGGTCCCGAACGGCTCGATGGGCTTCCGGTACGCCGAGTCCGGCACGGGCCGCTGGAACCTCGACCTCGAGGGCGTGAGCCCGACGCTGACGATGGCCGGCGAGGGCAGCGAGGCGGTCGAGGTCCTGCTGCCGGCGTTCGTCGACGCCGACGGCTCCGGCTCCGTGCTCCGGCGCGGCGTGCCGACCCGGACGGTCGGCGGGCACCGGGTCACCACGGTCTACGACCTGATGCTCGCCCAGTACGGCGTGGCCCGTGACGGGCTCCCCGGCGAGTGGCCGAGCGGGTACGACGACGCGAGCTCGCCGTACACCCCGGCCTGGCAGGCCGAGCGCACCAGCGTCCCGGCCGAGCAGTGCATCCGCGTGGCCCGCGAGTTCGCCCGCAACGCCGAGGAGTCCGGCGGCCGCTCGATGATCATCATGGGCGCGGGCATCTGCCAGTGGTTCCACGGCGACGCGACCTACCGCGCGATCCTGTCGCTGCTGATCCTCACCGGCTGCATGGGCCGCAACGGCGGCGGCTGGGCGCACTACGTCGGGCAGGAGAAGTGCCGGCCGATCACCGGCTGGATCTCGCTCGCCAACGCGCTGGACTGGGGCCGGCCGCCGCGCACGATGACCGGCACCTCGTTCTGGTACATGCACACCGGCCAGTGGCGCAACGACGGATACTCCGCCGACTCGCTGAGCTCGCCGCTGGCGGAGGGGTACCTCAGGGGCAAGCACACCGCCGACACCATCGCGGAGTCGGCCCGCCGGGGCTGGATGCCGTTCTACCCGCAGTTCGACCGCAACCCGCTCGACGTCGCCGACGAGGCGGCGACGGCCGACGACCCCGCCCAGTACGTCAAGGACGCACTGGCCGACGGCCGGCTGAACCCGGCGATCGCCGACATCGACGCCCCGGAGTCCTGGCCGCGCACGCTGGTGCTGTGGCGGTCGAACCTGTTCGGCTCGAGCGCCAAGGGCAACGAGTACTTCCTGAAGAACCTGCTCGGGACGCACTCCAACGTCCTGGGCAGCGAGAACCCCGCGGCGCCGCGGCCCCAGGACGTGGCGTGGCACGAGGAGACGCCGGAGGGGAAGCTCGACCTGCTGGTCAGCGCCGACTTCCGGATGACGTCGACGACGCTGCTGTCCGACGTGGTGCTCCCCGCGGCCACCTGGTACGAGAAGCACGACCTGTCCTCGACCGACATGCACCCGTTCGTGCACGCGTTCAGCCCGGCGATCGACCCGCCGTGGGAGGCGCGCACCGACTTCGAGGCGTTCCACGCGATCGCGCAGCGGCTCTCCGAGCTGTCCGCGAAGCACCTCGGGACCCGCAAGGACCTGGTCAGCGTGCCGCTGCAGCACGACACCCCCGGCGAGACGCCGCGCGACCCGTACGCGACGACCCCGGTCTACCAGGTCGTCGAGCGCGACTACACCGCGATCGCCGACAAGCTCGCGAGCGTCGGGCCGCTGGCGGACACGCTCGGGTTCACGGTCAAGAACGTCACCTACCGCCTGGAGGAGCAGGTCGCCGCGCTCGCGAAGAGCAACGGCGTGATGTCGCACGGCGCGGGCGCCGGCCGACCCGCGATCGACACCGACAAGAAGATGGCCGAGGCCATCCTCCGGTTCTCCGGCACGACGAACGGCGCGCTCGCCGTGCAGGGCTTCCGGACCCTCGAGGAGCGGGTGGGCAAGCGGCTGCACGACCTCGCCGAGGGCTCGGAGGAGAAGCGGATCAGCTTCGCCGACACCCAGGCCGCGCCGGTCCCGGTGATCACCTCGCCGGAGTGGTCCGGGTCGGAGACCGGCGGCCGCCGATACGCGCCGTTCACCGTCAACATCGAGCGGCTCAAGCCGTTCCACACGCTCACCGGCCGCATGCACTTCTACCTCGACCACCGCTGGATGACCGACGTCGGGGAGGCGCTGCCGACGTACCGGCCACCGCTGGACATGCAGAAGCTGTTCGGGGAGCCGGCCCTCGGCCCCACGGGCGACCTGCAGATCACCGTGCGCTACCTGACCCCGCACTCGAAGTGGTCGATCCACTCCGAGTACCAGGACAACCTGTTCATGCTCTCGCTGAGCCGGGGCGGGCCGACGGTCTGGATGAGCCCGCAGGACGCCGGTGCGATCGACGTCCACGACAACGACTGGGTCGAGGCCACCAACGAGAACGGCGTGCTGGTGGCGCGGGCGATCGTGAGCCACAAGATGCCGCCCGGTGTCGTGTACGTCTACCACGCACAGGAGCGCACCATCGACGTCCCCAAGTCGGAGGCGACCGGCCGGCGCGGCGGCATCCACAACTCCGTCACCCGGCTGCTGGTGAAGCCCACCCACCTGATCGGCGGCTACGCCCAGCTCTCCTACACGTTCAACTACCTCGGCCCGACCGGCAACCAGCGCGACATGGTCACGACGATCCGGAAGCGGTCGCAGGAGGTGACGTACTGATGCGCGTCATGGCCCAGATGGGCATGGTGATGAACCTCGACAAGTGCATCGGGTGCCAGACCTGCTCGGTCACCTGCAAGCAGGCGTGGACCAACCGCGCCGGCACCGAGTACGTGTGGTTCAACAACGTCGAGACCCGCCCCGGGCAGGGCTACCCGCGCCGGTACGAGGACCAGGAGCAGTGGAAGGGCGGCTGGGAGCTCAACGGGCGTGGGCGCCTCCGGCTGAAGACCGGCAGTCGCCTGAAGCGGCTGCTGTCGATCTTCGCGAGCCCCGTGCAGCCCGAGCTCGCCGACTACTACGAGCCGTGGACCTACGACTACAAGACCCTGGTCGAGGCGCCGCTCGGCGACGACTTCCCGGTCGCCCGGCCGAAGTCGCTGATCACCGGCGAGGACACCCAGGTCACCTGGTCGGCGAACTGGGACGACAACCTCGGGGGCGCGCCGGAGTTGGGACACCTGGACCCGATCGTCCAGCGGATCCGCAAGGAGTCCGAGGACAAGATCAAGTTCGAGTTCGAGCAGACGTTCATGTTCTACCTGCCGCGGATCTGCGAGCACTGCCTGAACCCGAGCTGCATGGCGTCCTGCCCCTCAGGTGCGATCTACAAGCGCTCCGAGGACGGCATCGTGCTCGTCGACCAGGACCGTTGCCGCGGCTGGCGCCAGTGCATCACCGGCTGCCCGTACAAGAAGATCTACTTCAACCACAAGTCCGGCAAGGCCGAGAAGTGCACGTTCTGCTACCCGCGCATCGAGGTCGGCATCCCGACCGTGTGCGCGGAGACGTGCGTCGGCCGGCTGCGCTACCTCGGCCTGTTCCTGTACGACGCCGACGCGGTCACCGCGGCCGCGTCGGTGCCGGACGAGAAGGACCTCTACGAGGCGCAGCTGGATCTGCTCCTCGACCCCGACGACCCGCAGGTGCTCGCCGCCGCCCGCGAGCAGGGCATCCCCGAGGACTGGCTGGCCGCCGCCCGGAGGTCTCCGGTCTACGCGCTCGCGAAGAAGTACCGCGTCGCGCTCCCGCTGCACCCGGAGTACCGCACGATGCCGATGGTTTGGTACGTCCCGCCGCTGTCGCCGGTCGTCGACCTGCTGTCCGAGCAGGGCCACGACGCCGAGGACCGCGACGTCCTGTTCGGCGCGATCGAGGCGCTCCGGATCCCGATCGAGTACCTCGCGGAGCTGTTCACCGCGGGCGACACCGAGGTCGTCGACGGCGTGCTGCGCAAGCTCGCCGCCATGCGCGCCTACCTGCGCGGCATCAACCTCGGCCGCGAGCCCGACCGCTCGATCCCCGCATCGGTGGGGATGAGCGAGGAGTCGATGTACGAGATGTACCGGCTGATGGCGATCGCCAAGTACGACGAGCGCTACGTGATCCCGAAGGCGCACGTCGAGCAGGCCCACGACCTGGAGGAGCTGGGCTGCTCGCTCGACTTCGACGACGGCCCGGGTATGTACGACTCCGGTCCGTTCGGCGAGGCCAGCGGGCGACCCGTGCCGGTCGCCGTCGAGACGTTCCACGCGCTCAAGCAGCGGCAGACCACCGACGAGCCTACCGGGAACGAGGAGCTGCGCGGCCGGGTCAACCTGCTCAACTGGGACGGCAACGGCACACCGCCGGGGCTGTTCCCGCCGGTCCGCAACGACGACCGGCAGGAGGGCGACCGATGAGGGCGCGGGTCGTCCGGCAGGCTGCGTCGTACCTGCTCGCCTATCCCGACGAGCGGCTCGTCGAGCGCCTCCCGACGATCCGGGCCGCGCTCGCCGAGCACCGGGTCACGAGCCTCGACGAGTTCCTCGACCACCTCGCGGCCACGCCTCTGCGCGAGCTCGAGCGTCAGTACGTCGACGTGTTCGACCTGTCCCGGCGGCACGCGCTGTATCTGTCGTACTGGACCGACGGCGACACCCGCCGCCGCGGCGAGGTGCTGGCCGGGTTCAAGGCGGCGTACCGGGCCAGCGGCTTCCTGGTCGACACCGCCGGCGAGCTGCCGGACTACCTGCCGATGGTGCTGGAGTTCGCGGCCGTCGCCGACCCGGAGGCCGGCGAGGCGCTGCTGCGGGAGTACCGCCCGAGCCTGGAGCTCCTGCGGATCGGGCTCGTCGAGGACCACTCGCCGTACGCCGACGTGGTGGCCGCCGTCTGCGCGACGCTGCCCGGGCCGTCGCCGAAGGACCGCGCGGCCGTCCAGGCGATGGTCGGCGGGCCGCCCACCGAGACCGTCGGGCTCGACCTGCTGCCGATCGGGGGCTACCGGTGAACGTGCTGCTGTGGGGCGTGCTGCCCTACCTGGTCATCGCGACGCTCGTGCTCGGCACGATCTGGCGGTACCGCTACGACAAGTTCGGCTGGACCACGCGCTCCTCGCAGCTCTACGAGTCGCGGCTGCTGCGGGTCGGCTCGCCGTTGTTCCACTTCGGCATCCTGGTGGTCTTCATCGGCCACGTCGGCGGACTCGTCATCCCGGAGCACTGGACCGAGGCGGTCGGGGTGTCCGAGGACATGTACCACTTCAACGCGCTGCTGTTCGGCGGCATCGCCGGGTTCTGCACGCTCGCCGGGATCGTGATCCTGGTGATCCGCCGGCGGCTGACCGGGCCGGTGTTCATGGCGACCACCCGCAACGACAAGCTGATGTACGTGCTGCTGGTCGGCGCGATCGTCCTCGGCCTGTGGACCACCCTGGTCGCGGTCGGCGCCGGCTCGGAGGCGCACAACTACCGCGAGACCGTCTCGCCGTGGTTCCGCTCGATCTTCCGGCTCAACCCCGACGTCCACGCGATGGCCGAGGCGCCGGTCCAGTTCCACGTGCACGTGCTGGTCGGGATGCTGCTGTTCGCGGCGTGGCCGTTCACCCGGCTCGTGCACGCCTTCACCGCGCCGGTGCACTACCTGTTCCGGCCGTACATCGTCTACCGGAGCCGCGACGTGCGGACCCCGGCGCCCACCGGCCGCCCGCGCGCGGGCTGGAGCCCGGTGGGGACCACCGACCGGGAGAGGAACCAAGGATGAGCGAGACCGCCGCCGCGTCGACCCCGTCCGCGTCGCTGAGGAGCGGCCAGGCGAGGAACCTCGCGCTCGCCACGCTGGCCTTCGCGATCAGCTTCTGGGCCTGGAACATGATCGCGCCGCTGGGGGTGCGCTACACCGAGGCGATGGACCTGTCGTCCGGCCAGAAGTCGCTGCTCGTCGCGATCCCCGTGCTGGTCGGGTCGCTCGGCCGGATCGTCACCGGCGCGCTGACCGACCGCTTCGGCGGTCGGCTGATGTTCACGATCCTGATGCTCGCCACCGCGCCGTTCGTGCTGCTGGTCGCGTTCGCCGGCAACCGGGACTCCTACGGGCTGATGCTGCTGTTCGGGTTCTTCCTCGGCATCGGCGGCACGACGTTCGCGGTCGGGATCCCGTTCGTCAACGCCTGGTTCGAAGCGCCCCGCCGCGGCTTCGCGACCGGCGTCTTCGGGGCCGGCATGGGCGGGACCGCGCTGTCGGCGTTCTTCACGCCCCGCTTCGTGAAGTGGTTCGGCTACGAGGCCACGCACGTGATCATCGCGGCCGCGCTGGTGGCGATCGCGTTCCTCGTCTGGTCGGCGATGCGCGACTCGCCCGCGTGGGTGCCCAACCACGACCCGGTGGTGCCGAAGCTCGCCGCGGCCGCGAAGCTGCCGGTGACCTGGTCGATGGCCTTCCTGTACGCCGTCGCGTTCGGCGGGTTCGTGGCGTTCTCGACCTACCTGCCGACCTACCTCAAGGACGTCTACGAGTTCGACCTGACCGGCGCCGGCACGCGCACCGCCGGCTTCGCGATCGCCGCGGTCATCTGCCGTCCGATCGGCGGCGTGCTCTCCGACCGGATCGGTCCGCGGGTCGTCGCCGCGACGTCCTTCGCCGGCGCCGCCGTGATGGCCGTGGTCGTCGCGTTGCAGCCGCAGCCCGAGTGGCCGGCCGGCCTCTCGTTCGTGCTCATGGCGGCGTTCCTCGGGCTCGGCACCGGCGGCGTCTTCGCCTGGGTCGCGGCGACCGCGCCCAAGGAGCGGGTAGGCAGCGTCGCCGGCATCGTGGGCGCGGCCGGCGGACTGGGCGGGTTCTTCCCGCCGCTGGTGATGGGCGCGACGTACAACGAGGCGGACCACAGCTACACGATCGGCCTGACGCTGTTGTGCATCACCGCGATCGTGGCGCTGGCCTACACGCTGTTCGGGATCCGGAAGCGGGAGCCGGCCGCGGCCGGTGGCTGACCGGCCGCCGGCGTCGCTGGTCGAGCTCGTCGAGACCCCGGCGGGTGTCCGCGTCCTGCGGTGGGGCGTCGGGTTGCGACCGACATGGCAGCGACGGGTACGGCGGGCGTGGGGTCGGGGCTGCTTCCCGGCTCACGGTCGGCGCCCGGTGGTCGAGCTTGTCGAGACCCCGTACGGCGAAAGCAGCGCCGGCGACTGACGGCAGCTCGCGGCCCGTTCGTGTGGGGACCGACAAGGCAGCGATGGGGAAGGCGGGCGGGGGTCGCCGTTGCTTCCCGGCTCGCTGGTCGGCGTCGGCCCGGTGGTTGAGGTGCGAGCGAAGCGAGCCTCGAAACCACCCCGGCCACCCACGGAAACCCCGAAGATGAATACTCGAAAAGAATTTCGGAAAGTGTCTCACATTGCGAGACCCGAGGCGTGGATCGGGGCCTGATTGTCGGTGCCCGGTGCTGGACTAGGTACATGCACGGAGCAGGCCTGGAGGCGATGACCGAGGAGCAGATCCTCGACTTCGCCGACGCCTGCGCCCAGACCGCCCGCCGCGCCGAAGTGAACCTGCTGCGGGCCGCGTACCAGTGGGCGATCGTGCACTCCCCGGACCGCCTTGACCCCGCGACCGCCGCGCTGCCGGGTAGGGAGCAGGCCCGGCGGTACGGCGGCGCGGGGACCCCGGAGGTCACCGAGTTCGCCGCCGCGGCCTTCGGGGCGCGGATCGGGCGGTCCACGTTCGCGGCGCGGGCGTTGATGGCCGACGCGCTGGACCTGCACCACCGCCACCCCCAGCTGTGGCAGCGGGTGCAGGCCGGGGAGGTCCGCGCTTCGTATGCCCGGCACGTCACCAAGCAGACGCGGGACCTCACCCCGGAGCAAGCGGCCTACGTCGATGCCGGCGTCGTGGAGTCAGCGGACGGGCGGATCACCTGGTCCCGGTTCGAGGCCCTGGTCGAGGCCAAGGTCGCCCAGGCCGCCCCCGAGGTGGCGAGGGAGAAGGAGGAACGGGCCGCGAGGGCCACCTTCGCGCGCAAGACCGCGAACGAGGGCAACGGGATGGCCTCGTTCCTGATCCGCGCCGACGCCGCGACCATCAACGCCATCGACGCCGCCGTCACCGCCTTCGCCCAGCACCTCACCACGAGCCGGATCTACCCGATGTGGCGGACCTGCTCCCGACGGTGGTGCTGTTCGTGCACATGTACGCCGGCGCCGACCGCGAGAAGGTCGTCCGGGTCGAGGGCCACGGCCCCGTGACCGAGGACTGGGTCCGCGACGTCCTCGGCCCCAAGGCGAAGTTCACCATCCAGCCGGTCCTCGACATCGAAGGCCAAGCACCGGTCGACGCCTACGAGATCCCGGACCGACATCGCCAGGCCGTGCGCCTGATGACGCCGGCCGACGTGTTCCCCTACGCCACCTGCACCGATTCCTCGATGCAGGTCGACCACACCGTCCCCCACGACCACGGCGGGATATCGGGCGTGGGGAACTACGGGCCGATGACCACCACCCACCACCGGATCAAGACCCACGGCCACTTCGAGTGCCGACAACCCTTCCCCGGCATCTACCTCTGGCGCGACCCCTACGGCGCCTACTACCTCGTCGACCACACCGGCACCCGCCGGCTCCCGAGCGCGCCCACCGACACCGAACAGCCGACCCGCCGGCCGTTCCTGGAGATGTGGCAGACACCCTTCGCGCTCCGCTGGGAACCCGCCGCCTGACACGATGAGCGCGTGCGCGCCCTCGTCGTCGATGCGGTCCGAGCCCAGCCCGAGGTGCGGGAGGTGCCGGAGCCCACCGTGCCCGCCGGCGGGGTCGTCGTCCGGGTGCTGGCGACCGGCATGTGCCGCAGCGACTGGCACGCCTGGGCCGGGCACGACGAGGACGTCGTGTTCCCGCACGTCCCCGGCCACGAGCTGGCGGGCGTCGTGGTCGAGGTCGGTGCCGGCGTCGAGCGCTGGCGGACCGGAGACCGGGTGACGGTGCCGTTCGTGTGCGGGTGCGGTCGCTGCGAGTGGTGCCGGGCCGGCGACGCCCAGGTCTGCCCCGACCAGGAGCAGCCCGGCTTCACGCACTGGGGCTCCTTCGCCGAGTACGTCGCGCTGCACGCGGCCGACACCAACCTCGTGGCGCTGCCCGAGGAGGTCGACGCCGCGACCGCGGCTGCTCTCGGGTGCCGGTTCGCGACGGCGTACCGGGCCCTCGTCGGCCGGGCGCGGGTCCGGGAAGGCGAGTGGGTGACCGTGGTCGGCGCGGGCGGCGTCGGGCTGAGCGCGCTGATGATCGCGCAGGCGCTCGGGGCGCGCGTCGTCGCCGTCGACCGGAACCTCGAGGCGCTCCGGGCGGCCGCGGACCTCGGGGCCGACCACACGGTGCTGGCCGACGGCAGCGACGTCCCCGCGGTCGTGGCCGAGCTGACCGGCGGCGGCAGCCACGTGGCCGTCGACGCCGTCGGCAGCGAGCAGACCTGCGCCGACGCGATCCTGAGCCTGCGGCGCCGGGGGCGGCACGTCCAGGTCGGGCTGCTCCCGCCGGTGGACGGCCACCCGCGGGTCCCCATGGCGCGGGCGATCGCCTGGGAGCTCGACCTGCTCGGCAGCCACGGGATGGCGGCCGCGGACTACCCGGAGATGCTGGCGCTCATCGAGCGCGGCGTCCTGCAGCCGCACCGGCTCGTCGAGCGCACCATCGACCTCGAGGAGGCGGCCCGGATGCTCCCGGTCTTCGACCGGACCTCGGTGGCCGGCATCACTGTCGTCGCGCCGGGCTAACTTCTACGGCGTGCCCTTCGTCCCGCTGACCGGCCCGGCGACGTTCCGGACCGGCGAGCCCCCGCGGGAGGGCGTCGTCGAGTTCACCGACCCCCGGCGGACCGTGGCGCTACCGATCCGCGCGGCGCTGCCGGTGCTGGCCAAGGCGCGCACCCGGGACGATCTGCACCCGACCGTCGGCCTGCTGGCCGGCGCGGCCCTCCTCGGCATGCGGATCGTCGCCGCCGGCAAGTTCGCCCCGGCCGGCGACCACTGGCGAGCGGCCGGGCTCGATGCCGACGACGAGGACCGGATCGCGATGCTGGCCGGGGACGCGGAGACCGAGCGGGTCGTCCGTGACCTCATCGACGCGGTCGCCGACGCGATGCCGCGCGGCGCGCCTACCACGACGGCGGCCGTGGTACGCCGACCCGAGAGGCCGACCTTCGAGCAGCGGCTGCAGGCGCGGCTCGCCCGGCACCAGCGGCTCGACCCGCGCGACCTGCCGCAGCTGGTCAACCTCTCGCTGCGGGTCGAGGCCGACGAGGAGGAGCTGGTCGCGGGCGCCGTCCGGCTGGTGCCGCAGGCACACGACGAGCAGAACCCGCTCCACCTCTGCGACCTCGCGCTGCTGTGGACCGGGACGCCCGAGGAGCACGGGTTCGGCGACCGGGCGCGCACCCACGCCACGATCGCGCTGCGGGCCGCCGCCGACGCCTGGCCGGTGCTGGACCGGCTGCTCGAGCTGCGCGTCCCCGACGGGATCACCCTCGACACCGACGAGCTGGTCAGCCTCCTCGACGACGGCGTCGGCGCGCTCCGGGCCGCCGGCGTCGACGTGCTCTGGCCGAAGAGCCTCGGCCGCGACCTCACGGTCACGACCGTGCTCGACCGCGCGGCGCCGGGGCCGCCCGGAGAACAGCGCAGCGAGCCGCTGAACGAGCCCACCCTCGGCACCGACGCCCTGTTCGCCTTCAACTGGCAGGTCGCGCTGCACGGTGAGCCGCTCACCCCCGAGGAGATGGACCGGCTCGCGAACGCCGCGAGCCCGCTGCTGCGGCTGCGCGGCAGCTGGACCGTCGTCGACCCGGCGGTGGCGAAGAAGGCGAAGAAGCGCCTGGTCCGCACGGTCCGGCCCGCCGAGGCGGTCGCCGCCGCGCTCACCGGCACCGTGCAGGTGGCGGACGTCGAGGAGCAGGTGATCGTCGGCGCGAGCCTCCTGAAGGTCCGCGAGCGGGTGCTGACCGCCGCCACCCGCGAGCCGATCGAGCCGCCCGCCACGCTGGCCGCGCCGCTGCGCGACTACCAGCGGCACGGCCTCACCTGGCTCGCCGAGATGACCGAGCTCGGCCTCGGCGCCTGCCTGGCCGACGACATGGGCCTCGGCAAGACCGTGACCCTGATCGCCCTGCACCTGCACCGCGCTGAGCACATCGGGGGCGGCCCCACCCTCGTCGTCTGCCCGGCCAGCCTGCTCGGCAACTGGGAGGCGGAGGTACGCCGCTTCGCGCCCGGCGTCCCCGTGGTCCGGTTCCACGGCACCTCCCGCGACCTGGCCGCGGCCGGGAACGGGTTCGTGCTGACGACGTACGGCACCATGCGCCGGGACGCCGGGACGCTCGCGCAGCGCCCCTGGGACCTGGTCGTCGCCGACGAGGCGCAGCACGTGAAGAACCCGCGCACCGCCACCGCCCGCGCGCTGCGCGACCTGCGGAGCAACGCCCGCGTCGCGCTCACGGGCACGCCCGTCGAGAACGACCTCACCGAGCTGTGGGCGATCCTCGACTGGACCACGCCCGGCCTGCTCGGTAGCCGCAACGCCTTCCGCAAGGCGTGGGCCGCGCCGATCGAGTCCGGCAACGAGCCGGGCAAGGCGCGGCAGTTCGCCGACCTGATCAGCCCGTTCCTGCTGCGCCGCCGCAAGTCCGACCCGGGCATCGCGCCCGAGCTGCCCGCCAAGACCGAGACCGACCACCCGCTGCGGCTGACCCGCGAGCAGGTCGTGCTCTACGAGTCGTTCGTGCGCGACACCATGGCCCGCATCGAGCGCGCCGACGAGGACAGCCGCCGCGGCCTGGTGCTGATGCTCCTCACCGGCCTCAAGCAGATCTGCAACCACCCCGACCACTTCCTCAAGCGGTCCGGGGCGAGGCTCTCGGGGCGGAGCGAGAAGGTCGACCTGCTCGACGAGCTGGTCGGCACCGTGCTCGCCGAGGACGGCGCGGTGCTCGTCTTCACCCAGTACGTCGCGATGGCCCGGCTGCTCGAGGGACACCTGGCCCGCGCCGGCGTACCCCACCAGCTGCTGCACGGCGGCACCCCGGTGCGCGAGCGCGAGGCGATGGTCGAGCGGTTCCAGGCCGGCGAGGTGCCGGTCTTCCTGCTGTCGCTCAAGGCCGGCGGCACCGGCCTCAACCTGACCCGCGCCGACCACGTCGTGCACGTCGACCGCTGGTGGAACCCGGCCGTCGAGGAGCAGGCCACCGACCGCGCGTACCGGATCGGGCAGACGCGGCCGGTGCAGGTGCACCGGATGGTCACCCAGGGCACGATCGAGGAGCGGGTCGCCGCGCTGCTCGACCGCAAGCGCGCGCTGGCCGACGCCGTGCTCGGCCGCGGCGAGGCGGCGCTCACCGAGCTCTCGAACGACGAGCTGCGCGACCTGGTCACCTACCGGGCCACCGACCGGGACGACTGATGGCCTCGGTCCTGCACCCGCGGGTGGCCCCGCGGCGGTCGACCGCCCGGGCCGCCACGTGGTGGGGCAAGGCGTGGGTGCGGGCGGTCGAGGAGGCGGCGTACGCCGAGGGCGACCTGCGCGCCGCCCGCACGTTGGCCCGCAACGGGAACGTCGGCCAGATCTCCACCGAGCCGGGGCGGTACGTCGCCGCCGTCGAGGACGCCCGGGGCGTCTGGACCGTCGAGGGGTCGATCCCGGTGCTCGACCCGCGCGACGTCGACGCGCTCGTCGAGACCGTGGCGGCCGAGGCCGGCCGGGTGGCGGCGCTGCTCGCGGGCGACCTGCCGCACACGCTGGTCGAGCACGCCGAGGAGGCCGGCGTCGAGCTGCTCCCGTACGGCGGCGAGCTCGGCTCGAGCTGCACCTGCGACCACTGGGCCGACCCGTGCGTGCACGCGCTCGCGGTGCTCCAGCAGCTGGCCTGGCTGGTCGAGGCGGACCCGTTCGTGCTGCTCCAGCTGCGCGGGCTGCCGCGCGACGAGCTGCTCGCCCGGCTGCACGCGCGGACCGAGCCGGCGGAGCAGGACCCGGACCTGGACGCCGCGGTCGAGGCCGCGCTCTACGCCGCCCGGCTGCTCACGGACGCCGCCGGCGACCCAGAGCCCCCAGCGCCATCCGGGTGAGCACGCCGCGCATCTGCTCGTCGGGCAGCAGCCCGCTGTGCGGGGTGGAGTTGATCAGGCCGAACGCCGCGTGCGCCATCGCCCGGGCGGTCGGCCGGTCGAGGCCCGGGTCGGCCAGCCGGAGCTGGTCGGCCCACAGGTCGACGTACTCGCGCTGGAGCCGGCGGACCCGCTCGCGGGCCTCGGCCGGCAGCGACTCCCAGTCCCGGTCCTGGACGACGATCAGTGGCCGGTGCCGCAGCGCGAAGTCCACGTGCCAGTCGACGAGCGCCTCGACCGCGGCGGCCGGCCCGCCGGCGGCGGCCACCCGGTCGCGGCCGACGCGGAGCAGCTCCTCGCTGATCGAGACCAGCATCTCGGCGAGCATCGCCTGCTTCGACGGGAAGTGCTTGTAGAGCGCCGGCCCCGAGATCCCGCAGGCCGCGCCGAGGTCGGCGACCGAGACGCCGTGGAACCCGCGGCTGGCGAACAGCTCGGCCGCGGTCGCGAGGATCTGGCTCCGTCGGTCGGTGGGACGGCTCACGGACCCAGGTTAGCGGCCGCTAACCTCAGGCGAGGGAGAGGAAGAGCTTCTCCATCTTCTTCACGTCCATGCCGGCCGCGCCGCCCTCGGTCTTCAGGCACTGCTGCAGCCCGGTGGCGACGATCGCGAACCCGGCCCGGTCGAGCGCCTTCGACACCGCCGCGAGCTGGGTGACGACGTCCTCGCACTCGCGGCCCTCCTCGAGCATGCGCAGCACGCCGTCGAGCTGGCCGCGGGCCCGCTTGATGCGGTTGATGACCGACGTCATCTCCTGGGGGTCGAGCTCCATGGTCACCGGTCCTCGGTCAGGGCGGCCAGCGCCGCGGTCAGCAGGGTGCGCGCCTCCTCGGCGACCGGAGCGAGCTCCTCGCCGGCGAGCGCGGTCATCGCGCCGGGGTCGAACGCCTCGACCACGGTGGTGTCGTCGTCGAGGGCGCGGACGACGACGTTGCACGGCAGCATGGTGGCGACCGACGGGTCGATCTCGAGCGCCCGGTGCGCCAGCGGCGGCCGGCACGCGCCGAGGATCACCTGGGGCGCGACCTCGACACCGAGCTTGGCGGCCAGGGTCGCCCGGATGTCGATCTCGGTGAGGACGCCGAAGCCCTGGTCGGCCAGCGCGGCCCGGACGTCGGCGACGGCCGCGTCGTACGGCCGGTCGAGCGTCGCGGACAGCGTGTAGCCGGGCATCAGGCCTGGCCGTCCTGCTCCTGCGCGGCGAGCTGCGCGCGGACGTCGTCCATGTCGAGGTCCTTGACGGCGGTGATGACCTGCTCGAGCGCGGGCGCGGGAAGTGCGCCGGGCTGCGCGAAGACGAGGATGCCGTCGCGGAAGGCCATCAGCGTCGGGATCGAGGTGATCTGGGCGGCCGCGGCCAGCTCGCGCTCGGCCTCGGTGTCGACCTTGCCGAAGGTGACGTCCTCGTGGGTCTCGGACGCGGCCTCGAAGATCGGGCCGAACTGGCGGCACGGGCCGCACCAGGACGCCCAGAAGTCGACCAGGACGATCCCGTCGGTCGTGACGGTCTGCTCGAAGTTGTCCTTGGTCAGGGTCGTGGTGCTCACGGGGTCTCCTCTGCGGTGTCGGTTCCCGGGTTTGACGATACCCCCCGGGGTGTTATGGTCGGCAACCGAGATACCCCCCGGGGTATTCCCGAGCACGAGGAGAGACCTGCCGATGAGCCACGACCTCGAGGTGGTGCCGATCGACACGCCGTCCCTCGGTGACCGCAGCTACCTCGTCCACGACGGGGAGGTCGCGTTCGTCGTCGACCCCCAGCGCGACATCGACCGCGTCCTCGACCTGCTCGACGAGCACGGCGTGCGGCTCAGCGACGTCTTCGAGACCCACCTCCACAACGACTACCTGACCGGCGGCCTCGCGCTGGCCGCCCGCACCGGCGCGACGTACCACGTGAACGCCGCCGACCGGGTCGCCTACCAGCGGCATCCGATCTCCGACGGCGACACCGTCGAGGTGGGGCCGCGCATGCGGCTGGCCGTGCTGGCCACGCCGGGCCACACGTTCACCCACCTCAGCTACGCCCTCACCGACGCCGCCACCGGCCGGTGGGTCGCGGTCTTCACCGGCGGCTCGCTGCTGTACGGCGCCACGGGCCGCCCCGACCTGCTCGGCCCCGAGAGCACCGGCGCCCTGGTGCGCCACCAGCACGCCTCGGCGCACCGGCTGGCGGCCCTGCTGCCGGAGGACGCCGAGCTGTTCCCCACCCACGGCTTCGGGTCGTTCTGCTCGGCGACCCAGTCCGAGGCCGTGGCCTCGACGATCGGTGACGAGCTCCGGACGAACCCGGTGCTGACCCAGGACGAGGAGACCTACGTCCGCGAGCTGCTGGCCGGTCTCGACGCCTGGCCGGCGTACTACGCGCACATGGGGCCGGGGAACGCCGCCGGCCCGGGCGAGCCCGACCTCAGCACCCCGGAGCCGGCCGACGCCCACGAGATCCGGCGCCGCATCGACGCGGGCGAGTGGGTCGTGGACCTGCGGCACCGCACCGCGTTCGCCGCCGGCCACGCGCCGGGCTCCTTCAACATCGGCGCCGAGGAGCAGTTCGCGACGTACGTCGGCTGGCTGGTCCCGTGGGGCACCCCGCTGACCCTGCTGGGCGCGACGCCGCAAGACGTGGCCTGGGCGCAGCGCGAGCTGGTCCGCATCGGCATCGACCGACCCGCCGCGCACGCGACCGGCCACCCGGAGGACTGGACGCACGGGCCTCTCGGCAGCTTCCCCACGGCCACCTTCGCCGACCTGGCGCAGGTCCGGCACCACCGGCACGTCGTCGTGCTCGACGTGCGCCGCGAGCAGGAGCGCGCCGAGCGGGCGATCGAGGGTTCTCTCGGGATCCCGGTGCACGAGGTGCTCGACCGGCTCGACGAGGTGCCCGGCGGCGAGATCTGGGTGCATTGTGCCGCCGGCTACCGCGCCTCGATCGTGGCGTCGCTGCTGGCGGCCCGCGGGCACCGCGTCGTGGCCGTCGACGACGAGTTCGAGCGCGCTGCCACGGCCGGCCTGGGCCTGGTCACGGCCGCCTGACGGGGGACTGCGTGCACATGGTGGTGGCGCTGCTCGCGGGCGCCCTGATCGGGCTGAGCCTCGGTGCCCTCGGCGGCGGCGGGTCGATCCTCGCCGTCCCGGTGCTGGTGTTCGGGCTCGACCAGACCGCCCAGCAGGCGACGACCGGATCACTGGTCGTGGTCGGCGTGAGCGCGCTGACGGGCCTGCTCGCGGCCCGGCGACAGGGCACCGTCCTGGTGTCCCGCGGCCTCGGCTTCGCGGCGGTCGCGGTCGGGGGCGCGGTGGTCGGCGCGCACGCGTCCGCCCGGGTGCCCGACCAGGTGCTGCTCGGTGCGTTCAGCGTCCTCATGCTCGTGGTCGCCACGCTGATGGCGGTCCGGCAGGCTCGCCGTCGCGACGGCGGCGACCCGGCCGGCGTCCTCGAGCCCGTGGTCGCGTTCCGCCCGTTCCGCTGCGCGTGCCCGCAGGCCCTCCGGATCGCCGTGACCGCGACGGCGGTCGGGCTGCTCACCGGCTTCCTGGGCGTGGGCGGCGGGTTCCTCGTCGTACCGGCCCTGGTCCTGGTGCTCGGCCTGCCCCTGCGGCAGGCGGCGGCGACCTCGCTGGTCGTCATCGCCGTCACCACCGCCGTGGCGCTCGGCGTCCGCGCCGGGTCCGGCGTCCACCCCGACTGGGGCCTGGTGCTCCTGCTGACGGCGGCCTCCGCCGTCGGCTCCCTCCTCGGCACCCGGGTCGCCACCCGGATCGGCACCCACCGTCTCGGCCAGGCCTTCACCGGCCTGGTGGTCGTCGTCGCCGTCGGCACGGCCGCGGCCGCACTCACCTGATGTCCCGCCCACCGCACGAAGGAATGTCATGACCTCCACCGCACACCGCGCCGGCAGCCCGCCCGCGCTGACCCCCCAGCAGCGGCCGGGCCCGCTGGGCCGCCTCGGGCTCGCCGTCGTCCGGCACGGCCGGGCCACCACCGTGGTCTGGCTGCTCGTGGTGATCGGCCTCGGCATCTTCGCCCCGCGCGTCGAGGCCGAGCTGTCCGGCGCCGGCTGGCAGGCCCAGGGCTCGGAGTCCGTCGCCACCCGCGACCTCGCGCAGGAGCACTTCGGCGGCAACGCCAGCTCCGCCATCCAGGTCGTCGTCCACGACCCGTCCGGGAACGTCAGCGAGGGCGCCGGCGCCCGGGTGCTGGCCGAGGCCACCAGGCTGCTCCAGCAGGACCCGCGGATCGCCGAGGTGGTCCAGCCCCAGCCGGGCGCCACCCTCAGCCAGGACGGGCACACGGCCGTGCTGCTCGCCGGCGCCGACGGCTCGACCGACGAGATGGTGCGGGCAGCCAAGGACCTGACCGGCCCGCTGCAGGATCTCTCCACCGGGTCGGTCGAGGTGCACCCGACCGGCGCCTCGCAGCTCTGGGCCGACTTCAACGGCGCCAACCTCGACGCGATGATGAAGTCCGAGATGCTGTCCTGGCCGGTGACGCTGGCGATCCTCGTCCTGGCCTTCGGGGCGCTCGTCGCGGCGGGCCTGCCGCTGCTGCTGACCCTGGCCGGGCTCGTGGCCTCCGCCGGCTCGCTGGTCCTGATCAACCAGTTCGTCCCGGTCTCCATCTGGGCGATGAACTTCGCGATGATGTTCGCGCTCGCGCTCGGCATCGACTACGCCCTGTTCCTCGTCGTCCGCTACCGCGCCGCGCGGATGGGGCACGACCGACCGGTCGCCGACGCGATCGCGGAGACCATGGACACCGCGGGCAAGGCCGTGCTGCTGTCCGGGGCGACGGTCCTCGTCGCGCTGTCCGCGGTGCTGCTGGTCCCGTCGCCGGCGTTCCGCTCGATGGCCGGCGGCATCATGCTCGCGGTCGTCTTCGTGCTGGCGGCCACGCTGACCCTGCTGCCGCTGGTGCTGGCGAAGCTGGACCTGCGGATCAACAAGCTGGCCCTGAGGTGGGTGCACACCGGCGAGCACCGGTCCCCGAGGTTCGCCGCCTGGGGTGAGCGGCTCTGGCGCAACCCGTGGGTGTACGGCGCGGGGGCGCTGGTCGTGCTGCTCGCCCTGGCCGCCCCGATCCTCGGGCTGAAGACCGCGATGCCGTCGATCAAGGTGCTGCCCGAGGACGCCAGCGCGCGCGTCGGGTACGACCTCGTCCAGAGCTCCTTCGGTCCCGGTGCTCCCGGCACGCTGCAGGTCGTCGTCGACGCCGACCAGGCGAAGGCCGCGACCGCGGTCCTAGCGGCCGACGAGGGCATCGCCGGTGCGCTGCCGGCCCAGCCGGCGACCGACGGCAGCGGTCTGGAGCTGATCCAGGCGGTGCCGACCGTCGACCCGTCCGACCCGGCGCTGTCCGCGACGGTCGACCGGCTGCGCGGCGAGCTGCCGTCGTCCGCGCTGGTCGGCGGCGCGGCCGTGGAGAACCTCGACCTCAAGTCCCAGCTCGACCAGTCCACCCCGATGGTGCTGGGCGTCGTGCTCGGGCTCGGGTTCCTGCTGCTGCTCCTCGCCCTGCAGGCGCCGCTGATCGCGCTGCTCGGGACGCTGGCCAGCCTGCTGTCCACGGCGGCGGCGTTCGGTGTCGCCCGGCTGGTCTTCCAGGAGGGCTGGGGCTCGTCGTTCTTCGGCTTCGAGCACCAGGGCTTCCTGGACGCGTGGGCGCCGGTGTTCTTCTTCGCGATGATCTTCGCGATCGCGATGGACTACACGGTGTTCCTGCTGGCCTCCGCGAAGGAGCACTACGAGAGCTCCGGGGACCCACGCGACGCCATGGTCGGGTCGCTCGCGCACTCCGGCCGGGTGATCTTCGCTGCGGCCGCCGTCATGGTCGCGGTGTTCTTCACGTTCTCCCTGTCCGGGCCGCTGCCGCCCAAGGAGATGGGCATCGTGCTCGGCGTCGCCGTCCTGCTCGACGCGTTCCTCGTCCGGCTGGTGCTGCTGCCCGTGCTGCTCCGCCTCACCGGGCGCGCCGCGTGGTGGTCACCGCGCTGGCTGCGCCGCGTCCTGCCCGACATCCACTTCAGCCACGGCTGAGCCCACCCCCCGAAAGGATCACCCCCATGTGTCGACCCGTCACCTGCCGCCGCTGCGGCAAGGCCTCCTGGGCCGGCTGCGGCCTGCACGTCAACCAGGTCCTGGCCGGCGTCCCGAAGGCCGAGCGCTGCGCCGGCCACGAGGGCGAGCCGGCCACCGGGCTCCTGTCCCGCCTGCTGGGGCGGTCGTGAACCTCGACCGCGCGGTGCTCGCGCTGGCCGGCACGATCGTGCTGGCCGGCGTGCTGCTCAGCGCGCTCGTCTCGCCGTGGTGGCTGCTGCTCGCCGCCTTCGCCGGCCTGAACCTGCTGCAGTCGTCGGTCACCGGCTTCTGTCCCGCTGCAGTGATCTTCCGCCGGCTGGGGCTGCGGGAGGGCTGCGCGTTCCGCTGAGGCTGGGTCGGCGGTTTCCCCGGTCGACCGGGGAAACTGTCACTTGTCGGCCGAAGTTTCGGCCGACAACGTCAGGGATTCCCCGACAAGTCCCGGCAGTGACGGCAACGGTGCGCCGGCCTGCGCAGAACAGCAGGTTTCCCCGGTCGACCGGGGATTCATGCAGCCGCTGGACCCTTAGGTTAACGATCGCTAACCTAGGTCCGTGAGCCACATGACGGAGCTGGTGGACGAGCTGCGGGAGCGGCTGGCGGTCGCCCGGCGCGGCGGCAGCGAGGCCGCCCGGCAGAAGCACACCGACCGCGGCAAGCTGCTGGTGCGCGACCGGGTGGACCGGCTGCTCGACCCGGGCAGCCCGTTCCTGGAGCTGAGCCCGCTGGCGGCGTACGACATGTACGGCGGCCCCGACGATCCCAACAGCGTGCCCAGCGCCGGCGTCGTCACCGGCATCGGCCGGGTCAGCGGGCGCGAGGTCGTAGTGGTCGCCAACGACGCGACGGTCAAGGGCGGCACCTACTACCCGATGACGGTCAAGAAGCACCTGCGCGCGCAGACCGTCGCGGCCGACAACCACCTGCCGTGCGTGTACCTCGTCGACTCCGGCGGCGCGTTCCTCCCGATGCAGGACGAGGTGTTCCCCGACCGCGAACACTTCGGGCGGATCTTCTTCAACCAGGCCAACCTGTCCGCGCGGGGCATCCCGCAGATCGCCAGCGTGATGGGCTCGTGCACCGCCGGCGGCGCCTACGTCCCCGCGATGTCCGACGAGACCGTGATCGTGCGCAACCAGGGCACGATCTTCCTCGGCGGCCCGCCGCTGGTGAAGGCCGCGACCGGCGAGGTCGTCACCGCCGAGGAGCTCGGCGGCGGCGACGTGCACGCCCGCACCTCCGGGGTCGTCGACCACCTCGCCGAGGACGACGCGCACGCGCTCGCGATCGTCCGCAGCATCGTCGGCACCCTCGAGCGGCGCGGCCCCGGCGCGCCGTACCGGCTGGCGCCGGTCGAGGAGCCGCACGAGGACCCCAGCACCCTGTACGACGTGGTGCCCGCCGACACCCGCACGCCGTACGACGTCCGCGACGTGATCCGCCGGATCGTCGACGGCAGCCGCTTCCACGAGTTCAAGAAGCTGTACGGCGAGACGCTGGTGACCGGCTTCGCGCACGTCTGGGGCCACGCGGTCGGCATCGTCGCCAACAACGGCATCCTGTTCAGCGAGTCCGCGCTCAAGGGCGCGCACTTCATCGAGCTGTGCAACCAGCGCGGCATCCCGCTGGTGTTCCTGCAGAACATCAGCGGCTTCATGGTCGGCAGGGAGTACGAGAACGGCGGCATCGCCAAGGACGGCGCCAAGCTGGTCACCGCCGTCGCCTGCTCGGTCGTCCCGAAGTTCACCGTGGTCATCGGCGGCTCCTTCGGTGCCGGCAACTACGGCATGTGTGGCCGCGCCTACGACCCGCGCTTCCTCTGGATGTGGCCCAACGCCCGGATCTCGGTGATGGGTGGCGAGCAGGCCGCGTCGGTCCTCGCCACCGTCGCCGGCAAGCCCGACGACGAGGAGTTCAAGGCCCCGATCCGGGAGCAGTACGAGACCCAGGGCTCGCCGTACTACTCCACCGCGCGGCTCTGGGACGACGGGATCATCGACCCCGCCGACACCCGGCGCGTCCTCGGCATGGGCCTCGCGGCCGCCGCCAACGCGCCGGTGCCGGAGCCCCGCTACGGAATCTTCAGGATGTGAGGCGCGCAGTGACGCGCGAGGAACGAGGGCGACGCGTGGGCGCGACCAGGTTGAGCAAGCCCTGCGACCGAGGGACGAGGTCGAAACGGGCGCGTCGAAACCCAGTGAGTGGATCAAGGAGCTCGTGATGTTCGAGTCCGTCTTCGTCGCCAACCGCGGCGAGATCGCCGCGCGCGTCGCCCGCACCTGCCACCGGCTCGGGATCCGCGCCGTCCTCAGCGCCGGCGACTACCTCGACCCGGAGGCCCAGGTCGCCCAGGCGCTGGCCGCCGGGGCCCGGGCCGTGCACCCGGGCTACGGCTTCCTGTCCGAGAACCCCGGCTTCGCCCGCGCGGTCGCCGACGCCGGGCTGGCCTGGATCGGGCCGCCCCCCGAGGCGATGGAGGCGATGGCCCGCAAGGACCACGCCCGCGAGATCGCGGTCGCCGCCGGCGTGCCCGTCGTCCCGCGCGGCGAGGAGGCGGGGTTCCCGGTCCTGGTGAAGGCCGCGGCCGGCGGTGGCGGCAAGGGCATGCGCATCGTCCGCGAGGAGTCGGACCTCGAGGAGGCCAAGGCCGCGGCCGCCCGCGAGGCGCGCAGCGCGTTCGGCGACGACACCCTCCTCATCGAGAAGTACGTCGAGCGCGGCCGCCACATCGAGGTCCAGGTCATGGCCGACGCGCACGGTCACGTGCTGCACCTCTGGGAGCGCGACTGCTCCACCCAGCGCCGGCACCAGAAGGTGCTGGAGGAGGCGCCCGCGCCGACGATCAGCCCGGAGGTCCGCGAGCTCGTGACCACCAGCGCCGTCGCGCTCGCCGAGCAGGTCGGCTACCGCAACGCGGGCACCGTCGAGTTCCTGCTCGACGACGCCACCGGCGAGGCGTACTTCCTGGAGATGAACACCCGCCTGCAGGTCGAGCACCCGGTCACCGAGCTGATCACCGGTCTGGATCTGGTCGAGCTGCAGCTCCTGGTCGCGGCCGGCGAGCCGCTGCCGCTGGCCCAGGACGACGTCTCCGTCACGGGCCACGCCATCGAGGCCCGGGTGTACGCCGAGGACTCGTTCGGCGGCTTCCTGCCCCAGGCCGGCCGGGCGACGCGCGTCCACTGGCCGTCGGCCGCCCGGGTCGACCACGCGCTGGAGAGCGGCCAGGTCGTGAGCACGTCGTACGACCCGATGCTCGGCAAGGTGATCACCCACGGCGCCACCCGCGAGGAGGCGCGCGCCGCGTTGGTCGACGCCCTCGACGACACCGCGATCCTCGGCCTCACCACCAACACCGGCTTCCTGCGGGCCCTGGTCGCCAGCGACGAGTTCCGCGACGCGGCCATCGACACCGCCTGGCTCGATCGCCACGAGGTCCCCCGCCCCGACCCGGCGCCCGCGCGGCTGGCCGCCGCCTGGGAGGTCTTCCTCGCCCGCCGCGAGGACGACGGCCCCTTCCACTCCGACGGGTTCCGCCTGGCCGCCGACCCGGCCCCGGTCGTGATCGAGCTGGACGAGCCGGTCACGCTCACCGGGCCGCCTCCGCACGACCGGCCGGTCGCGGACGTCGGCACCGACCACGTCGAGCTGGTGCTGGAAGGCCAGCGGTTCGTGTTCCGCCGTCCCGACGTCTTCGGCGACCACGCGGTCGACCTCGGCGACGGCGCGGTCACCGCGCCGATGCCCGGCACCGTGCTCGACGTCCGGGTCGCGGACGGCGAGCGGGTCGAGGCCGGCCAGGTGCTGGTCGTGCTCGAGGCGATGAAGATGGAGCTGTCGTTGAAGGCGCCGTTCGACGGCACCGTCGCCGGCCTGAGCACCGCCGCGGGCGCCCAGGTCGCGCTCGGCCACACGCTGCTGGAGGTGGAGCCCCATGAGTGACCTGCCGACCGTGGTCCGCCAGGACGGGCTGCCGGAGCGCGTCACGATCTACGAGGTCGGCCCGCGCGACGGGCTGCAGAACGAGAAGGCGCTGGTGCCGACCGGCGTGAAGTCGGAGTTCGTGCAGCGCCTGCTCGCCGCGGGCCTGCCGGTCGTCGAGGCGACCAGCTTCGTGCACCCGAAGTGGGTCCCTCAGCTCGCCGACGCCGCCGAGCTGATGGAGCTGCTGGGGGAGGCCGGACGCGACTGCCCGGTGCTCGTGCCCAACGAGCGCGGCCTGGACCGGGCGCTCGAGCTCGGCTGCCGGCACATCGCGATCTTCGGCTCCGCCACCGAGACGTTCGCGCAGAAGAACCTCAACCGCAGCCTGGACGAGCAGTTCGCGATGTTCGAGCCGACCGTGCGCCGGGCCCGCGACGCCGGGCTCGACGTCCGCGCCTACGTCTCGATGTGCTTCGGCGACCCGTGGGAGGGCGGCGTACCCGTCGACCAGGTCGTGAGCGTCGGCAAGCGGCTCTTCGACCTCGGCGCCAGCCAGCTCAGCCTCGGCGACACCATCGGCGTCGGTACGGCGGGCCACGTGACCGCCCTCGTCGACGCGTTCGCTGCCGCGGGGATGGGCACCGACCAGCTCGCGATGCACTTCCACGACACCTACGGGCAGGCCCTCGCGAACACCCTCGCCGCGCTGCGCGCCGGCATCACGACGTTCGACGCCAGCGCCGGCGGCCTGGGCGGCTGCCCGTACGCGAAGAGCGCCACCGGCAACCTGGCGACCGAGGACCTGGTCTGGCTGCTCACCGGCCTCGGCATCGAGCACGGCGTGGACCTCGGCCAGGTCGTCGCGACCAGCGCGTGGATGGCCGGGCACCTCGGCCGCCCCAGCCCGTCGGCCGTGGTGAGGGCGCTGGCAGAATCCACCGCATGAGCCGGAGGGTCTATCTGCACATCGGTGCGCCGAAGACCGGCACGACGTACCTCCAGGACAGGCTCTCGGTGAACGCCAGGTCGCTCGCGGCCCACGACGTGCACTTCCCGACCACCTCGCCGCTGGTCAGCCCCGGCCTCGCGCACTTCCGCGGCGCGCTCGACCTGCTCGGCCAGGACTGGGGCGGCGCCCCCGGCCACGCCGACGGCAGCTGGGAGGCGCTGGTCCGCCGCGTCCGCCGGCGCTCCGGCACCGTCGTGATCAGCCACGAGATCCTCGCGCCCGCGACGCCCGCCCACGTCGCGCGCGCGATGCGCGACCTGGCCGGCAGCGAGATCCACGTCGTCTACACCGCGCGCGACCTCGGCCGGCAGATCCCCGCCGCCTGGCAGGAGAGCGTCAAGCAGGGCCGGCGCTGGAGCTACCGCCGGTTCCTGGACCGGTTCGAGAAGGGCCGCACCTGGTTCTACCGGGCCTTCGACGTGCCGCGCGTGCTCGGCACCTGGGGCGCCGGCCTGCCGCCGGACCACGTGCACGTCGTGACCGTCCCCCCGTCCGGCGCCGACCAGACCGGCGACGCCCTGTGGGAGCGGATGTGCGGGGTACTCGGCATCGACCCGGCCTGGGCGCCGCTGGACAGCGACCGCTCCAACCGGTCGCTCGGCATCGCCGAGACCCAGGTGATCCGCCAGCTCAACCGCCGGATGGACCGGCAGGCCCGCCGCGAGTCGTCGTACGACGAGCTGATCCGCGACATGCTCGCCCAGGGCGAGCTGGTCAAGCGGAAGTCCGCCGCGGTGACCCTGCCGCCCGAGCGGTACCCCTGGGCGCAGGAGCAGACCGAGCGCTGGATCGAGTGGATCGAGGGCAGCGGGGTCGACGTCGTCGGCGACATCGAGGAGCTCCGCCCCGTGGCGCCCGCCCCCGGCGAGCGCTGGCGCGACCCCGACCGGGTCCGCGCGAAGCGCCAGCTCGGCACGGCGCTCGACGCCCTCGCCGCGATGACCCGGGAGGCCGCGCGCCGGCCCGACCCCGAGCGGGACCTCACCCAGCGGGTCCGGGCCGGCGTCCAGCGGCTGAGGGACAGGTAGTGGAGGACACTCCGGGCGTCCGCCGCGCCTGGGGCTGGGTCGCGCACCTGCGCTCGGGCGGCACGACAGCCTGGCGCGACTGGACCGGGGAGGGCGAGCCCCGCGGCCGGGTCCTCCCCGGCGCCCAGCAGCTCGAGCTGCTCCGCCGGCTCAACGCGGCCGGCCACCCGGGTGACGACCTGGCCACCAGCGTGCTCGAGGCGAGCGCTCCGGGCCGGGGCCGGCCGGACCTCGAGCTCGAGGGCGCCGTGGACCGGCTGGAGTTCGGGCCACCTCCCGTGGACCCCTCCGAACTGCCCGACGACGAGCTGCTCCGGGTGGCCGCGAACGTGCTCGCCGAGGACGTCGTCGCGGCCGGGCTGCCCGAGGCCCGGCACCACCGGCGGCCGCGGCTCTGGCGGACGAGGTACCGCCTGGTCGGCGACCCGGCGCTCGCCGACCCGATGCGCGCGGCGCTGGTCGCGCAGGGCCGCCCGCCGGGCGGGCGGGGCTCGACCGTCCTCGTGCTCGGCACCGACGTCGGCACGATGCTCGCGGACGCGTGGACCGTGCGCAGCCTGGCCGAGGGCGCGCCCGCCTGGCGCGACTGGCTGGCCGCCTGCACCCGCGGCCGAGCGCTCCCGCGGCGCGTCGACCTGCTCCGCACCGCCCGGGCCTGGACCGACCGGGTCGGTCCGGAGCGCGTGCACGTCGTGCTCGACCCGGCTGCGGTCCCGCGCCTGGTCGGGGTACGCCGGCCGCTGCCCGGCCCGCACCCGCTCTCGGCGGACGCCACCGAGCTGGCCCGCCGGGTCGGCCAGGTCCTGGGCCTGCTGGCCGTGCCGGGCCGCAAGCGCGCGCTGGTGCACCAGACCCTGCTGCCGCGCCTGGTCGCGGAGGAGGGCCCGCCGCTCGTCGTCCCGCCCGAGCACGCCGACTGGCTGCACGCCCGCGCCGTGCGGGTCCGCGACGGGCTGCTCCGCGCTGGCTACCCTGTGCACGGAGACCCGGACCGGCTGCTGCCGGTCGCACGGGCCGGTGTCCCGGAGCCGTCGGACGCCGGAGTCCTGGCGCTGGCGATGCGCCTGCTGCTCGAGGGGAGATCGTGAGCAAGAAGGTCCTGCTGCACGTCGGCACCCCGAAGACCGGCACGTCGTACCTCCAGGACGTGCTGTTCCGGAACCGGCGCACGCTCGCGAGCCACGACATCCTCTACCCGGCCGACCGCTTCGACGCGCACTTCCTCGCCGCCCTCGACCTGATGCGGCTGCCGTGGGGCGGCCTCGAGACCGAGGCCGTGGGCGCCTGGGACCGGCTGGCCGAGAAGGTCCGCCACCACCACGGGACCGCGATCATCAGCCACGAGATCCTCGCGACCGCCTCGCGGGCGCAGGCGGGGCGCGCGCTGGAGTCGCTCGGCCACGGCGCCGGCACCGAGGTGCACCTCGTGCTCTCGGTGCGCGACCTGGTCCGCCAGATCCCCGCGGAGTGGCAGGAGAACGTCAAGCACCGCGCGTCGCTGACCTACGGCGCGTTCCTCGACCAGATCCAGGACCCGAAGCGGGAGAGCCGGATCGCCACCTGGTTCTGGGGCGTGCAGGAGCTGCCGGACATCCTCAACCGCTGGGGCCACGACCTGCCGCCCGAGCGGATCCACCTGGTCACGGTCCCGCCGGCGGGCGGCTCGAGCCGGCTGCTGTGGAAGCGGTTCAGCCTCGCGCTGGGCCTCGAGGGCATCGACCTCGACCTCGAGGCCGAGCGGTCCAACCCCTCCCTGGGCGCGCCGGAGACCGCGCTGGTGCGGCGGATCAACCGGGCCGCGAACCGCGAGCTCGCGCCCGCCGACTACCGGCCGCTGGTCCGGGAGCTGCTCGCCCACCAGACCCTCTCCCGGCGGACCCGCTCCCCGCGGCTCGCGCTGCCGCCGGACGCCCATCCGTGGGTCGCGGAGACCACCCGGTCGTGGGTCGCGGAGATCGAGCGGCGCGGGTACGACGTGATCGGCGACCTGCACGACCTCGAGGGCGCGCCGCCGGTGGCGCGGTACGCCGACCCGGACCATCCGGCGGAGAAGCAGGTGTCCGCGGCCGCGGTCGACGCGATCAGGGCGCTGCTGCTGGAGGGCGCGCGGCTGCGGCGCAGCGAGGAGAGCCTGCGCCGCGAGCTCGAGGAGGCCCAGCGGGCGCTGGAGCGGTCCTACCTGCGGCCGACGTACCGGTGGCGGGAGAAGGTGGTCCGCCGGCTGCAGACCGGGCCGACCGGGCGCGGCCTGCTCCGGGTCTACCGGCGGTTGCGCGGCCGCAGCTCGCGCGCGGCGTAGGTCCCGACCCGCCAGGTCGCCCAGCCGTCCACGCCCATCCCGAAGGCGCCGCCGACCACCGGCGTACGCCGGGCGATGCTGATCGCCAGCCGCTTGCCGCCGACCCGCTGGACCAGGTCCGCGGCGACCTCGGTGGCCAGCAGCCGGTCGAGGTCGGGGTCGTGGACGGGCGCGGTCGCGATCGCCATCGGCGGGCCGGGGAGCGCGCGCTCCTCGATCTTCCGGTCCACCGCCTCGCGGCCGAGCATGCAGGTGAGAACCGCGTTGCGGACCCGCGGGTCGTCGAGGTCGTAGCCGCGCAGGTGCGCGATGCCGGCGACCATGCGCGCCTGCACCAGCGCCAGGCCGGCGAGGTTGGCCGGGATCGTCACGGCGGCCGTGAGGACGCCACCGAGCCCGGTGAGCAGGCCCTGCGCGCCGGCGTACCGCACGTGGGTCTCGACGACCTCGTGGACCGACCCGAGCTTCTCCGCGGTCTCGGCCGCGGGCTTGAGCGGCCCGGCGCCGGCGATCGCGCGGTGCAGCGCCTCGCCCACGAACGAGTGGGTGAGGCCGGGTGCGTAGCGCACCACCTGCTGGCTCATGCGTCGATCGTACGGCGCTACGGTCGGGACCATGCCGGTCGAACCGCCCCCGTCGCGCTGGGCGTTCGGCGACCCGTCGGCGTACGACGAGCTCGACGACCTGGTCGCGATCGGCGCGGACCTGGAGCCCGGCACGCTGCTGGAGGCCTACCGGCGCGGGCTGTTCCCGATGCCGTCCGGCGCGCGCGGCGACCCGATGTACTGGTTCTGCCCCGTGCAGCGGGGCGTGCTCCCGCTGCACGGCCTGCGGGTCTCACGGTCGCTGCGGCGCTCGATGCGCGACTTCGAGATCCGCGTCGACACGGCGTTCGCGGAGGTCGTCGCCCGCTGCGCGGACCCGGCCCGGCCGTCGGGCTGGATCGACCGCGAGGTCGCGGCGGCGTACCAGCGGCTGCACGAGCTGGGCTGGGCGCACTCGGTCGAGGCGTGGCGGGACGGGCGCCTGGCCGGCGGGCTGTACGGCGTCGCGATCGGCGGCCTGTTCGCGGGGGAGTCGATGTTCCACGCCGAGCGGGACGCGTCGAAGGCCGCGCTGGTCGCGCTGGTCGAGCGGCTGTCGGACGAGCACGCCCTGGACCGCCTCCTCGACGTGCAGTGGGTGACCCCGCACCTCGCCTCCCTCGGCGCGATCGAGGTGCCGCGTGCGGCGTACCTGCGCCGGCTCCCGGCCGCGCTCGCCGCGCCCGCACCCGACCTGGTTCGCGTCGACCGGCCCGGACAGGGCAGGGTGGCCCCATGAGGACTGCACTCACGCTCGCCGGCTTCGTACTCGTCCTGGGCGGCCTCGCCGGCTGCGGCGGTGGCGACAGCGACGGCGGCGACGGCGCCGACAGCGGCGGCCTGCCCACCAGCGCGTCGAAGGAGGAGTTCTGCGGGAACTTCAAGAGCCTCGCCGAGGACCTCGGCAAGCTCGACCCGAACGCTGACCCGTCGACGGCCGTGCAGGCGCTGCACGACGCCGCCGACCACATGCGGGCGACCGGCACGCCCGCGGACATCCCGGACGACGCCCGGCACGGGCTCGAGGTCACCCTCGACGCCATCGCCGGCCTGCCGGACGACGCGACGGCCGAGGACATCGGCAAGCTGGAGGAGTCCCTCAGCGAGCAGGAGCAGAAGGACGCCAGCGCGTTCGACAGCTACCTGTCCGACGAGTGCCCCGAGCTCGGCTGACGGCTGCGGCCCGAGGGCCGGTGGCCCGGGGGTCCCGGGCCCGATGACCCTGGACTCCCGGCCCGCAGGGGTGGAGGGTGAGGCCACGGACTGCGGACGGGAGACGGACCCATGAGGACAGCACGGAACATCCGCCGGGCGGCCGCCGCGGCCAGCCTCGCCCTGGTCGCCTCGCTGACGGCGTGCGGCGGGGGCAGCGGCGGCGGGTCGGGGAGCTCGGCGCCGGACGACGCCTCGCTGGACGACTTCTGCACGGCCTTCAACGGGCTGTTCGACACGGTGATGTCGGCGGCCACGACCGGCGGCGACTCCTCGGGGATGATCGCCGCGCTGAAGACGTGGGCCGCGGACATGGAGGACGTCGGCACGCCCGCGGACATGCCGGACGACGCCCGCCACGGGTTCGAGCTGTTCGTCGACCAGGCGAAGAAGCTGGACGAGAACGCCACCCTCCAGGACCTGGAGCACCTCGGCGAGGACCTCAGCTCCGACGACCAGGCCGACGGCGAGGCGTTCAGCGAGTGGACGACCAAGAACTGCCCGCTCGACCTGCCCAGCGGCCTGCCCAGCATCAACCCGTCGGACCTGCCGAGCATGGACCCGTCGGACCTGGAGTCGATGATGTCCGAGCTCAGCGAGCTGACCCAGAGTCCGTAGGAGTCAGACCACCTGAGGCGGCTGGCCGGTCTCGCTGACCATCGGGCGACCCGCGGCCGCCCACTCGAGCATCCCGCCGTCGAGGTTGACGACCTCGTGGCCCTGCTGCTGCAGCCACATCACCGCCTGGGCGGACCGGCCGCCGACCCGGCACACGACGAGCACCTGGGCGTCGGGGATCTCGGCGTGCCGCACCGGGACGGTCGCCATCGGCATGTGGATCGCGCCCTCGATGTGGCCGTGCTGCCACTCCACGGGCTCGCGCACGTCGAGGACGACGAGGCCCTCGGGGATCGGGTCGGGAACGCCGTCGATCGTCACGGTGGGGATCATTTGAGGAGCCTGCTCATCCGTCGGTCGGCCAGTGGCTTGCCGCCGGTCTGGCAGGTGGGGCAGTACTGGAGGCTGGAGTCGGCGAACGACACCTCGCGCACGGTGTCGCCGCACACCGGGCAGGGCTGGCCGGTGCGGCCGTGCACGGCGAGGTGGGACTTCTTCTCGCCCTTGAGCTCGCTGGCCGCCAGCCCCCGCGACCGGTCGACCGCGGCGCCGAGCGTGCTGCGCAGCGCGTCGTACAGGACCTGGACCTCGTCGTCGGTGAGGTGGCCCGCGGGCTTGAACGGCGACATCCGCGCGGCATGCAGGATCTCGTCGGAGTAGGCGTTGCCGATGCCGGCGATCGTGCCCTGGTGGCGGAGCACGCCCTTGAGCTGCTTGCCGCCCTCCCGCTGGAGGATCTCGCGGAAGCGGTCGACGGTGAAGTCGTCGGTGAGCGGGTCCGGCCCGAGGCTGGCGATGCCGGGCACGTCGTCCGGGTCGCGGACGACGTACGCCGCCAGGCTCTTGCGGGTGCCCGCCTCGGTGACGTCGAGGCCGGCTCCGTCGTCGAGGACGACGCGCAGCGCCAGCGTCGACTTGGGGCTGGGCTTCGGCGGGATCGTGGGCACCTCGTCGCGCCAGCGCACCCAGCCCGCGCGGGCCAGGTGCAGCACCAGGTGGACGCCGGACGCCTCGATGTCGAGGAACTTGCCGTGCCGGCTCACGTCGTCGACGAGCGTGCCCTCCATCGCCGACAGCGGCGGGTCGAAGGTCTTCAGCGCGCTGAACTGCGCCACGTGGATCTTCGCGATGGCGTGCCCGTCCAGCCGGCCCCGCAGGTCGAGGGCCAGCGCTTCCACCTCGGGCAGCTCGGGCACGCAGCGAGTCTAGGAGCCCGCTGCACAATCCGCGCGGCTGCGCGACGACCGGTGGAGCGTTGGCTGCGTTCCCCTCGGTCGACGTGGCTCGCCATGCCTTCCCTCGGCGGCCTTGCCACCGCACGCACCGGACGCCGCTCGCGTTCGCCCGTCTTGTTCAGCGGGCTCCTCGGCAGAACCGGTGACATGCTCCGCCGATCGGCGCATCATGAGGGGGTGCCCGCCGTCCGCCCGTTCCCGCAGCAGGGGTCGATCTTCCTCGACGCCCGCGGCGACGACCGCGCGCTCCGGGTGTCCTGGCACGAGGAGTCCGGCCTGGTGGTGCTGTCGCTGTGGCGCGACAACGTCTGCGCCGGCTCGTTCCGGCTGTCCATCGACGAGGTCCCCGCGCTGATCGAGCTGCTGCGCGCCGGCCTGGTCCGCTCCTACGAGTCCGCCCGCGACCGGCTGAGCAGCGCCGAGACCGCCTGACCCTGCGCTTGTAACGCGGGGTTGGAGCGACTAGGAACCCGCTGCAGCGGGTTCATAGCAGTGCCGACACCGCGTTACATGCGCCGTCGGCGCGTTGTCTACGGATTCCGCTAGACGCGCGGATACCGTCCTGATGTGGACCCGATCCGGAACCCGTACGCCCCCGGGGCCGGTCAGCGGCCGCCCGAGCTGGCCGGCCGCGACCGCGAGCTCGAGCAGTTCGAGGTGACGCTGGAGCGGGTCGCGAACGGGCGGCCCGAGCGCAGCATGGTGCTCAGCGGGCTGCGCGGCGTGGGCAAGACCGTGCTCCTCAACGCGCTGCGCGGGCAGGCGGTGCGCCGGGCGTGGGGGACCGGCAAGATCGAGGCCCGGCCCGACCAGAGCATTCGGATCCCGATCGCGCAGGCGGTGCACGCCGCGGTCCGGGAGGTCGCGCACCGGCACCGCGACCCCGACCGCGTCGACGCCGTCGCCGGCGTGCTGAAGAGCTTCGCCTTGAAGACCGCGTTCGAGGACCGCCGCGCTGCATCCAGGGGAGGCACGAGGTGGACGCCGCCGGTCGACGTACCGGCCAGCCGGGGCCGGGCCGACTCCGGCGACCTCGAGCTCGACCTGGTCGAGCTGTTCACCGACGTCGCGGCCCTCGCCCAGGACCTCGGCGTCGGCGTCGGGCTGTTCGTCGACGAGATGCAGGACATCCCGCTGCCCGAGCTCGCCGCGCTCTGCGGCGCCTGCCACGAGATCAGCCAGCAGGGCGCGCCGCTGATCGTCGTCGGGGCGGGCCTCCCGCACCTCCCGGTCGCGCTGGCCGCGTCCAAGTCGTACGCCGAGCGGCTGTTCCGCTACGTCAGCGTGGACCGGCTGCCGCGCGAGATGGCCGACCGCGCCTGGCGCCGCCCGGCGGCCGAGGAGGGCGTGGCGTTCGAGCCGGCCGCGCTGGACGAGCTCTACCGGCTCACCGACGGCTACCCGTACTTCGTGCAGGCCTACGGCAAGGTCACCTGGGACGTGGCGCTGGAGTCGCTGATCACCGTCGCCGACGTCCGGATGGCCGCGCCCGAGGCCGAGGCCGAGCTCGCGGTGGGCTTCTTCGGCGCCCGCTTCGACCGCGCGACGCCGGCCGAGCGCGACTACATGTCCGCGATGGCGGACCTGGGCGCCGAGCACGGCGACGCCGCAGTGGCGACCGCCGACGTCGCCCGGCACCTGTCCCGCAAGCCGCAGTCGCTCTCGCCGGCCCGCGACGGGCTGATCAAGAAGGGGCTCGTGTACTCGGCGGAGCGGGGGAGCGTCGCGTTCACCGTCCCGCACTTCGGGAAGTTCCTCCGCGCCCGCTGACCGCGGGCCTGACATCATCGGACCGTGCACCTCGTCGAGCTGCCTGCCCGGTGAACCGGCCGCAAGTCGTCGCCCACCGAGGCGCGAGCCACGACAACCCCGAGCACACGCTCGGTGCCTACGTCGCCGCGCTCGACGACGGCGCCGACGGGCTGGAGTGCGACGTCCGGCTCACCGCCGACGGGCACCTGGTCTGCGTGCACGACCGCGACCTCCGGCGGACCGCCGCCACCAAGGGGATCGTCTCCACGATGGACCTCGCCGAGCTCGACCAGCTCGACTTCGCGTCCTGGAAGAACCCCTGGCGCGACCTCGACGACGAGGCCCCCGACCGCGACGACCGGCTGCACCGCGTGCTGACCCTGCGCACCCTGCTCGAGATGGTCGCCGACTACGACCGCCGGGTCGAGGTCGCGATCGAGACCAAGCACCCCACCCGGTACGGCGGCCTCGTCGAGCGCCGCCTGGTCGAGCTGCTGCACCACTTCGGCTGGGACCGCCCCGGGTCGCCGGCCCGGGTGATGAGCTTCAGCTGGAAGGCGCTGCAGCGGGTCGAGAAGCGCGCGCCCGGCGTACCGCTGGTCCAGCTGGTGGAGCATGCGCACCTGTGGCCGATGCTCAGCCGGGTGATCGGCCCGGACTGGCTGGTCGGCCCCGGGATCGACGAGCTCACCGAGCACAAGAAGCTCGGCCCGCGGATCACCAGTGCGGGCCACGACATGCACGTGTGGACCGTGAACACCCCCACCGAGCTGGACCTGTGCCTGCAGCTCGGGGTCAAGGCGGTGATCACCGACCGGCCGGCGTACCTGCTGGAGCTGCTCGACGACCGCGGGCTATAGCCTCGCGGCCATGGCGAAGAAGTCCCGCACCAAGGCCCGCACGCAGTCCCGTCCGTCGGAGGTCGAGGGCGAGGTCGGCCCGCGCCAGCCCTGCCCGTGCGGCTCCGGCAAGCGCTACAAGGCCTGCCACGGCGCGGCCGGCGGGGCGCCCGCGCCGTTCGTCGGCCGGCCGTTCGAGGGCCTGCCCTCGGAGTGCGACGTCGTCGCCATGCGCGAGCTGGTGCCGGCCGCGACCGCGCCGCTCACGCTGAAGGACCACGCCGACCGGACCGTGCAGCTCTGCACGCTGCTCCCGATGGCCGCGCCCGCGATGGTTCGCGACAGCGGGGAGATCTGGCTCGGGCTCCAGGTGCAGCACAACTTCGGCGACGTCTCCCGCGACCTCGGGGCCGTGCTGCTCAAGGCGCTGGAGTCGGACGCCGGCATCGTCGGCCTCACGGACCCGCCAGGGGAGGGGCCGCGGCTGCAGGACCTGGTCGCCGGGGACCGGCTCTCGGTCACCGTCCACGACGGCTTCGACTTCTGGATCGCCGACGTCGAGGAGGGCGAGCGGGCGGCGCTGGCCGCCGCGCTGGAGCAGGCGAACACCGCCGCGTCCCCGACCGCCCGGCTGACGACCGTCGAGGCGGCGTACTGGACCAACGTCGGCGCCAAGGAGCACCTGCGCTGGGTGATGCCGGAGCCGGAGGGCCCGCTGCTCGACGCGCTCGCGCGCCTGCACGCGGCCGGCCGGGACGTGCTCGTGGACGGGTCGCGGTTCGTGGGCATGTTCCGCGCGCACGGCCTGCTCGCCCCGGTGTGGGACCTGCCGGTCGGCACCGGCCCGGAGCCGCTGGAGGATCCGGCCGAGCGGTTCGCCGCCGACCTCGCCGAGGCGCTCGCCGACACCTCCGCCCTCACCACGGAGCAGCGCTCGGCCCGGTCCGGGCTGGCCAACCGGCAGGTCACGCTGCGCTGATCCCTGCCGATCAGCGCCGATCCGCGGGGATTTTGCCGAGATGTGACGAATCACGCCGACTCGCCGTGGGGCAGGAGTTGTGCCGGTCCGGCGAGCGACGTAGATTCGCAGCGCTCGGTCGTTGTCGTGTCCCCCGTCGGCAACGGCCGAGCTCCTATTTCAGGGCCGATCGGTCGCGCCGTGCATGGTGCCGACGCCGTTCGTCATGAACGGGACCTCGTGCGGCGCCCCGTCCTCGGTGACGACCAGGTGGGCGGGCAAGGTGGCGACGTCGTCGACCACGACGGCGAACCGCCGTGCGTCGGCGGTGCACGGCCCGTCGCCGTCGTAGCCGCCGACGACGGCCATCCGCACCGTCCCGTGGGAGGTCATCGCCGCGGTCGCGGTCGGCGGGCAGCTGCTGCTGTAGCCCATCTCGGTGATGTACATGAGGGTGTGCTCGTCCGGGTCCCAGGCCGCGCGCACGGCCACGCCCCAGGGCGGGTGGCCCGGGATGCTCGCAAAGGTCGGCAGCACGTCGGTGACGCGCACCGGGAGGTCGGTGACCCCCGGGGTGTCGTCGGCGGGCGACCCGGCGCGGTCGCTCCCGGACACGAGGCGCGCGGCGCCCGCAGCGCCCCCGGTCAGGATCAGCACCGCCGCGATGGCGCCGGCGCCGACCGCGCGGCGGCGCCGCCGTCGCGCGGCGCGCCCGGCGGTCAGCAGGTCGTCGAGCGGTGCCGGTGGCACCGGCGTCCGGTCGAGCCGGTCCAGCAGCGAGAGCGAGGAGTCGGTCATCGCGGTCGTCCTTCGGGGAGGTCGGACAGGTGGGAGCTGGCGGCGAGGCACGCCAGCGCGCGGGCGAGGCGGCTCTTGACCGTGCCGGGAGAGATGCCCAGGATCTCCGCGGTCCGCTGCTCGCCGAGGTCGGCGTAGTAGCGGAGCACGACGACCTCGCGGTGCGAGGCCGTGAGGTCGGCCAGCGCCCGGTGGACGGCGTCGGCGACCTCCACCCGGGCGGCGTGGTCCGCAGCCCCTCGGTCCGGCAGCCGCGCCGCCGGCCGTTCGCCCCACCACCGCCGCCGGCGGCTGTCCCGGTGGCAGTTCACCAGGATCCGGTAGACGTAGGCGTCCCGGTCGTCGGCGGCCGCGACCTTGCGCCACGCCGTGTAGCAGCGCAGCAGCGCGGTCTGGGCGAGGTCCTGCGCCTCCTCGGGCGTGCAGCCGAGGACGATCCCCGACCGGACGAGGGCGGCCCAGCGCGCGCCGGCGAAGGCGGTGAAGTCCTCGTCCTGCTCCATGCTTCTCCCCGCCTCGCCGACCACGTCACCCGTACGACGAGGTGGTCAGGCGCCGGGGTTCCCTCGCCGCAGCACGTGCGGCTGGAGCTTCGCGTAGCCCTTGACCGGAGTGCGCCGCAGCTCGCGGAACGTGTACGCCGGGTCCGCGGCGAGCTCGTCGTGGGCGCCGCGGTCGACGAGCACGGTGCCCGGTCGCGCGACGCCGGTGAGCCGGGAGGCGATGTTCACGGTCGGGCCGAAGACGTCGCCGAGGCGGCTCACGACGTCGCCGTACGCGATCCCGACCCGGACGTCGGGGAACGGCTCCTCGCGCTCGGTCATCAGCAGCGCGACCTCGGCGGCGTCGCGCGCCCGGTCGGCGACGAACAGCACCTCGTCGCCGATGGTCTTGATGATCCGGCCGCCGTGCTCGACGACCAGCATGGCCGCCTCGGACTCGAAGTGCTCCAGCCAGGCCACCAGCTCGCGCTCGTCGAGGCGCTTGCTGCGCGAGGTGTAGCCGACGATGTCGACGAAGCCCACCGCCATCGGCGCCGTGGTGCTCCCGGCGTCGAGCGCCGCCACCCGCGCGGAGGCGCTGGCCAGGTGCCGGCGCCACGCGTAGGACTGGAGCGACTCCACCCGCGGCAGCGCCTCGCGGGCCAGCTCGTCGGTGGGGTCGATGTCGGCGAGCAACGCCGCCTGCCACTCGGCGAGCCGCGCGAAGCTGCGCCCCCACGTCCGCACCAGCGCCGCCTGGGAGTCGGGCCCGAGCACCCCGAGCTCCATCAGCTCGCGGGTCTGCCGCAGCGCGTCGACGTCGGCGTCGGTGAAGGCGACGTCCTCGTCGCCGGTGCGCGGGAAGCCCAGCAGCCGCCAGAGCTCCTCCGCCAGCTCGATGGGGACGCCGGCGCGCTCGGCCACCTCGAGCCGGGTCAGCGTCGGCGGACCGCCGAGCAGCAGGGGCTCGAGGTCCAACTACCGCGCCCCGAAGCGCTCGACCGCCACGGCCTCGAGCGCCGCCTTGAACGACGGCATCTCCTCGCACAGCGCGCGGACGGCCTCGTCGGTGAAGTGGATCAGCTCGAGTGGCGTGAGCGCGACGATCGACGCGGTGCGCAGCGAGTGGTTCACGATCGCCGCCTCGCCCACGATGTCGCCCTTGCCGAGCTGGGCGATCTCCTCCCCGTGCTGGCGCACCGAGACGGTGCCGTCCAGGATCAGGTACGCCTTGTCGGCCGGCGTCCGTTCCCAGATCGGTGACCAGCCCTGCGGCACGTGCACGCGGGTGCCCGCCGCGCTGATCCGGGCGATCTCCTCCGGGGAGAACGCGTCGTAGAACGAGTCAGCCACTGCTCCGCCTCTCTGCCTCACCCTCCCGCGGCCCGATCATGCCCGGGCGCGGTACCCACGTAAACAGGGGCCCACTAGCGTCTGGCCCGTGTCGAGCCTCCTGATCCGCAACGCCCGCCCGCTCCCGGTCCGCGACGGGGACGTCGCGCCCGAGGGTCCTGTCGACGTGCTCGTGGAGCAGGGCCGGGTGATCGCGGTCGCGCCGAGCCTGCTGCGGCCGCCCGGCGTCGCCGAGGTGAACGCCGGCGGGCGCTGGCTGATCCCCGGGCTCTGGGACCAGCACACGCACCTGGCCCAGTGGACGCTGGCCTCCCAGCGCCTGGACCTGGCCGGCGCCCGGTCGCCCGAGGAGGTCACCCGGGCGGTCGCCGAGCGGATCGCGGCGTACCCCGACCTGCCCGTCGTCGGCTGGGGCCACCGCTCGGGCGGCTGGGACCGCGAGGTGACGGTGTCCGAGCTGGACGCGGTCTCCGGGGACACCGCCGTGGTGCTGATCAGCGGCGACGGCCACCATGCCTGGCTGAACACCACGGCGCTGATGCACTTCGCGATGCCGGTGCGCGACTCGGTGGTGCGCGAGACCGAGTGGTTCGCGGCGTACCCGCGCCTGGTCACGCTGGTCGGCAACGACGGCACCTCGCCGGAGGCCTACCGCCGGATGCTCGACGCCGCGGCGGCGCAGGGCATCACCGGCATGGCCGACTTCGAGTTCGGCGCCAGCCGCGAGGAGTGGTCGGAGCGGTGGACGCAGGGCTGCGACGTGCTCCGGATCCGGTGGGCGACGTACGCCGACACCCTCGACGACGTGATCGCCGCGGGCCTGCGCACCGGCGACCCGCTGGCGTGGGACCCGCGGCTGACGATGGGCCCGCTCAAGATCATCAGCGACGGATCGCTGAACACCCGGACCGCCTGGTGCTGCGAGCCGTACGGCGACGCGCACCGGCTGGAGTACCCGGCGGGCCAGCCGAACCTCGACGGTGCGGAGCTGCGCGAGCTGTTCGCGCGCGCGAACGCCGCGGGCCTCGAGGTCGCCTGCCACGCGATCGGCGACGCCGCCGTGGAGGAGGCGCTGGCGGCGTTCGCCGAGACCGGCGCCGGGGGCTCGGTCGAGCACGTGCAGATGGCCCGGCGCGACGGCGTCCGCCGGCTGGCCGAGCTCGGCATCCGGGCCAGCGTGCAGCCCGCGCACCTGCTCGACGACCGCGACCTCACCGAGCGGGTGTGGGGGGAGCGGGCGGAGCGGTGCTTCGCGTTCCGGTGGATGCTCGACGACGGGGCCGACCTGGTGCTCGGCTCGGACGCTCCGGTGTCGCCGCTGGACCCGTGGCTGGCGATGGCCGCGGCCGTGCACCGCAGCGCCGACGAGCGCGAGCCCTGGCACGGCGAGCAGGCGCTGACCGTGCGCGAGGCGCTGGCGGCGTCCGTCGACGGGCAGCCGATGGTGGGCCCGGGCTCGCGGGGCGACCTGGTGCTCCTGGACCGCAACCCGCTGGCCCTGGAGGGCGACAGCGCGGCCGTCGGCGCGGCGCTGCGCGAGATGGCGTCGGCGTACACGGTCGTGGCCGGCGTCCCGGTCCACGACGCCCTCTAGCGGATCTCGTCCAGCACCAGCTGGGCGACGTGCTCCTGCTCGACGGCGAGCGGGTGGTAGGCGAGCGCCGTGCCGACGCTGGTGACGCGGCCGTTGATCCAGGGCTCGTCGGCGCAGATGTCGTGCCCGGCGGTCGGCTCCCAGAGGTCGACGAAGTCGGCGTCGGCCTCGTCGGCGCCGCGCTCGACCGCCCGGTTGAGGCGCTCGTTGATCTCCCGGGCGAACGCGTAGTCCCCGGCGGCCAGCGGCAGCAGCTCGCAGGTGCCGGACTCCGGGATGATCTGCGGGTACCCGACCACGACGACGCGGGCCCGCGGGGACCGCTCGCGGACGCCGCGGACGACGGCGGCGATGTTCCGCTCGATGTGCGCGAACGTCGTGTCCAGCCGCTCCGGGTCCTGCCGCGCGAAGGACTCCCGGCACGGGGCGCCCGCCGGTGCCGTGGCGGCGATCTGCACGCAGCGGCCGAGCACCCCGCCGAACAGCTGCCCGTCGTTGCCGCCGAGGCCGATGGTCACCAGGTCGGTGCCCGGCCTCAACGCGTCGAACTGCGGCGGCACCGAGCCGGTGCGACCGACCTGCGGGCTGACCGTGTTGTGCGTGCTGGCGCCGCTGCAGCTCACGTCGGTGAGCGCGGTGCCCGGCATCGCCGTCGCGACCAGCGCCGGGTAGTTGGCGCCGGAGCGCAGGCAGATCGAGCTGGTGTCTGTCGGCGGCACCAGCGGCGCCGCCGTGTACGAGTCGCCCAGCGCGACGTACTGGTCGTACGCCGTGGGCGCCGCGGCCGGCGAACCGGTGACCCGCGCCGGCGCCGCCTCCGGCCGGTCGGACGCCCCCGAGCAGCCCGCCGGCACCGCGAGCGCAGCCAGCAGGGGGAGCACCAGGAGTCGCCGCATGCCTCGACCGTACGTGCGTGGTGCAGGCCACACGGCCCATGGGTACCGGGGGCCATGTCCGCAACCGACACCATCCCGAAGGAGCCGGTCCAGGACCAGTCGCTGTTCACGGTCCTGGTCGCGCTGGCCGCGAACGGCCTGCTCGCGGCTGCCAAGTCGGTCGCGGCGGTCCTCACCGGATCGGCGTCGATGGTCGCCGAGGCGGCGCACTCGTGGGCGGACACCGGCAACGAGGTGTTCCTCCTCATCGCCGAGCGGCAGGGCAAGCGCCCCCGGGACGCCGAGCACCCCTGGGGGCACGGGCGGGCGACGTACGTCTGGTCGCTGGTCGCGGCGTTCGGCCTGTTCTCCGCCGGTGCGGTCGTCTCGGTGTGGCACGGCGTCACCGAGCTCAGGGCGGAGTCGTCCGCGGAGACCAGCTACACGGTCAACTACGTGGTGCTCGGGATCGCGTTCGTGCTCGACGGCATCTCGTTCCTCCAGGCCACCCGACAGGTGCACGGCTCCGCGCGGCGGTTCGGGATGCACCCGGTGCGGTTCGTGGCCCGCACCTCGAACGCCACGCTGCGGGCGGTGTTCTTCGAGGACCTCACCGCGCTGCTCGGCATCCTGCTGGCCGGTGGCGGCATCGCGCTGCACCAGCTGACCGGCGACAAGGTGTGGGACGCGGTCGGGTCGATCGCGGTCGGCGTGCTGCTGGGCTTCGTCGCGATCTTCCTGATGCGCCGCAACATGGACTACCTGATCGGCGAGCAGCTGCCGCCCGAGCTGCGGACGCGGGTGATCTCCAGCCTGCTCGATCATCCCGCGATCGACCGGCTCACCTACCTGCACGTCGAGTACATCGGACCGCTGCGGCTCTTCGTGGTGGCGGCCGTCGACCTCACCGGCGACGACACCGAGCAGCACCTCGCCGTCCGCCTGCACCGGGTGGAGGCCGACATCGAGCAGGACCCGCTCATCGAGGACGCGATCCTCACCCTCTCCCTCCCCGACGACCCCGCCCTCACCCTCTGACCGTCGAGTCGGGCACAAATCCCCGTTGAGTTGGGCCCGAATCACCGTTGAGTTGGGCCGGCTTTCCCGGGCCAGGGAACTTCTGCCGGACTCGATGGGAACGGAGGCCCAACTCAACGCGAATTGTGGCGGGGCTCTTGACGTGGAATATGTAAGTGCGCTGAACTAACAAACGTGACGACGATCTCACCGGTGGGCCGGCCGCTGCGGCCGCGCGGGAAGCTGCTCCAGGAGGACGCCCGCCGGCACCACCGCTCGCTGCTGCTCCAGCAGCTGTTCCGGGAGGGCCCGGCGAGCCGGGCGGACCTGGCGCGGAGCACCGGACTGACCCGGGTCACGACGTCCGACCTGATCGGCGAGCTGGTCGCCGACGGGCTGGTCGAGGAGCTCGGCGCCCCCGCGGAGGCGCGGGTCGGCAAGCCCCCGACGCTGGTCGGCCTCGCCGCGGACGCCACGCACATCGTCGGCATCGACCTCTCCAACGACGACCGGATGACCGGCGCGGTGGTCAACCTGCTCGGCCAGGTGCGGGCCCGCCACGAGGTCGCCATCGACGGCGCGACCGGCCAGGACGCCGTCGACCTCGTGCACCGCCTCGCGGCCGAGCTGATCGCGCTGACCGACCGCCCGGTGCTCGGCATCGGCGTCGGCAGCCCCGGCGTCGTCGGCGCCGACGGCACGGTCATCGACGCCCCGAACCTGGCCTGGGCCGACACCCCGCTCTCCGCGAGCCTGGCCCAGGCCTTCGACCTCCCGGTGTTCGTCGCCAACGACGCGAACACCGCCGTGCTCGGCGAGCACACCTTCGGCCAGACCGGCACCGGCGGCCTGATGGTGCTGCGGGTCGGGACCGGCGTCGGCGCCGGCCTGGTCCTGGAGGGCTCGCTGCTGCACGGCCACCGCGGCGCCGCCGGCGAGATCGGCCACGTCGTCGTCGACCCCGACGGCGAGCGCTGCGCCTGCGGCCGGACCGGCTGCCTGGAGACCCTGGTCGCCGTGCCGCGGCTGCGCAGGCGGCTCGCCGAGGGCGCCGCGAACGGCGAGGACGCCGACGAGGTGCTCACCCGCGTCGGCGAGCAGCTCGGCGCCGCGCTGGCCCCCGTGGTCGGCACCCTGAACCTCCAGGAGCTGGTGCTCAGCGGCCCGCAGGAGCTGCTCGACGGACCGCTCCGCGAGGCCGCGGACCGGGTCATCCGCTCCCGGACCATGCCGGTCAGCGGCGAGGGCCTGGTGGTCCGGGCCTCGACCCTCGGCGAGGACGTGGTGCTGGTGGGCGCCGCCGTTCTCGTGCTCGCCGGACAGCTCGGCGTCTCCTGACCCGTCTCGGGCCGACCACGACAGAGAAGCCAACAGAGAAGTACGCAAGAGAGGAACACTGCGGTGCGTATCAAGAAGACACTCGCGGGCGCTGCGCTGGCCGGTCTGGCCCTCACCGCCCTGGCCGCGTGCGGCGGCGACAGCAGCGACGGCGACGGCTCCTCCGGGGACTCCGCCCCGCAGGCCGCCGACATCCGGGTCTGGCTCAACGGCACCGACACGCCGGACGAGGCCCGGCAGTGGCTGAAGAAGACCTTCGAGGAGCAGAACCCCGGCTCGACCCTCACGGTGGAGCAGCAGGAGTGGGACGGCCTCGTCGAGAAGCTCACCACCGCGCTCTCCAGCGAGTCCGAGACCCCCGACGTGGTCGAGATCGGCAACACGCAGGCGCCGACGTTCACCTCGGCCGGCGCGTTCTCGGACCTGACCGGCCAGCTCGACGCGCTCGGCGGCGACGACCTGCTCCAGGGGTTCGTCGACGGCGCGACCGTCGACGGCAAGACCTACGCCGTCCCCTACTACGCCGGCTCGAAGTACATCTTCTACCGCACCGACCTCTTCGAGAAGGCCGGCCTCGAGGTGCCGACCACGATGGACGAGTTCGTCGACACGGCGGTCAAGCTGAAGGACGCCAACCCGGAGCCGGCGAACTTCTCCGGCTTCTGGTTCCCCGGCCAGGACTGGCGCAACGGCGCCGCGTTCGTCTGGGACGCCGGCGGCGACCTCGCCGCCGACAACGACGGCACGTGGGAGGGCGCGCTGGAGTCCGACGCGTCGATCGCGGGCCTCGAGCGCGCGCAGCAGCTGTTCGAGCAGGCGTCGGGTGCCCCCAAGGACGGCAACGAGGCCGACCCCTGGACGCCGTTCTGCGCCGGCGAGACCGGCATGATGTCCACCCCGGGCTGGGTGATGGGCCTGCTCAACGACCCGAAGACCGGCTGCCCGGACCTGGCGAAGAAGGTGGGCGTCTTCGCGCTGCCCGGCTCCGACGGCCAGCCCGCGCCGGTGCTGCTCGGCGGCTCGGACATCGCCGTCGCCGCGAAGTCGCAGCACCAGGAGCTCGCCCAGAAGGCCGTCGCCCTGATGCTCAGCGACGACTACCAGTCGATCCTGGCGGAGAACGGCCTCACCCCGGCCAAGACGTCGCTCGCCTCGCTGCTCGGGGACGACATGTTCGCGCAGGCCACCATCGCGGCGGCGTCGAACGCCAAGCTGACCCCGGCGGCGCCGGGCTGGGCCAACGTCGAGGGCTCGCGGGTCCTCGAGGACCTGTTCAGCAAGATCGCCCAGGGCGGCGACGTCGCCGACCTGGCCGCGGCCGCCGACGAGCAGATGAACAGCCAGCTCAACGGGTAGCCGCCACGCGCAGCGACACCAACACGGCCGGGGCGGCGCCGACCGCCGCCCCGGCCCTGCCCTGCCCACGATGATGAGCCCGGAAGGAGGAGCGATGAGCGAGACCGCACCGCGGCCGCGCCGGACGGCCCTGCCGTACCTGCTGGTGCTGCCGGCCGTCGTCGCGCTCGGCTTCGCGCTCGGGTACCCGCTGGTCCGCCAGGTGGTGCTCTCCTTCCAGGAGTTCGGGCTCGCCCAGCAGTTCGGACGCCCGCCGGAGTGGGTCGGCCTGGCCAACTACCGGGAGCTGGTCACCGACGCCTACCTGTGGCGCGTCGCCCTCCGGTCGCTGGTCTTCTGCCTCGTGAACGCCGCCGTCACCATGGTGCTCGGCGTCGGCCTCGCCCTGTTGATGCGGCACATGTCGAAGGGCATCCGCGTCGCGGTCCAGAGCGCGCTGCTGCTCGCCTGGGCGATGCCGGTGGTCGCGACGCTGACCGTGTGGCAGTGGCTCTTCGACACCCAGTACGGCGTCGTCAACTGGCTGCTCACCCACGCCGGCCGCGACTACGAGGGCCACTCCTGGCTGCTGCAGCCGCTGTCGTTCTTCTTCGTGGCCACGGTGATCGTGGTCTGGATGAGCGTCCCGTTCGTGGCGTTCACCGTGTACGCAGCGCTCACCCAGGTGCCCGAGGACCTCGTCGAGGCCGCCGAGATCGACGGCGCCGGGCCGTTCCAGCGGCTGCGCAACGTCGTGCTGCCCAGCATCCGGGGCGTGCTGCTCGTGGTCGGCCTGCTCCAGGTGATCTGGGACCTGCGGGTCTTCACGCAGATCTACGTGCTCCAGCAGGCCGGCGGGTCGACCCACGACACGAACCTGCTCGGCACCTACATCTACCGGCTCGGCATCGGGGGCGGGAAGTTCGGCATGGCGGCCGCGGTCGCGATCTTCATGCTGGTGCTGACCGTCGTCCTCACCGGCCCCTACGTCCGCGCGATGCTCCGGCAGGAGGACTGACATGCCGCGCCCCGTCCGCCGTTCCCTCAAGGTCACCGCGAACCTCGCCGGCGTCGTCGCGTTCCTGCTGTGCGCGTTCCCCGTCTACTGGATGGTCAACAGCTCGTTCCTGCCCCGCAACGAGATCCGCAACCCGGACCCCACCTGGCTGTCGCTCGGCGGCACGCTCGACAACTACCGGACCGTGTTCGAGGGCGACCAGTTCCTCGACGCGCTGAAGATCAGCCTGCTGGTCACCGTCCTCACGATCGTGGTGGCGCTGGCGTTCGCGTTCGTCGCGGCGGTCGCGGTGTCCCGCTTCCGGTTCCGCGGCATGAAGAGCTTCGTCGTCGCGCTGCTGGTGATCCAGATGATCCCCGTCGAGGGGCTGTTCATCTCCCAGTACAAGATGCTGGAGGGCCTGAACCTGCTCAACACGGTGGTGGGCCTCACGATCGTGTACGTCGCCGCGGTGCTGCCGTTCACGATCTGGACCCTGCGCGGCTTCGTGGCGGGCGTGCCGTTCGAGCTCGAGGAGGCCGCGATGATCGACGGCTGCTCGCGGGTGCAGGCGTTCTTCCGGGTCACCTTCCCGCTGCTGGCGCCTGGCCTGGTGGCCACCGGCGTCTTCGGGTTCATCCAGGCGTGGAACGAGTTCACGCTCGCGCTGGTCGTGATGACCCGCGAGGACCGGCGCACCCTCCCGCTCTGGCTGAGCACGTTCACCGACGTCAACCGCGGCACCGACTGGGGCGGCATCATGGCCGGCTCCACGCTGATCGCGATCCCCGTCGTCGTGTTCTTCCTGGTTGTCCAGGGGCGGATGGTCGCGGGCCTGACGTCCGGGGCGGTGAAGGGATGAGCTCGGTCGAGGAGCTGGCCCTCCGCGTGCTGCTGCCCGCCTTCCCGGGTACGACGCTGCCCGCCGACTGGGCCGAGCTGTTCGCGGCCGGCCTGGGCGGGGTCTGCCTGTTCGGCAGCAACACCGCCGACGGCCCCGCGGCGGTCGCCGCGCTCACCGGCTCGATCCGCGCGGTCGCGCCGCACGCCGTGGTCGCCGTCGACGAGGAGGGCGGCGACGTCACCCGGCTGCACGCGCTGGACGGCAGCCCGGTGCTCGGGCCGGCCGCGCTCGGTGCCGCCGACGACCTCGCGCTGACCCGCGGCACCGGGTACGCCATCGGCGTCGAGCTCGCCGCCGTCGGCATCGACCTGGACCTCGGCCCGGTCGCCGACGTGAACACCAACCCCGCGAACCCGGTCATCGGCACCCGCAGCTTCGGCGCCGACCCCGGGCGCGCCGCCGCGCACGTCGTCGCGTGGGCCGAGGGCCTGCAGGCCGCGGGCGTCGCGGCCTGCGCCAAGCACTTCCCGGGCCACGGCGACACCGCGCAGGACAGCCACCTCGCGCTGCCGACCGTCGACGCCCCGCTCGCCGTCCTCGAGCGGCGCGAGCTGGTGCCGTTCGCGGCGGCCGCCCGCGCCGGGGTGGCGGCGGTGATGACCTCGCACATCGTCGTACCCGCGCTCGACCCGGCGCTGCCGGCGACCCTCAGCGCTCCGGTCCTCGGGCTGCTGCGGGACGGCCTCGGGTACGACGGGGTCATCGTGAGCGACGCACTCGACATGGCCGGCGCCAGCGCCGGGCGCGGCATCCCCCAGGCGGCCGTGCTGTCGCTCGCCGCCGGCGCCGACCTCCTGTGCATCGGTGCCGACAAGGACGCCGCGCTGGTCCGCGAGGTCCAGGCCGCCGTCGTCGCCGCCGTCCGCTCCGGGCGGCTGCCGGAGGCGCGGCTGCGGGACGCGGCGCGCCGGATCGCGCAATTGAACGGCCAGACTGCCTCTGGGGCTGCTCCGGGCAGGCTGAGCGTTCAATTGCGCGGGGCGCGCGCGGCCACGACCGTCGAGGGCGAGCTGCCCGACCTGCGCGGGGCGGAGCTCGTGAGCGTGGCGACCGCGGCCAACATCGCGGTCGGCGAGGTGCCGTGGGGCCTGCGGCCCGATCGCGTCGTGCGCCCAGGTCAGCAAGCGGTCGCGGACCGGCCGGTGGTGCTGCAGGTGCGCGACGCCCACCGGCATCCCGAGATCGACACCGCCGGCGTCGCCGTTGTGGTCGAGTGGGGCTGGCCGGGACCGTACGACGGCGCGCCGCCGAGGATCTGCACGCGTGGGTACTCCCGTCCGGGGGCCGCTGTCGTGGACGAGCTGCTGAGGAAGGCAGGGTGGGACCGGTGAACGTCGGCCTGGACATCGGGGCGACCAAGACGCTCGGGGTCGTCGTCGACGCCGAGGGCGAGATCCTCGCCGGGGTGCGCGAGGCGACCGAGCCCGGGAGCGACGGGGTCGTCCGGACGGCGGCGCGGGTCGTCGAGGCGCTGCGCGCCGCGACCGGCGAGCCGCTCCCGGGGACCGTCGGCGTCGGGATCCCGGGGCTGGTCGACCACGAGCGCGGCGTGGTCAAGCACGCGGTGAACCTCGGCCTGGACGGCGACTGGTTCGAGCTGGGCGACCTGCTCGGCGACCGGCTCGGGGTCCGGGTCGTGGTCGAGAACGACGTCAACGCCGCCACCCTCGGTGCGGTCGCGATGAGCGGGGAGGACGACCTGGTCTACGTCAGCATCGGCACCGGCCTGGCCGCCGGGCTGGTGCTCGAGGGCCGGCTCCGTCGCGGCGACCACGGCGCGGCCGGCGAGGTCGGGCACATCCCCGTCGACCCGAACGGCGTGCTCTGCGAGTGCGGCCAGCGCGGCTGCCTCGAGACCCTGGCGTCCGGGTCGGCGCTCGCCGCCGCCTGGCCGTCGCCCGGCCAGGTCCCGCCCGCCCAGGCGCTGTTCGCGGCGGCGCAGGGCGGCGACCCGAAGGCGATCGCGCTGCGCGACGAGTTCGCCGCCGGCGTCGCGTCGGCCGTCCGGGTGCTCGCCCTCGCGGTCGACCCGCGGACCGTCGTCCTCGGCGGTGGCGTGGCGCAGCTCGGCGAGCAGCTGCGGGTGGCCGTGGCGAGCGCGCTGCTGGACCAGGCCGCGAGCTCGCCGTTCCTCGCCTCCCTCGACCTCGCCGGGCGGCTGCGGGTCGTGCCGTCGAGCTACCCGGTGGCCGCCGTCGGCGCCGCGCTGCTGGGGCGGTGACGGTCCGATGCGGGTCCCGGGCCTGGTCGACCTCCAGGTCAACGGCGCCGCCGGCATCGACCTGACCGCCGAGCCGCAGCGGCTCTGGGAGGTCGCGGCCGCACTGCCGGCGTACGGCGTGGTCGCGTTCGTGCCGACGATCATCACCTCGGACCCGGCCGCGCGGGAGACCGCTCTGGCGGCGTTCCGCGCGGGACCGCCCGCCGGCTGGGCGGGCGCGGAGCCGCTCGGTCTGCACTTCGAGGGGCCGATGATCGCCCCGGCGCGCAAGGGCGCCCACCCCGAGCGCTGGCTGCGGCCGCCGTCGCTCGACCTCGTCGACGGCTGGTCGCGCGAGGCCGGCGTGCTGATGGCGACGATCGCGCCCGAGCTGCCCGGTGCGCTGGAGGTGATCGCGACGCTCGCCGCCCGCGGGGTCGTCGTCGCGATCGGTCACACGGCGGCGGACGCCGCGGCCGTGGCGGCCGCCGTGGACGCCGGCGCGCGGTACGTCACCCACCTCGGCAACGCGATGCCACCGCTGTCCGCGCGCGAGCCCGGCCCGGTCGGGGCGGCGTTCGGGGGCGATCTCCACGCGGGGCTGATCGTCGACGGCCACCACCTCGACCCGCTGTTCGTGCGCGCCGCCTGGCGGGCGCTGGGGCCGGAGCGGTTCGTCTGCGTGTCCGACGCGACCGCGGCGCTGGGCCTCCCCGCCGGTCGGACCCGGCTCGGCGACCAGGACGTCGTCGTCGCCGGCGGCACGGTCCGCCTCGAGGACGGGACCCTCGCCGGCTCCGCCGCGTCGGTCGCCGACTGCCTGCGGGTGCTGGTCCGGCAGACCGGCTGCACGGTGGCCGAGGCCGTGGCCACCGCCACGACCACGCCGCTCGCGCTGCTCGGCCTGCCGCCGCGCGAGGAGACCGTCGAGCTGGAGCTGGGCTGATGGAGGTCGTGATCTCCGACCGGTCGGCCGCGCTGGCCGCCGACGCCGTCGAGGCGCTCGTCCGCGGCAACCCGGGCGCCGTCCTCGGCCTCGCGACCGGGTCCAGCCCGCTGCCGGCGTACCGCGAGCTGGTCCGCCGGCACGACGCCGGCACCGGCCCGTCGTACGACGGGGTGCGCTGCTTCCTGCTCGACGAGTACGTCGGGCTGCCGCCCGGGCATCCGCAGACCTACCGGGAGACGATCTTCCGCGAGCTCACCGACGCCCTCGGCATCGCGCGCGACCGGGTGGCGAGCCCGGACCCGGCCGACCCCGAGCACGCGGGGCCCCGCTACGAGGAGACGCTCCGGGCCGCCGGCGGCGTCGACCTGCAGGTGCTCGGCATCGGCGGCGACGGCCACCTCGGCTTCAACGAGCCCGGCTCGTCGCTGGCGTCGGCGACCCGGATCAAGACCCTCACCGAGCGCACCCGGCGCGACAACGCGCGGTTCTTCGGGTCGGTCGACGAGGTGCCCCGCCACGTGCTCACCCAGGGCCTCGGCACGATCCTCCGCGCCCGCCACCTGCTGCTGATCGCCTCCGGCGCGGCCAAGGCCGAGGCGGTGGCCGCCGCCGTCGAGGGCCCGGTCTCCGCCTCGTGCCCGGCGTCGGTCCTCCAGCTGCACCCGCACGCGACCGTGCTCCTCGACGATCCTGCCGCGTCCCGGCTCGAGCGGGCCGACTACTACCGCGAGGTCTACGCCGCGAAGCCGGCGTGGCAGGGGTTCTAGGGGTGCAGGTTTCCCCGGTCAACCGGGGAAACCTGACGTTGTCGGCCGAAATTTTGGCCGACAACGTCAGGCATTGGCCGACAAGTCCGAGCTGTCAGCGCCCCGTCACGCCGTCGATCTGCTCCCGCAGGATGTCCATGCGCCCGAGGTGCCGGCCGATCTCGGCGTTTCTTGTGCACCGGCACCCAGCGCAGCGTCTTCGGGCCGGTGTCGCCGGCCGGCGCGCGGTGAGCGTCTCGGCCATGCCCGGAGCCTAGGCGCCGCGGCCGGTCTTCTCCTGCAGCCGGTCGATGTGCTCGGAGGCCTCCGCCTTGGTGAGGTCCGGGCTCAGCTGCTCGCCGGCCTCGCGGGCCAGCGTGTCGAGGTAGCTGCGCTGGGCGCCGGTCATCGGCTCGTCGCCGGTGACCCACTGCTCGGGGTCCTTGGCGGTGCCGGCGGACTGGTCGGGCCGCTCGGGCTCCGGGGCGCCGAGCAGGTCGGGGCGGTCGTCGTTCGAATGCGTGTTCGACATGGACCGCTCGTACCCGCTCCTCCGGCACCCATGCCTGCGGCGACCCGTCGGAGGCCGGCCCTAGGGTCGCGCCATGGAGATCACCATCGGACAGGAGCCCCCGCTCGCGGGCACCGACCAGCAGGCGCTGCTCGGCTCGCTGGACCGGATGCGCGGCTACCTGCTGTGGAAGTGCAGCGGGCTCGACGACGCCGGCATCCGGCAGACGCTCGGCCCGTCGAGCCTCACCCTCGGCGGGCTGCTCAAGCACGCGGCGGTCGTCGAGGCCATCACGCTGAGCTGGAAGCTGCACGGCCGGCGGCCGTTCCCGCCGTTCGGCGAGGCCGACTGGGACGACGCGGACTGGCACATCCGGGTCGAGGACGACGACACCCCGGAGTCGCTCGAGCGGCTCTTCGTCGAGTCGGTGGCCCAGGGGAAGGCGCTGGTCGACGAGGCGATCGCCGCAGGTGGGCTCGACTTCACCGCCGACATCCAGGACGACGCGGGCAACCACCCCAGCCTGCGGCGGCTCCTGTTCGACCTGATCGAGGAGTACGGGCGCCACGTCGGCCACGCGGACCTGATCCGGGAGTCCGTCGACGGGCTCGTCGGCGAGGACCCCGCCCCGGGAACCTTCCCCGGCACCTACGACGTCTAGCCCAGCGCGACGGTGAGCGCCAGCACCGTGTCCGGGTCGTCGAGGCGGTCGCCGTACAGCTCGCGCAGCTGCCCCATCCGGTAGCGCACGGTCTGCGGGTGCACGAACAGCGCGGCCGCGACCTCGTCGCGCCGGCCCTGGTGCAGCAGCCAGCAGCGCAGGGTGTCCGTAAGCTTCTCAGCGGTGCCCGGCCGCAGCCCCTCGAGCGGGGCGAGCAGCTGGGCGCGCAGGTCGGCGCGCGCCGAGGCGTCGGCGTCGAGCACCAGCGACACCAGGTGCGCCTCGGTGTCGACCTCGAGCCCGGCGGCGCGCGCGCGGAGGGCACGGTCGTACGACGCGCGCACGTCGAGCCACGGCCGGGCGGGGCCGGCGATCGCGCCGCGGTCGGCGAGGATCCGCAGCAACGCCGGGCGCCGGTGGGCGTGCGCGTCGGGCACCAGCAGTAGGGCGCCCTCCTCGAGCCCGGGGGCATCGGCCGCCTGGAGCGTGCCGGGGGCGAGGGCGGTCAGCAGCTGACGCACCTGGGACTCCGGCACCAGGACGGCGGTGAGGGTCCGCGGCGGCTCCCAGTCCGCCCGCTCGGCCGCGGTGACGACCTGGTCGACGGGCGACCCCTGGAGCAGGTGGTTCGCGACCCGCTCGAGCAGCCGCTGCCGGACCCGGCCGGTGGTGGCCAGCTCGTCGGTGTGACCGGCGACGGCGGCCGCCGACTGCTCGTCGATGTAGGCGAAGACCAGCTCGGCGAAGTCCGCGAGCACCTCGGCCCCGAGTCCGTGCCGGACCGCCGTGGTGGAGAGCTCCCGCCAGGCCACGCGCGCCCCGATCCGGTACGCCGAGAGCAGCGCGTCGGTGGTCCGCCCGCTCCGGGCCTCGCCGCGGCCGAGCTGGTAGGACCCCTCGGCGGGGGCCGTCCGCACGTCGGCCGCGCGGCCCCGGCTGGCCAGGATCAGGAAGCCGCCGAGGGCGAGCTCGACCGCGTCGCTGATGGTCTCGCCCATCGGGCCGGAGAACGCGTCGCGGTAGCTGGGCACCTCCTCGACGATCGCGGCCACCACGTCGTCGGCCAGCGTGGGGAGCTGGGCGTGCATGGCCGCGACCGCGGCCGGCGGGAGCTCGTGCCGCAGCGCGGGGGTTCCGGTCCCGGGGCGCGTGGCCATCTCTTGTCTCCTGCGAACAAATGTGACGCGGATCTTCACGTCTGCTGGTCATGATATTACGCGGTGGGCGCAGCACACTGGATCCATGAGCATCGCCGTCCCGTCGCACCACACGCGGGGCTCCCGTGGGTTCAGCCTGCGGCAGAGCCTGCGCCGCGTGGCCGAGGCCGCCGTCACCCCCCTCGAGCTCGGCGACGTCCTCGACGTCTTCCACCCGCTGCGCCGCGGCCGCGAGGGCCTCCAGGGCCGCATCGTCGCGGTGACCGCCGAGACGGCCGAGTCCGCGACGATCCTCATCAAGCCCGGCCGCGACTGGGCCGGCCACGTGCCGGGGCAGTACGTCCGCATCGGCGTCGACGTCGACGGCGTCCGCCTCTGGCGCACCTACTCCCTCACCCACGGCCCGCGCGCCGACCGCTGCATCAGCATCACGGTCAAGGCGATCCCCGGCGGTGTCGTGAGCAACCACCTCGTGCACGCGGTCCGGGTCGGCACGATGGTCCAGCTCGAGCAGGCGGAGGGCGAGTTCGTCCTGCCCCAGCCGCTGCCGCACAAGCTGCTCCTGGTCACCGCCGGCTCCGGCATCACCCCGGTGATCGGCATGCTCCGCAACCTCTTCTCGCGGCGCGTGCCGCCGGACGTCGACATCGTGCTCGTGCACGTCAACCAGTGCGCCGACACCGCGATGTTCCGCGACGAGCTGCGCGCCCACGGCGCCGCGGGCCGGATCACGCTGATCGAGCGGTACGACGACGTGCACGGCGTCCTCGACGTCTCCGACCTGCCGACCCTGGTGCCGGACCTCGACGAGCGGCTCGCCTACGGCTGCGGCCCGGCCGGGCTGCTCGACGCGCTCGAGGCCCACCACGCCGCGCGCGGCCTGGCGCTCACCACGGAGCGGTTCCGGACCGTGCTGGTCGAGCCCGGCGACGGGGGGACCGTCACGTTCGCCGACGGCCGCGAGATCGAGGCCGACGGCGCCACCCCGATCCTGGACGCGGCGGAGACGGCCGGCGTCCTCATGCCCAGCGGCTGCCGGATGGGCATCTGCATGGGCTGCGTCATCCCGCTGAAGCAGGGCGCCGTGCGCGACCTGCGCAACGGTGCGGTCACGGTCGCCGTCCCGGGCGAGACCGACCCCGCCGGCGTACCGATCCAGACCTGCATCAGCGCCGCCGCTGGTGCCTGCCACATCGATGAAGGAGCGCGCTCCCGATGACTGCCATCACCAAGAAGCCCGAGAACCCCATCGCCCACCTCACGCCCGAGGACGTCGAGCAGCTCGGCATCGAGCTGGACGCGATCCGGCAGGACGTCCTCGACGACCGCGGCGAGCGCGACGCGGCGTACATCCGCCGGGTCGTCCACGTGCAGCGCCGCCTCGAGCTGGCCTCGCGCGCGGTGCTGCTCGGCTCCGCGCTGCCGCCGCTGTGGGTGCTCGGCACCGTCGGCCTGTCGGTGGCGAAGATCCTCGAGAACATGGAGATCGGCCACAACGTCATGCACGGCCAGTGGGACTGGATGCGTGACCCGAAGATCCACTCGACCACGTGGGAGTGGGACAACGCGTCGACGGCCGAGGGCTGGAAGCACGCGCACAACGAGATCCACCACACGTACACCAACATCGTCGGCAAGGACAACGACCTCGGCTACGGCATCATGCGCGTCGACGAGGACCAGCGCTGGCACCCGATGCACCTCGGCCAGCCGCTGTGGAACTTCGTCAACGCCTGCTTCTTCGAGTACGGCATCGCGGCGTACGACCTCGAGCTCGGCCGCAACCTCCGGGTGCCGAAGGAGAAGCGGTCCGCGGAGTTCAAGGCCAACCTCTCCAAGACCCTGCGGAAGATCCGCAAGCAGGCCACCAAGGACTACGTGGTCAACCCGGCGCTGGCCGTCCCGTTCGGCGCGTTCCTGCCCACGCTGGCGGCGAACGTCACCGCGAACCTGGTGCGGAACGTCTGGTCGCACTCGGTGATCATGTGCGGCCACTTCCCCGAGGGCGTGGAGACCTTCGAGAAGAGGGCGATCCCGGACAACGAGACCCGCGGCGAGTGGTACCTGCGCCAGATGCTCGGCTCGGCCAACATCTCCGGCTCGAAGGCCATGCACGTGATGACCGGCAACCTCTCGCACCAGATCGAGCACCACCTGTTCCCGGACCTGCCCAGCAACCGGTACGCCGAGATCGCGCCGCGCGTGAAGGCGCTGTTCGAGAAGTACGACCTCAACTACCACTCGGCGCCGCTGCCGCAGCAGGTCTACTCGGCCTGGCACAAGGTCGTGCGGCTGTCGTTGCCCAACGGCTGGCTGGCCACCACGACCGCGAAGAACCTGCCCACGCAGGCCAAGCTGCTCTGGGCGATGACGACCAAGGGGCCGAAGGTGCGCCGGGCCGCCCAGGCCCGCCTGCAGCAGCAGGCGCGCAAGCAGGCCCAGGCGGCCTGACGGGCCGCTCCCGGGAAGGGCGCCGGGCGGCAGCGCGTTGGGACGGGGTGAGGCTCTCCCTGCTCGACCGCTCCCGCACCCGCGCCGGCCGCCCGGACGCCGCGGCGCTGGAGGCGACCGTGGCGCGGGCCGAGCACGCCGAGCGGGTGGGCTACGACCGCTTCTGGGTGGCCGAGCACCACGCGGTCCCGGGGATCGCGTCGGGCACGCCGGCCGTGCTGCTGGCCGCGATCGGCGCCCGCACCTCGCGGATCCGGATCGGGTCGGGCGGGGTGATGCTGCCGCTGCACCAGCCGCTCGTCGTCGCCGAGCAGTTCCTGGTGCTCGACGCGCTGCACCCGGGCCGGGTCGACCTCGGGCTGGGCCGGTCGGTCGGCTTCACCCCGCCGGTACGCCGGGCGCTGCGCCGGGACGTCGAGGCGGCGGAGTCGTTCGAGGACGACCTCGACGAGCTCCGCGGCTACCTCGACGGCACCGGCCCGGTCACCGCGCGACCGGCCACCGGCCGGGTCGTCCCGACCCACCTCCTGGCCACCGGCCGCGGCATCGAGGTCGCCGCCCGCCACGGGCTCCCGGTCGTCGTCGGCGGCCCGGTCCTCGACTCCGACGAGCTCCCCGACCTGCTCCGCCGTTATCGCCGGGACTTCCGCCCCCACCGCGACAGCACCCCGTGGGTGACCATCTCCCTCGACGTCACCGTGGCCGACGACGACGCCACCGCCCGGGACCTCGCCCTCCCCGAGGCCTGGGCGCTGGCCGTCTCCCGCCAGACCGGTGAGTTCCCGCCGCTCGAGCCGAAAGAGGCGATCCGCGGGGCCGAGCGGCCCGCGCAGGTACGCCGTCGCGTCGACGCCTCCCTCGACCGCGCCGTCGCCGGCGGCCCCGCCACCGTGCGCCGCCGCCTCGACGCCCTCGCCGACCGCACCGGGGCCGACGAGCTGATGGCCAGCACCTCGACCTACGACCGCGAGGCGCTGCTCGCGTCCGACCGGTCGCTGCGCGACCTCGTGGCGTGACGCGGCCCGGTGCCGGCAGCCGCGCCGGTCAGCCGAACGAGATCACCGCGCGGCCGTCGACCTCGCCGCGCAGCTGGCGGGTCCAGGCGGTGGCGACCTCGTCGAGCGGGAAGACCTCGTACGGCACGGTGATCCGGCCCGCCTGCGCGTGGATCTCCAGGTGGCGCAGCGCGCCGTACCGCTGCTCGGCGGTGAGGTCGTTGTTGGTGTAGCCGCGCACCTCGCGCGACCCGCTGCGCAGGTGCGCGGACGAGAACGACGCGGTCGCGCCGGCGCTGCTGCCGAGGTTCACGAGGCGGCCGCCTGGCGCGAGGCACAGCGCGGCTGCTGACGACGGGACCCCGCAGAGGGGGTCGAGCACCAGGTCGACCTCGCCGACGACCTCGCGCATCCGCGCCGCCAGGTCCTCCGGGTCGTCGTCCGCGCGCAGCTGGACGAACCCGTCCGCGCCGAGTGTGCGGGCGGTCTCGCCCGCGGCCGGCTCGATGGCCGCGGCGTACACCGCGGCGGCGCCCTGGAGGCGGGCCGCCTGCAGCGCGACGGTGCCGACCACGCCGCTGGAGCCCAGCACGAGCACCCGCTCGCCGGGCTGCAGCTCCCCGCGCCAGGACAGCGCCGTCCAGGCCGCGATCGCGGAGAGCCCGAGGGCCGCGAGCTGGGCGTCGGGCAGGGCGCCGGTCACCGGCACCAGGTCGGCGTCCGGGACCACCGCCAGCTCGGCCATGCCGCCGTCGCCGGGCGCCATCCCGGCGCTGGTCGGGAACCACACCCGGGTGCCCGCCTCGAGCCGGGCGGACCGGCGGACCACACCGACCCCCTGGACACCCGGCACGTACGGCGTCGCGGGCTCGCCGAAGTACGACGTGCCGCTCGCACAGAGCAGGTCGAGCGGTGTGATCGGCGCGGCGGTGACCTGGACGAGCGCCTGTCCCTCGCCGGCGACGGGCTCGTCGACCGTCACCGGGTGCGGCGGCTCGCCGCAGGTGTGCAGGTGGGCGGCGCGCATCAGTCCTCCGCTGCCGCGGGGTCGACGTAGACGGCGTGCCGCTCGACGTCGGCGAAGACCGCCGCGGCGACCCGGTGGCCCCGGACCTCCTCGGCGATGTGGCCGAGCAGTCCGGCGCAGCGGGCCAGCAGCACCACGCCGCGCAGCAGCTCGAGCGGGATGCCGATGTCGGCCAGCGCGGCTCCGCAGGCGCCGGCGCCGTTGAGCGGCAGCGCCTTGCCGGTCACCTCGGGCGCCACCCGGCCGACGGCCTCGAAGAGCGCGAGGTGCGGGCCGAACTGACCCTCCTCGCGGGCGATCCGGAAGAGCACCGGCGTGCGCGGGTCGCCCTCCTTGTGCAGGTGGTGACCGAGACCCGGGACGAAGCGCCCGGCCGAACGCTGGGCCCGGACGGCGTCGGCCGCCACCGCGTCCCAGCCCTCGTCGGTCGTGGGCAGCTCGTCGAGCCCCGCCAACGCCTCGCCCAGGAAGCGGCCGGTGTCCTCGCTGACGCCGAGGAACCGCGACCCGCCGCCGAGCAGGCCGGAGGCCAGCGCGCCCTGGATCGACTCCGGGGCGCTGAGGTAGGTCATCCGCGCGGAGATCGCGGTCGGGGTGAAGCCGTGGTCGGCCAGCGCGACGAGCACCGCCTCGAAGACGCGCGCCTGCTGCGGGGTCGGCTCCACCAGGGTGATCAGCTGGAAGGCCAGGTGGCCGAAGCTCACCTTCCCGATCAGCTCCGCGGAGAGGTCGCGGCCGAGCAGCGAGATGGTGTGCAGGTCGGAGACGCCCAGCGAGGTGCCGTACGTCGGGTGGTCGTCGGTCACGGCAGCTCCTGGTCGGCGTGCGGGGGTGCCGGCTCGTGCGGGTGCGGGCCGAAGCCGAGCCAGGCCCGGATCTCGTCGCCGTGGCCGTCGAGCGCCGGCGGGGGCAGGTCGTAGCGGGCGGGGCTGTCGCTGAACCAGATCGGGTTACGCACGGTCGGCACGTCGCCGGCCAGGACGACCGGGTCCAGCCCCAGCGACTCGGCGAACTCGACGCCGCCGCGCACGTCGTTGATCGGGCCGCACGGGATGCCGGCCGCGCTGAGCACCTCGAACCACTCCTGGGCCGACCGGGTCGCGAGCCGCTCGAGCAGCAGCGGCCGGAGCTCCTCGCGCCGGTCGTTGCGGCTGCCCACGGTGGCGAACCGCTCGTCGTCGGCGAGCTCGGGCACGCCGAGCGCCTCGACCAGCTTGCGGAACTGGCCGTCGTTGCCGGCGACCACGATCAGGTCGCCGTCGCCGGTCGCGAGCGGCTCGTAGGGGAAGAGGCTCAGGTGGGCGTTGCCCATCCGCTGCGGCACGACGCCCCCGGCGACGTACGCCGAGGTCTGGTTCACCAGCGCGGACAGGGCGGTGGAGAGCAGGTTGGTCTCGACGTGCTGGCCGCGGCCGGTGGCGTCGCGGTGCCGCAGCGCGGCCAGGATGCCGATCACCGAGTGCAGCCCGGTCATCACGTCGAAGACCGAGATGCCGGCCCGGTACGGCGGTCCGTCGGGGCTGCCGGTGAGGCTCATCAGCCCGGACATGCCCTGGACGAGCAGGTCGTAGCCGGGCAGCGACCGGCCGCCGGCCGAGCCGAAGCCGCTGATCGAGCAGTAGACGCTGCGGGGGTTGCGGGCGGACACGTCGTCGTACCCGAGGCCGAACCGGTCGAGCCCGCCGGGCTTGAAGTTGTGGATGAAGACGTCGGCGCGGCTCGCGAGCTCCTGGGCGACCGCCTGGTCGCCGGTGTCCTTGAGGTCGAGGACCACCGAGCGCTTGTTGCGGTTGATCGCCAGGTAGTAGGTGCCGACGTCGCCCCGCCGCGGCGGCACCCAGTGGCGGGTGTCGTCGCCGGCCGGGCTCTCGACCTTGATCACGTCGGCGCCGAGGTCGGCGAGCAGCATCGTGGCGTAGGGCCCGGCGAGCACCCGGGAGAAGTCGGCCACCAGGACGCCGGCGAGCGGCCCTCGGGTCTCGGGCTCTGCTGACACGGACTCGTCCTCTCGCTGCCGTATAACGGACATGTGTCCGCAACTGTTGCGCGACCCTGGGAATGTGTCAACCGGCCTTGACATGTGACCGCGATTACCCCGAGGCTGCGTCCTTAACGGACATCTGTCCGTCCAATGCCGAGGAGGTTCCGATGACCAGTCCGAGCCAGGGCGACGCGCTCGCCGCCGCGCCCGCGATCGTGTTCCGCGGCGGGACGGTGCTCACGATGGACGACCGGCGCAGCGTGCTGACCGGCGCGGACGTGCTGGTGGTCGGGGACCGGATCGAGGCGGTCGGGCCGGCGTTGGAGGTCCCCGAGGGCACGGCCGAGGTCGACGCGTCGGGCGGCATCGTGATGCCGGGCATGGTCGACACGCACCGGCACATGTGGCAGACCGCGGTCCGCGGCTACGGCGCGGACTGGACGCTCACCCAGTACTTCGTCTGGAACTACCTCGAGCACGGCCGGAAGTTCCGCCCGCAGGACATCTACGCCGGCAACCTGCTCAGCGCCCTCGAGGCGCTCGAGGCCGGGGTCACCACCAGCGTCGACTGGTCGCACAACCTGCACACGATCGAGCACGCCGACGCCGCGGTCGACGCGCTCGAGGAGGTGCCCGGCCGCTTCGTGCTCGCCTACGGCAACATCCAGGCAGCGCCGTGGGAGTGGTCGGCGACCCCGGAGTTCCGCGACTTCGTCGAGCGCCGGATGAAGCGCACCGACATGCTCGGCTTCCAGATGGCCTTCGACGTCACCGGGGACCCGGAGTTCCCCGAGCGGGCGGCCTTCGAGGTGGCCCGCGAGCTGGGCGTCCCCGTGACCACGCACGCCGGCGTGTGGGGCGCGACCAACGACAACGGCATCCGGCTGATGCACGAGCACGGGTTCATGACCCCGGAGACGGTGTACGTCCACGCCGCCAGCCTCAGCGACGACTCCTACCAGCGGATCGCCGCATCCGGCGGGACCGCGTCGGTCGCCGCCGAGAGCGAGTCGAGCTGTGGCCAGGGCTACCCGTCGAGCTGGGCGCTGCGCCGCCACGGCATCCCGATCTCGCTGTCGATGGACACCAGCGTGTGGATGAGCGCCGACATCTTCTCGGCGATGCGCGGCACCCTGAACGCCGACCGCACCCGCGAGCACCACGAGGCGCACGCCACCAACGACACCGTCACCCACCTCTCGGTGCGCGCGGCCGACGTCGTCGAGTGGGCCACCCGCGGCGGTGCCCGGGCGCTCGGCCTCGACGACGTGGTCGGCAGCATCGAGCCGGGCAAGAAGGCCGACGTGGTGCTGATCAAGAACGACGCTTCGCCGGTGATGTTCCCGATCCTCAACCCCTACGGCCACGTCGTGCTCCAGGCGCAGCGCGGCGACGTGCACACCGTGCTGGTCGACGGCCGGGTCGTGAAGCACGAGCACCGGCTGGTCGGGGCCGACCTGGCCAAGGCCCGCCGCGCCGTCGAGGAGACCGTCACCTACCTGCAGGACACGCTCGGCGAGGCCGAGTGGCTGGCCGGCATGAGCCCGGACGTCCCCGAGTCGAAGGTGCTCGACAACCCCTACACCTACACCGACTACGCCGACGCGTCGACGCACACCCGCTGAGCCGTGTCAGCGGATCTCCACCTGCGGCCGCGACAGCCAGAGCGCCCAGTCGGCGGCGACTTGGCTGGCGGCCTGCATGAGCAGCGGCAGGTACTCGCCGGTCAGCGTCTCCACGCTGGTCTCGGCGGCGTGCACGGTGACGTTCATCGCCGCCCGGACCGCGCCCTCGCCGTCCCGCACGGGAACGGCGACCGAGCGGATGCCGCGCGCCAGCTCCTCGTCGGCGAGCGCCCAGCCGCGGGCCCGCACGGTGCGCAGCTCGTCCTCGAGGGCGCCGGCGTCGTACTCCGGCGCGGGGAGCCCGGAGCGGGTCGGCTCCGCGAGCACCCGGGACCGCTCCTCGGCGTCCAGGGCCGCGAGCAGCACCTTGCCCTGCGAGGTCGTGACGGCCGGGAAGCGGGTGCCGATGTCGACGCGCAGCGCGATGATCTTCGGCACCGCGACCCGCGCGACGTAGACGATGTCGGAGCCGTCGAGCTGGGACATCGACGACGACTCGCCCGTCTTCGCGACCAGGGCCTCGAGGTGCGGCCGCGCCATCTCCCACAGCCCCAGCGAGCTGGTGTACGCCGTGCCGAGCCGCAGCACCTGCGGGGTCAGCGCGTAGGTCCCGCTGCGGGCGCGCACGTAGCCGAGCTCCTCCAGGGTGAGCAGCAGGCGGCGCGCCGTGGGCCGGGCCAGGTCGGTGGCGGCCGCGATGTCGGCCAGGCTCATCTCCCGGTGGGTGGCGTCGAAGCAGGTCAGCACGTCGAGACCGCGCGCGAGCGCCTCGACGAAGTCGGGTCCTGTTCCTCGGCCAGCCATGCGGCGATGGTCGCACAGCGGACGCTGGATCGACACCTTCCGGGCCGATTCCACCGCGATACGGACATGTGTACGACGGGCTGCCCGCAGCCGACGACCGAGAGGAGTGCCTGATGGCGAAGCTGGTGGCGATCCTGGCCACGACCCACCACCCGTTCTTCTACAAGACCAGCCAGCTGCCCGCCGAGGAGGCGCCGCCGTTCGCTGCGGACTGGGTGCGCAAGGTCGAGGCCTACCGGGAGACGCTCACGATCGCCCGGCCGGACGTGCTGGTGATGGTCGGGTCCGACCACTTCCACCAGCTCTGGCTGGACAACATGCCCCAGTTCCTCATCGGCAAGGCGCCGTACTACGACGGCAACTGGGAGAACGAGATGCGGGAGTTCGGGCTCCCCAAGCTGCTCTTCCGCGGCGACGAGGAGCTGTCGGCGTACATGCTCCGCGAGGGCATCGACCGCGGCTTCGACCTGGCGTTCTCCAACGAGCTGCGCGTCGACCACTCGATCACCTGCCCGATCTTCACGGTCCGGCCGCAGAACGACCTGCCGATCGTGCCGATCTACACCAACATCTTCGCGCCGCCGCTGCCGCGCCCCGAGCGGTTCGTGCAGCTGGGGCAGACGATCCGGGAGATCATCGATGCCTGGCCGAGCGAGCTGCGGGTCGCCGTCATCGGCACCGGGCACCTGTCGCTCGAGCTCGGTGGGCCACGCCAGTTCGGCCCGCACGGCCCCGACCCGGAGTTCGACGCCCGGGCGGTCGAGTGGATCGCCACCGGCGACATCGACGGCTGCCTGGCCAACGTGACGCTCGACAGCCTGCACGCGCCGGGCAACGCCACCCACGGGTTCATGGACTTCATGCTGATGATGGGCATCGCCGGCCACAGCAAGGCCGACTACGCCGACAACCTCGACCTCTTCCACACCATGGAGGCCTACTTCACCTGGTACCCGAACCCCGAGCTGGTGCCCGGCCTCCCGCTCGCCGCGAAGGGAGCGCTGCTGTGAGCAAGTACCTGCTCAACAAGTTCCTCTACACGATCGACCGCGACGCCGAGCTCACCGAGCGCTACCGCGACGACCCCGCCGGCACCGTCGCCTGGTGGGAGGCCGAGGAGGCGAACCGGATCCTCAACTGCGTGGTGGCCGAGAGGAGCACCTGGCTGTCGTTCACCGACGAGGAGCGGCGGGCGCTGGCGGACCACGACCACGTCGCGCTGTTCGAGATGGGCGCCCATCCGTTCCTCACGCTGACGCTCTGGATCGCGATGTTCGAGCGGGACTTCGACGAGCCGCTGGCGATGCAGCTCGACTACGCCGCCAAGCTCGCGCACCTCGGGCTGCCGTACCCGGACATCAGCACCTGACCCGGCTTCACTCGTCGCCGGTCAGGTTGAACGACCGCAGCATCTGGCCGGTCAGCCAGGCGCCGCCCACGATGACGACCGCGCCGGCGACCAGGGCGTACGCCAGCGGCAGGTCGGCCACCAGGGTCAGCCCGGCGACCCGGTCGGCGACCTCCGCCGACCAGCGGGTCACGCTCAGCCACCGCACGCCGTCGAGCAGGCCGCCGAGCAGGCCCTCCCAGACCAGCAGGTAGACCAGCCCGACCACGACGGCGTGCCGGGTCAGCACGGAGAGCAGCGCGAACAGCGCGCAGTACGCCGTACCGCCGAGCAGCGCGCCGAGCGCGAAGCCGACGGCCACCGACGGGTCGTCAGTGCGCAGCACCAGCCCGGCGAGCAGCAGCGGCAGCGCGGCGAACGCCACCACGCAGCCGACCGCGACCACGAGCTTGCTGACCACGATCGTCGAGCGCGGGATCGGCTTGGCGAGCAGGTAGGAGATCGAGCCGTCGTCGATCTCGGGGGCGAGGACGCCGGAGGTCGCGAGCAGCGCCACCAGCGGCACGACCACGACCAGGCCGAGCCCGTAGAGCGTGTGCCGCGAGGCCTCCTCGCTCTGCCCGACCAGCGCCCGGGCCAGCACGCAGAGCCCGAGCAGCACGAGCGGCAGCACGAACAGCAGCACCCCGCGCCAGCGCCCGAAGATGCTGCGCACGCCGAGCCGCACGATGGTCCGCGAGATCATGACGACACCAGGTAGGAGAAGACGCTCTCCAGCGACTCGTCGGTCGGGGTCACCTCGAGCAGGCGGACGCCGTGCTCGCGCGCGAGCCGGGGCAGCACCTCGCTGAACCGACCGAAGTCCGCGGCCTCGAGCTCGATCCCGCCCTCGGCGCGCAGCCGGGCACCCCGCACCGAGGGGTCGGTCAGCAGCACCGACGCCAGCCGCCGGTCGTCGGCGGTGCGCAGCACGAAGCGGTTCGGCCGGTCGGTCATCAGCCGCCGGATCGCGCCGAAGTCGCCGGAGGCCGCGTGCCGCCCGGCGACGACGACCTCGATCTGGCGCGCGACCTGCTCGACCTCCTCGAGGATGTGCGAGCTGAACAGCACGGTCCGGCCCTCGGCGCCCATGGCCCGGATCAGCTCCATCAGGTGGATCCGCTGCCGCGGGTCCATGCCGTTGAACGGCTCGTCGAGGAGCAGCACCGGCGGGTCGTGGACCAGGGCCGACGCCATCTTGATCCGCTGCCGCATGCCCTTGGAGTACGTCGAGATCTCGCGGTCCTGAGCATCGGTCATCTCGATCAGCGCGATCGCGCGCTGGGCGGCGGCGCCCGGGTCGGGGAGGCCCTGGAGCTCGGCGTTCGCGACCACGAACTCCCGCCCGGTCAGGTAGTCGAACAGCGCCTCGCGCTCGGGGACCAGCCCGACCTGCCGGTAGACCTGCTCGTTGCGCCACAGCGGCGCGCCGTCGAGCGTCACCGACCCGGCGGACGGCGCCAGGAAGCCGGACATCAGCGCGATCAGCGTGGACTTGCCGGCGCCGTTGGGGCCGAGCAGGCCGGTGACGCCGGGGCCGATGGTCATCGTGACGTCGTTGACGGCGACGACGTTGCGGAACCAGCGCGAGACGTGGTCGATCCGGATCTCGCTCATGGCTGGACCCGGCGGTAGCGGGCCAGCAGCGCGGCGATCGAGCCGAGCACGGTCAGCACCAGCGCGCCGACGTACAGCAGGCCCATCGCGGTGCCCTCCGGCGGCGTCGCGGTCGCCTCGGGCACGCCGAAGAGGAAGACCTGTACGCCGTTGACGAGCGTGTACGGCGAGAAGATCCCCGCCACCTGCCCGACCACCGCGTGGCCGGCCTCCTGCGAGATGCCCTGGATCGCGGAGACCACGGCGTAGCTGACCAGCAGCACCACGATGACCGCGGCGACCGCGAGGCCGCGGCGGATCGTCAGCGCCGAGACCACGGCCGCCAGCCCGGCCAGGCACGCCGCGAGCAGCGCGGCGCCGGCCACCGCAGCGAGGAAGCGCCCGGTCTCGCGCGCCGGCGGCAGGTCCGCGAGCAGGCCGCCGACGTACATGAGCAGGAGCGGCGCGACGATCAGCACGAAGGTGGCGACGGTGAGGGAGGCGAGGCGGACGAGCACGTACGCCGACCGCCGCATCGGCCGCGACAGGTAGAGCGTGATGGTCCGGAACCGCAGGTCGCGCGAGATCAGCGCGGGCGCCTGGGCGGCGACGAAGACCGAGATCAGCAGCTGCGTGGTCAGCGGGTAGGTCGAGTACGGGACGATCTGCTCGCCGAGGTCGAGCACCCTCCCGGCCTGCACCAGCACACCGACGAGGATCAGTGCCGGGAGCAGCATCAGGCCGAGCAGGATCATCGGCAGCGCCTTCGACCGCGCCGACCGGCCCAGGCCGTAGGTGTTGCGCAGCCCGGTCCGGAAGAACGACCAGGCGACCGCGCGCTCGCCGAGCCGGCGACCGCGGTACGGCCGGTAGCCGAGGTCGTGGATGACACCGCTGGGCCGATCAGACGGGCTGGACACCGCCGGCCACCCCCTCCCGGAAGACGTCCTCGATGCGGTGGTGCCGCTCCTGCATCCGCACCAGTCCGAGGCCGAGGTCGACCGTGAGGTCGCGGACGACGTCGCGGGTGGTCTCGTCGCGGACGTCGACCTCGATCAGCGCGCCCCCGGCCGGGCGGGCGGCGAGGCCGGCGTCGACGAGGGCCTGGCCGAGCAGCTTGCCGGCGTCCGGGCGGCCCTGCACCTCGACGAGCAGGCTGCCGGTCGAGTGCAGGAACTCGGTGGTCGCCGAGGAGCGCAGCAGCCGGCCGGAGTCGAGGATCACCACGTGGTCGCTGACCCGCTCGAGCTCGCCGAGCAGGTGCGAGGTGACCAGCACGGCGATGCCGAACTCCCGGCCGATCCGGCGGACCAGGTCGAGCATGTCGTCGCGGGCCGCGGGGTCCAGGCCGTTGGTCGGCTCGTCGAGCAGCACCAGCCGGGGGTCGTGCACGAGCGCCTGGGCCAGCTTGACCCGCTGCTTCATGCCGGTGGAGTAGCCGCCGATCGGCCGGTACCGCTCCTCGGCCAGGCCCACGTGCCGCAGCACGTCCGAGGTGCGCTCACGAGCGGCGGCGTACGGCAGCCCGGACATCTGGCCCAGGTGCACGACCAGGTCGCTGGCCGAGACGTCGGCGGGCAGGCAGTCGTGCTCGGGCATGTAGCCGACCAGTGCCCGGATCCGGCCGCCCGCGGTCGCGACGTCGTGGCCGAGTACCGTCGCGCTGCCGCTGGTCGCGGGCACCAGCCCGAGCAGGATCTTGATCAGCGTCGACTTGCCCGCGCCGTTGGCGCCGACCAGGCCGGTGACCCCGTCCCCGATCGTCACGTCGAGGTGGTCGAGCGCCGTCACGCGCGGGTACGTCTTGGTGAGACCGGCGGTCTCGATGACGGCCACGACCCCAACCTAGCGGCCGGGCCCGGCGAGCGGTGCGGCAATCTGGACCCATGCGATTCACCGAGCACGAGCTGACGGTCGCCCTGACGGGCGTGGCCAAGAACGTCCTGGCCGTGCAGGACAAGGACGTCCGCAAGGGCCGACGCACCGAGGACGAGCTCTGGGAGTCGATGGGCCGCTACCAGCGGTTCGTCGTCCTCGACGGCCTCGGCGACCAGCTGCTCCCGACCCTCGTCGCCCTCCCCGACGTCGAGGTGCCCGCCGGCGGCCGGCCGGCCTACACCGACGAGCAGATCACCGCCGCGGTCGAGGAGCGGCTCGGCGACGAGCGCGGCGTACGACGCAAGGCGCTGCTCACCGCCCGGGTCGCGCTGGTCAAGCTGGCCCTGGAGTGCCTGCCGCCGCGGCAGGACCCCGACGCGCTGATCGTGCCCGACCACCTCTAGCGGCTACAGCGCGGCGTCGACGACCGCCTTCGCCTCCTGCTGCACCTGGGCCAGGTGCTCCGGGCCGCGGAACGACTCCGCGTAGATCTTGTAGACGTCCTCCGTGCCCGACGGCCGGGCGGCGAACCACGCCGACTCCGTGACCACCTTCAGGCCGCCGATCTTGGCGCCGTTGCCGGGCGCCTCGGTGAGCTTGGCGGTGATCTGCTCACCGGCCAGCTCCGTGGCCGCGACGTCGTCCGGCGAGAGCGCCGCGAGCGCCGCCTTCTGCTCGCGGGTCGCCGGGGCGTCGATGCGGGCGTACGCCGGCTCGCCGTGCTTCTCGACCAGCGTGGCGTAGTGCGCGGACGGGGAGGTCCCGGTCGTCGCCAGGATCTCCGAGGCCAGCAGGGCCAGGATGATGCCGTCCTTGTCCGTGGTCCACACCGACCCGTCGCGCCGGAGGAACGACGCGCCCGCGGACTCCTCGCCGCCGAACCCGAACGATCCGTCGATCAGCCCCGGCACGAACCACTTGAACCCGACCGGGACCTCGACCAGCTCGCGGCCGATGTCGGCGGCGACCAGGTCGATCATCGACGAGGACACCAGCGTCTTGCCGATCCGCGCCGACGCCGGCCAGTCCGGCCGCGCGCCGCCGAACAGGTAGCCGATCGCGACCGCGAGGTAGTGGTTCGGGTTCATCAGGCCGGCGTCCGGCGTGACGATGCCGTGCCGGTCGGCGTCGGCGTCGTTGCCGGTGGCGATGTCGTACCTCTCCCGCTGAGCGATCAGCGACGCCATCGCGTCCGGAGACGAGCAGTCCATCCGGATCTTGCCGTCCCAGTCCAGGGTCATGAACCGCCAGGTGGGGTCGACGAGGGGGTTCACCACGGTGAGGTCCAGGCGGTGCCGCTCGGCGATCTCGGCCCAGTACGCCACCGACGCGCCGCCCAGCGGGTCCGCGCCGATCCGCACGCCCGCCTCGCGGATCGCGTCGACGTCCACGACGTCGGGCAGGTCGTCGACGTACGTGCCCAGGAAGTCGTACGCCGACGCGTGTGCCCGCGCCTGCGCGAACGGCACCCGCTTCACCTCGCGCAGCCCGCCGCGGATCAGCTCGTTCGCCCGCTTCGCGATCACCGAGGTGGCGTCGCTGTCGGCCGGGCCGCCGTGCGGCGGGTTGTACTTGAACCCGCCGTCGGCCGGCGGGTTGTGCGACGGCGTGACCACGATGCCGTCGGCGGTCCCGCCGCCGCGGTTCGCGCGGATGATCGCGTGCGACACCGCCGGGGTCGGCGTGTAGCCGTCACGGTCGTCGACGAGCACCGTCACGTCGTTGGCCGCCAGCACCTCCAGCGCGCTCGCCCACGCCGGCTCGGACAGGCCGTGGGTGTCGCGGCCGAGGAACAGCGGGCCGTCGTACCCCTGCGAGCGCCGGTAGTCCACGATCGCCTGGGTGGTCGCCAGGATGTGCGTCTCGTTGAACGCCGTCCGCAGCGACGACCCGCGGTGCCCGCTGGTGCCGAAGGCGACCTGCTGCTCCACGTCGTCGGGGTCCGGGACCCCGGTGTAGTAGGCCGTCACGAGGTGCGCGACGTCGACGAGGTCCGCGGGCTCGGCGGGCTGTCCCGCACGGGGGTCGCTCATGCGGTCATCATGCCCGGTGGCGCAACGGCACCGCCGGCAACACCGACGGTCGGCTCCCGATGCCCCTGATCGGCGGCGCAGGCGTACGGTGGGGAGTGCGGGGCCCCCTCGCGACCGACGTCAGGACCCCATGACCGCCACCGGCACCCGTCCCACTCTTCGAGCCGTGGTCCGCCGCGTCGCCCTGAGCCTCCTGGTCGCCTGCGCGGTCCCCGGGGCCCTCTTCTACACGTGCCTGCGCCTCGAAGGCGTGTGGACGGCGATCTTCGTCGCGCTCGGCTGGTCGTACGGCGCGATCGCCTGGCGGGCGGTCACCGGGCGCCGGCCGTCCGGCCTGCTGGTCCTCACCGCCCTGGTGATGACCGGTCGCACCCTGGTGGCGCTGCTCACCGACAGCACGTACCTCTACTTCCTCCAGCCGATCATCAGCGACGGGCTGCTCGGCGTGGCGTTCATCGCGACGCTCGCCTCCGCCCGCCCGATGGTCGCGCGGCTGGCCGGCGACTTCTACCCGATGGACGACGAGCTGCGCGTGCGCCCGCGGATCCAGCGGCTGTTCTGGTACCTGACGCTGATGTGGGCGCTGCTCTGCATCGGGAAGGCCTCCGCGACGCTGTGGCTGCTCGAGTCGCAGTCCCTCCAGACCTTCGTGCTCGTGAAGAGCGTCTCGGTGCTGCTGCTCAACGGCCTCGCGGTCGCGGCGACCATCGGCGCGGCCACCCTGGTGGCGCGGCGCGAGGGCCTGCTCCACGTCCGCGTCCTGGAGCCGGTGCCCGCCGCCTGAGCGCCGTGGCACGTCGGCAGGGCGCTAGGGGTAGCTGCCCTCGCAGGTCCGGCCGTGGCGGTTGGTCGCCTCTGCGTCGACCGTCACCTCGCCGCGGCCCTCGTGGCGCATCGGCCCGGTCGACCACCGGCCGTCGGCGTCGGCCGCCAGCGACCCGACGGCAGCGGAACCGCCCGCTGCGGACTGCATGCTGACGTTCCACGTCCAGCGGGTGTGCGGGCCGACGTCGCGCGCCCGCAGGACGGCGACCGTGGTGCGCGGGTCCGGGTGGCTGACCACGAGCACCAGGTGCCCCCGTCCGGGGCAGTCCAGCCGCACCCGGTCGGGCGCCGCGCTCGCCTGCGCGGGCGGCCCGGGCACCGCGACCGCCAGGACGAGACCGGCCACCACGCCACCCGTGAGTCTCCTCATGGCGTCCCACTCTACGACCGTTCGAGCACCTACGCTGTCCGCGAGATGAGGTTCGCGCGCACGGCCGCCCTGGTGGGCGTGGCCCTCCTGTGGTGGGCGTTCGGGCCGGTGGTGCTGCTGCTGGCCGGAGCCTCCCTGTACTTCCGCCGGGTCCGTGCGTGGCTCCGGCCCACCCGCCGGGTCCTCGCCGGGTGGGTCGGCGCGGTGGCGGTGCTGGCCGGGATCGCGTACGTCGTCCCCGACGGCTGGGTGCGCATCGCGCCGGGCGCCGGGGTGCTGGTCACGCCGTCGTACGTCGGGCGCCCGGCGATCGTGACCGCCGACCAGGTGAGCGCGCCGCTCGGCGAGTCGCCGCGGGTGACGACCAGGTCGTACGGCGCCGGTGACTGCGAGCGGATCGGCTTCGACAGCCACGGCCGGCTGGTCACGACCTGCGGCGGCACCCTGCGTCTGGTCGACCCCGACAGCCTCCGCCAGCTGGCGACCAAGGACCTCGCCGCGGACTGCCCGCTGGTGTTCGACGTGGTCGGCGACCGGGCGCTGGTCGCGGTCGACGACGAGATCCTCGGCGTGGCGACCGCGGACGCCCAGGGCGACCCCGACCTCACGACCGCGGCCACGGTCGACCTCCCGGACGTCGGCTGCCTGACCGGGCTCGGCGCGGACGGGCACGACCGGGTCTGGTTCTCCGCGGCCGACGGTCGGGTCGGGCTGGTCGAGGGCACGAAGGTGCGCACCCTCGACCTCGACGACACCGTGGACCGGCCGCTCGCGATCGCGGACGACGCGGTGTACGTCGCCGGCGTCCATGCCCTGCACAAGGTGATCGCGGCGCGGGGGAAGCCGGTGCTCGCCTGGTCCGCGCCGTACGACGGCGGCGAGCGCGGCAGCGCGCCCGTCGTCCTCCCCTCGGGGCTGGTGGCGGTCGCCGACGACCGCGACCCGCGGCTCCAGGTCGTGCTGCACCGCGGCGACACCGGCGACGTGGCCTGCCGGGTCGAGCTCTTCGACGACGACGAGAGTGCCACCGACGGCGGGATGGTGGCCGCCGGCGACGGGCTGCTGGTGCTCAACCAGCACGGGTACGGCGGCACGCTCTCCACCGCCCTCGGCCGGACGACGACCGGCGGCATCGCCGCGGTCGACCAGCGGTGCGACGTCATCTGGGAGTCCGGCCTGGACGCGCCCAGCGGTGCGCCCGCGGTCTCGACCGAGGCCGGGCTCGCCTACGTCTACACCAAGCGGCACAGCTGGCTCGGCGCGAACGCGTGGTACCTCACCGCCGTCGACCTCGACACGGGCCGCGCGGTCTGGGCCCGGCGGACCGGCCTCGGCCTGCTCCGCGACAACCACGGCGGCGTCGTCACGCTCGGCCCGAACGGCTCGGTCTACGTCCCGGTGCTCGGCGGGTTCGTTCGGGTGCGCGACCGCTCGTGACCGTCACGGGTAGCGGATGCCCGTGACCTCCTCGCTCAGCTGCCACAGCCGGCGCTGCGCGGTCTCGTCGTACGACTGCTTGGTGCTGCTCGTGACGCGGGGGTGGCCGCCCCACTCCATGAAGCCGTCCGGGCCGACGTAGGTCGCGCCCGGCAGGTCGGCGGTGGCCGCCATCAGCGTCGGCCAGGCGCCCTCGTCGGCGGTGTTCGGCGAGACCGCCTTGATCGCGGCGTCGAGGATCGTGGCTCGGCCGCCCGACGCGCGGCCGTACTGGCCGTTGGCGGCGAGGTGCGTCGACGCGAACCCCGGGTGCGCGGCGAGCGCCTTGACCGGCAGCTCGGCCCGGCGCAGCCGGCGGTCCAGCTCGTAGGTGAAGAGCAGGTTGGCCAGCTTGGTCTGGGCGTACACCGGCCAGCGCTGGTAGCGGCCGTGCGGCACCCGCGGGTCGTCCAGCGGCGCCTTCCGCGCGACCCGGTGCATCTGCGACGAGACCGTGACCACGCGGCCCTCCTCGCTCGCGACCAGTTGCGGCAGCAGCAGCCCGGTGAGCAGGAACGGCCCGAAGTGGTTGGTCGCCATCTGCAGCTCGAGGCCGTCGCCGGTGCGCTGGTACGGCGGCGCCATCACGCCGGCGTTGTTGGCCAGGACGTCGATCGGCCCGAGGCCGGCGGCCTCGGCCGCCGCGCGGCGTACCGACGACAGGTCCGCGAGGTCGAGGGTGAGCTCCTCGACCTCGGCGTCGGGGACCGCGTCGAGGACCAGGCGGCGGGTCTCGGCGACCTTCTCCGGGCGGCGCCCCGCCAGGACGACGCGGGCGCCGCGGCGGGCCAGCTCGAGGGCGGTGAACTGACCCAGGCCGCCGACGGTCGGCCCGGTCACCAGGATCGAGCGGCCGCTCTGGTCCGGCAGGTCCGCCAGGTCCCAGCGGTCGACGGCCGCCCTCACGGGGTGGTGGCCAGGGCGTCGAGGAGGCGCTGCCCGAGGGCCTGGTCGCCCTCCACCTGCACCGTGCCGGGCTCCGGCTCGCACCGGCCGCCCGCGAGCCGGATGAACGCCTCGCGGTCCATGCGCAGGCACACCGTCGGGGCGTCGGGTGCCTCGGTCAGCCGCTCGCCGCGGCCGGCGTCGTTGACGGCGAACGCGAACGGCGCGCTGCCCTCCATCTCCAGCACCGCGACCGTCCCGGCCGGCTCGCCGAGCCGCTTGGCCAGCACGTAGCCGACGCTCTCGGCGAGGTACTCCGCGGTGTGCCGCGCGGCCGCGCTGTCCATGCCGCCGGGGCGGTCGACGGCCCGGCGGATGTCCTGCTCGTGCATCCAGACGTCGAGCGGCCGGTTGCGCAGCAGCGTGCGCCAGTCCCACGGCACGCCGCCGAAGATCGGGTCCGGCTTCGCGGACGCGTCGGTCGGCGGGTCCGCGAGCAGCCGGGTGTGCCGCGCGGTCGCGGCGGCGCGGATCTCGTTGATGATCGAGTCCGGGCTGGCGTCGCGGCGGTTCACGACGCCGATCTCCGTGTAGAGCCCCATCAGCCCGGCGACGTGGTCGGGCTGGCCGACCTCCGCGGTCTCCTCCGGGTTGCCGGCCAGCACGCCCTCCAGGTGCGCGATGTGCGACGCGACCGCCTTGACGTCCCAGCCCGGCAGGTCGGTCGGCGCCGCCCAGTCCGCCTCGTCCAGCTCCTCGAGGAGGTCGGTGAAGTCGTTGACGGCCTGCCACCAGACGTCGACGTACCCGCTCAGCAGCTCCTGGTCGGTCATGGGTCCGACCCTAGTTCGGGCGGTCAGCCCAGCGCGAGGGAGGTCGCGATCGCGAGCATGGTCAGGCCGATCAGCACGTCGAGCACCTGCCACGCCCGCGGGTTCGCCAGCAACGGACCGGCGGCCCGGGCGCCGTACCCGAGGCCGGCGAACCAGAGCACGCTGGCCAGGCACGCGCCGACCGCGAACCACCAGCGCCCCACGCCGCCCTGGTGGTTGGCGATCGAGCCGAGCAGCAGCACCGTGTCGAGGTACACGTGCGGGTTGAGCCAGGTGAGGGCGATCGCCTTCCCTGCGACGGCACCCCGGCCACCGGTGGCGGTCCCGTTCGAGGCCCGCAGCGACTCGGCCCGGCGCGCCCGCAGCAGCGCGCTCACGCCGTACCAGGTCAGGAACGCGACGCCGAGCCAGCGCACGACGTCGAGCGCGACCGGCGCGTGCTCGACGATGCTGCCGATGCCGGCCACGCCCGCGGCGATCAGCACGACGTCGGACAGCATGCAGATCGCGACCACCAGGCCGACGTGCTCGCGGCGCAGGCCCTGGCGCAGGACGAACGCGTTCTGCGCGCCGATCGCGACGATCAGGGAGAGGCCGGTGAGCAGACCGGTGGTCAGGGAGTCGAGCACCCGGCCCACGCTAGAGGCTGCGCGTGATGAAGGCCAACGAATGATTCTGCTGAACCATTAGCATCGCTTCATGGACCTCGTGCCCGCGCAGCTGGCCGCGCTCGTGGCCATCGCCGACCACGGCACCTTCGAGGCGGCCGCGCGCCACCTGCACGTCACCCCGTCGGCGGTGAGCCAGCGCATCCGCGCGCTCGAGTCGGCGCTCGGCCGCGTGGTCGTGCAGCGGACGACGCCGTGCCGGCCGACCGCGGACGGCGAGGTGCTGCTGCGCCTGGCCCGGCAGATGCAGCTGCTGCACGACGAGGTCAACGACGCGCTCGCCCACAGCGCGACCGGAGTGGACCTGCCGGTCGCCGTGAACGCCGACTCGCTGGCCACCTGGTTCCGCGGCGTGGTCGGCGAGGTCGCCGGCTGGAGGGGGGTGGCGCTCCGGCTGCACGTGGAGGACCAGGCGTTCTCCGCCGGGCTCCTGCGCAGCGGCGACGTGCTCGCCGCGGTCACCTCCGAGCCGGCCGCGGTGCAGGGCTGCTCGGTCGAGCGGCTCGGCACCCTGCGCTACGTGCCGGCGGCCACGCCGGAGCTGGCCGCGCGGTTCCGCCGCGGCCGCGGCCCGGACTGGGCGGCGATGCCGGTCGTGGTCTTCAACGAGAAGGACGCGCTGCAGCACGACGTGCTCATCGCCCGCGGCGCCACGCCCCCGGTCGTGCACCGGGTGCCGACGTCCGCCGACTTCCTCGAGGCCGTCTGCCTCGGCCTCGGCTGGGGCATGGTGCCCGAGCCCCAGCTCGCCCCCGCCGTCGAGCAGGGCCGACTGGTGCCCCTGGTGACCCGGCTGCACGTCGACGTCCCCCTGCACTGGCAGCGTTGGCGCCTCGACTCGCCCGTGCTCGACCGGCTCACTGCCGCCGTCCGCCGCGCCGGCCGGTCGGTCCTCCGCCCCTGAAACGCCGAGTCGGCGCCACTGCAGGCCGAAATGACGCCGAGTCGGCGCTACTGCAGGTGAGCTGCCTGCAGTAGCGCCGACTCGGCGTTGCCTCAGGTCAGAAGGCGGACTCGTCGAGGTCCATCAGCTCCAGGTCGACACCCTCGGCGATGGCGCGCTCGGCGGAGAGCTTCGGGAGCACGTTGCGCGCGAAGAACTGCGCGGCCGCGACCTTGCCCTCGTAGAACGCCTGGTCCTTGCCCGGGTCGCCGCCGAGCTTCTCCAGCGCCACCTCGGCCTGGCGCAGCAGCAGCCAGGCGCAGACGACGTCGCCGAGCACCATCAGCAGGCGGCTGGTGTTCAGGCCGACCTTGTAGATGTTGCGGACCTCGTCCTGGGCGGACATCAGCTCGTTGATCAGGTGGCCGACGATCGCCTGCGCGTCGTCGAGGGCCTGGCCCAGCAGCTCGCGCTCGTTCTTGAGCCGGCCGTTGCCGGCGCCGCTCTCGACGAACGCCGAGATCTCGCCGGCGAGGTGGCCCAGCGCCGCGCCCTGGTCCTTGACGATCTTGCGGAAGAACAGGTCCTGGCCCTGGATCGCGGTCGTGCCCTCGTAGAGCGTGTCGATCTTCGCGTCCCGGACGTACTGCTCGATCGGGTACTCCTGCAGGAAGCCGGAGCCGCCGAAGGTCTGCAGCGACTCGGTGCCGAGCAGCACCCACGAGCGCTCCGAGCCGTAGCCCTTCACGATCGGGAGCAGCAGGTCGTTGACCTTCTCGGCCAGCTCGTCGCGCTCGCCGTTGTGCTCGGCGATCATCACCTTGTCCTGCCAGGTGGCCGTGTAGAGCACCAGGGCGCGCATCGCCTCGGCGAACGACTTCTGCGTCATCAGCGAGCGGCGTACGTCGGGGTGGTGCGTGATCGGGACGCGCGGCGCGGTCTTGTCGGCCGACCGGGTCAGGTCCGCGCCCTGCACCCGCTCCTTGGCGAACTCGAGCGCGTTGAGGTAGCCGGTCGAGAGCGTCGCGATGGCCTTGGTGCCGACCATCATGCGGGCGTTCTCGATGACCTGGAACATCTGCGCGATGCCGTTGTGCACCTCGCCGAGCAGGTAGCCGCGGGCCGGCTCGCCGCCGCCGACCGACGGGTCGCCGAAGGTGACCTCGCAGGTGTTGGAGACCTTGATGCCCATCTTGTGCTCGACGTTGGTGACGTACACGCCGTTGCGCTCGCCGAGCTCGCCGGTCTCGATGTCGAAGTGGAACTTCGGCACGATGAACAGGGACAGGCCCTTGGTGCCCGGTCCGCCGGCGCCCTCGACGCCCTGCGGTCGCGCGAGCACCAGGTGGATGATGTTGTCCGAGAGGTCGCTCTCGCCCGAGGTGATGAAGCGCTTGACGCCCTCGATGTTCCAGGTGCCGTCGTCGTTCGCGGTGGCCTTGGCGCGGCCCGCGCCGACGTCGGAGCCGGCGTCCGGCTCGGTCAGGACCATGGTCGCGACCCAGCCCTTGTCGATCATCAGCTGGGCGATCTTCCGGTCGCGCTCGGTGCCGTTGCGGTGCAGCACGCCGGCGAACATCGGGCCGGCGCCGTACATCCAGATCGCCGGGTTCGCGCCCAGCACCAGCTCGCCCATCGCCCAGCAGACGCTGGCGGGGGCCGGGGTGCCGCCGAGCTCGGCGAACGTGTTGAGCCGCCAGAACTCGGCGTCCATCCAGGCCTGGTAGCTCTTCTTGAACGCCTCCGGCACGGGGGCGGTGTTCGTGGCCGGGTCGAAGACCGGCGGGGTCCGGTCGGACTCCACGAACGACGCGGCGAGCTCGTCGCGCGCGAGCCGGTCGACCTCGGCCAGCACCTCGCGGGCCGTGTCGGCGTCGACCTCGGCGAACGGGCCGGTGCCGAGCACCTCGTCGCGGCCCAGCACCTCGAAGAGGTTGAACTCGATGTCGCGGATGTTGCTCTTGTAGTGGCTCACGGCCCCACCTTCGCCAGTCTGGTGTGATCTGTACTCGTCGGTAACAACAAGGGTACGTACTGGTCAGTAACCCCGCAACAGCGCCCCCGCAAACCTGCGGGGGCGCGTGGCGTCGACCACCCGGCCGAGCCTGACGGCGACCACCCGGCCGAGCCTGACGGCGACCACCTGGCCGAGCCTGACGGCGACCACCCGGCCGAGCCAGACGTCGGTCAGACGATCGCCGACGAGGCGTCCGACCAGGCGGCCTTGGCGCCGGTGTGGCCGATCCGCCCCACCTGGATGCCGGTGCCCAGCGCGGCGAGCACGGCGAGGACGCCCACGATGGCCGTCGCCGTACGCAACCGGGCGAGGTTGTGGACGGCGGTCTGCGCCGGCTTGACCGCGGTCAGGGTCGTGCTCCCACCGCTGGCGGCCTCGACGGTCGGGATGACCGGCGCGGCGGCCGCGGCCAGGCGGTGGCGCTGCCGGTCCAACCACCAGAAGCCGGCCGAGAACACGAAGAGCGCGATCGTGAACGGCAGCAGCTGGTCGCCGAGCTCGGCGTGCCGCTCGACCAGCGAGCTCTCGGACACCTTCTCCTCCAGGGCCTCGCCGCTGGCGGTGGAGAGCGGGGTGAGGACCAGGCCGACCAGGCTGAGGACCGCCGGCAACGGTCCGGCCCAGGCGCGGAACCGCGGCCAGCAGACCTGGAGGACGACCGAGAGGGCGGCCAGCGGCACGAGGACCGCGGTCGCGTGCACGACCAGGGGGTGCATCGGAAGTCCGAAGACGGTGTCGAACATGGCGGGTGCCTCCAGTGGGCAGCGCCCCGGCGGCCCTCGTCGGGGCTACGTCCAGTGGAGCCCCTCGGGCCACCCGGCGCCCAGAGGACGAGGTCCCAGCCCGACCGGGTCGCTGGACCCGGAGCCGTCTAGGTCGACTGAACAAGTCGACACATCTGACACACTTGACCCATGCGAGTTTCGGCGAAGTCCGACTACGCCCTGCGCGCGCTCATCGAGATGGCGTCGCGGGCGGACGGCCGGGCGGTGAGCGCGGAGGAGCTGGGCCGGCTGCAGGACATCCCGCACGGCTTCCTCCAGGCGATCCTCGCGGACCTGCGCCGCGCCGGCATCGTGATGTCGCAGCGCGGCCAGTCCGGCGGCTGGCGGATGGGGCGCCCCGCGTCCGACGTCTCGGTCGCGGACGTGATCCGCGCCGTCGACGGGCCGCTGGTCTCCGTCTACGGGCTGCGCCCCGAGGCGGTCAGCTACAACGAGGCCGCCGACGTGCTCCAGCACGTGTGGATCGCGGCCCGCAGCTCGCTGCGCGACGTGTTCGAGCAGGTGTCGATCCAGCAGCTCTCCGACCGGGCGCTGCCGGACGCCGTGACCCGGCGGACCGCCGACGAGGACGCCTGGCAGCCGCACTGACTCAGCCGGCCGCGGCGAGCCGCTTCTTCAGCTTCTTCCTCTTGCGCTGCAGCTCCGTGTTGCGCTCGGCGAGCGCCGCGTTGTGGCGCCGCAGCCGGGTCACCTCGGCCAGCACGTCGGCGAGCGCGCCGCTGCTGACGACCTCTGCGTCGACGACCTCCGCCCCCTCGACGGGCAGCAGCGCCGCGGAGTCGCCGCGGACGTCGTACCCGCCGTCGGCGAGCTGCTTGCGCCAGCGCTCACCGACCTCGAGCAGGTCCGGGTAGGCCCGGCGGGGCACCGGCCGGGTCGCCGTCCACTGCGGCGCGAGCGGCAGCGCCGCGGTGTCGACGCCGACGATCTCGCCGAGCGCCGTCCACACCGCCCGCTCGGGGTCGGCCTCGGGTACGACGATCACGTGCAGCCGGTCCGGGCGCACCGACGCTGACCACGCGCGGAGCACCTCGCCGAGGTCGGGGCCCACCCAGTCCGGCAGCAGCCGGCCGCCCGGCTCGCGTGCGGTCACGACCACGTGGACCTGGAAGCCGTGCAGGCCGTCGAGCAGCAGGTCGATCTGCTCCGGGGCGCACGCGGCGAGCAGCTCCTGGCTGAACACCACGTCGTGCCGGCCCTTCCAGGCGCGGCGGGCGATCGCCGCCCACGTGCCCTCGACCTCCCGGCGCTGGTAGCCCCACGCGCGGTGGTCGCGGCGGATCTCGATCGCGGCACGGAACATCTCCTCGGCCGAGATCGCGGGATGCCGCACGCCGATCGCCTCGAGGGCGTCGGCGTGCTCGATCAGCGCGGAGTCGAGGAAGCCGCCGCCGGTCCGCGGTAGCCCGATGTGGAGGAAGGCCTTGCGCTTCGTCATGGTCGCAGGCTGGCAGGCCCGGGCGGCCGTCCGGTGAAATCCAGGTGACGACGTCGAGATAGAACGTGTTCTAGCATGACGCCATGATCACGTCGGACGCCATCACGTGGACCGCCCCGAACGACGACCACCCGGCCCGGGCGGCCTCCCAGCGCTCGTACTCCGCCGTCGCGAAGGGCGACCTCGCGGAGTGGCTCACCGTGTACGCCGAGGACGCGGTCCTCGAGGACCCGGTCGGCCCGTCGATGTTCGACCCCGAGGGCAAGGGGCACCGCGGCCACGACGGCATCTCGGCGTTCTGGGACCTGGCCATCGCGCCGATCGCGAGGTTCGAGTTCGAGATCTACGACTCGTTCGCCAACCCGGGCAGCAACACCTGCGCCAACATCGGCCGGATCCGGACGTCCTTCCCCGACGGCAGCCACACCACCACCGAGCTGATCATGGTCTACGTCGTGAACGACGACGGCCGGGTCGCCTCGATGAAGGCCTACTGGGAGCCCGACCGCACGATGGCGAGCTTCACGAAGGGCTGAGTCAGACCCGAACGTGCTCGGCGACCCACTCGACGAACGGGCGCAGCTGCTGCCAGTCGGCGCGCACCAGGTCCAGGAGCTCGGGGGTGTGGATCACCGGCTCGAAGCCCAGCGGGTGGCCGGCGGTGAGCGACTTGTGACGGAGCAGGTCGATCCGCGGGTGGTCGGCGTCGTACCCCCGCGGCGTGGTCTTGAGGCGGTCGCCGCCGATCTCGAAGCCGTGACCGGTGAGCGTGGCCAGGACCCGCTGGAGCTCGGGGCCGAACCGGTCGTGCGCCACGGCCGCGCGGAACGCCGCGAGCCGCGGCCCGCTGGCCTCGTAGAACCCCGCGCCGGTGCGGACCCCGCGTGGCGAGACCTCGACGTACCAGCCGGTGGCCTCGCCGACCCGGACGAACGCACCCTGGTGGGTCTTGTACGGCGTCTTGTCCTTGGCGAAGCGGACGTCGCGGTAGGGCCGGAAGATCTTCGCGGCGCCGAACTCCGGCTCGAGGGCGGCGCACAGCGCGGTCATCGGCGCCTTGACCGCCTCCTGGTAGACGGCCTTGTGCTTCTCCCAGAACGCCTTCGTGTTGTCGACCTCGAGGTCGTCGTAGAAGTCCAGGGCCGCGACGGGGAAGCCGGTGAACCCGGTGCTGGTGTCGGTCACCCGGACGAGGCTAGCCAGCCGGGGGGAGGAGTGGCGACGCCCGCTGCAGCGCCGCCACCCACAGGTCCAACGCAGGGACCGCGAGTATGTGACGGCACGTGTCCCGATTTCTCAGGACAGCGCGGCGGTGACCTGCTCGTCGCCCTGCCCGGCCATCGCGGTGACGGTGATGGCGTCGCCGCCGCAGCGCGGGGCCGACAGGAAGGCCCGGCCGCCCGGGGACTCGTACGCGACCGAGGGGCCGTCGGCGGCGGTCCAGCGCACCAGCGCGGCGGGGTCGCCCTCCTGCTGCGGGTCGCGCACGAACCAGGCGGCGCCGGCGCACCACACCAGCGTGCCCGCCGTACCGGGCCCGAGGTCCTGCTGCCCGTCCGGGGTGGTCGCGTAGAAGTGCGCCTCCTCGATGCGGTGCTCGTCCGGGATGACCGACCAGACGGCGCCGTCCGCGGTGCGCAGGCCGTCCCAGGCCCGGCAGTCCGGGACGCCGTCGAACGGCGTGGCGTCGGCGCCGTCCAGCGCCATCAGCGTGCGGCACGACGGGCGGCCGGAGTCGAAGCTCAGCACCGAGTCGCCGGCCGGCGTCACGTGCGCGCCGTTGAAGCCGTGGCGCTTCGGCGCGCACCAGCCGAGCGTGGACGTCTGCGAGGCGAGGTCGACGCTGGCGAGGCAGTAGGCGCCCTTGCTGACGGTCGCGTGCAGCAGCCGGCCGTCGCCGAGCGCCCAGGTACCGCCGTTCGTGGTGGGTACGTCGGAGCGGCCGTCGATCGTGAAGGTCCTCCCGGTGCTCAGCTCCGTGACCTGGGCGCGGCTGGGCTGCTGCTCGGTCTTGTCCTGCAGCACGACGACCGCCCAGTCGGCGTCCAGCAGGGCGTCGCTGACGCGGAAGCCGGGCTCGCGCCCGCCGGTGGACTTCTGCGGGCCGTCCAGGTCCCAGCTCGCGCCGTCGTTCTTGACGATCACCGTCCAGCCGCCGCCGGCGGTCACGCTGTCCCGGACCGGCCCCGGCACGGGCCGCCAGTCCAGTTCCGTGCCGGGCGCGCTGCTCGACGAGGGCGAGGGCGAGTCGCTGGTCGTGGGTGCGCTCGACGAGGGGGTGTCGCTGGGGGACGGCGTCGGCCCCGGCCCGGCGCCGGGGTCGTCGCTGCTGCAGCCGGCGAGCGCGAGCACCAGGGCCGCGGCGGCGTACCGGGCGACCCGCATCAGACCGCGACGTTGTGCGCGTAGTGGGCCTGGTTGGCGCGGTAGCTCTTGTACGCATCGCGCCACTGGACCCGCGCGATGAACGGCTCCGAGGGGTCGAAGCGCTGCTGGTTCCAGGGCTCGAAGTAGCCGAGCTGGTCCGGCTTCGTGCCGCGCTTGGCGTAGCCCCGCCCGACCTGGAAGTGCCCGGAGGCGTCGTCGTCGAGGTAGGGGTAGAACCGCTTGAGCAGGATCGGGTGCAGCACGACCGGCGCCTTGTAGTCGTGGATGTGCCGCATCATCAGCAGCATCCACCGCGTGAAGCTGTAGTGGCCGATGTCGAGGACGACGTACGGCCCGGCGTGCGACGGCTTGTCCCAGCCGGTCGACTGGTTGACGACCCGTGCCATGTCGTAGACCGACGTCCCGCTGCTCGTGGTGTGCAGCCGCTTGGCCCACCAGTCCTGGGTCTGCCGCCGGTGCCGCCAGCCCCAGACGATCATCTGCATCGTGGTCGGACCGCAGTAGTACGTGCGGCTCTGCTCGGCGACGTCCTTGGGGTCGAGGATCGCCGAGCGGGGCGGGTAGGCGCTCATCGACTTCACCGACGACTTCGTCGGGCTCGCGCTCGGCTGGGTCGGCGTCCGGGTGGGGGACTTGGTGGGGTTCTTGGTCGGCGACTTGGTGGGGGACTTGGTCGGCGAGGGCAGGGCGGTGTTCGGCGTCGACGTCCGCGCGGCCTCCTGGGCGGCGGGTACGGCGGCGCGCGCCTCCGGGTGGTCGGCCAGGAACCCGGCCGGCAGCGGGACGCCCTCGATCTCGTGCCGGAGCAGCCAGACCTTCGCGACCGACCTCGCGGCCATCGTGAGCTCCTGGCGGTCGGCCGCGGCGCGCGCGGCCGGGCTCATCCGGGCCTGGCGCAGCAGCGCCGCCTCGGGGCTGAGGTCGCCGGTGTTCTCCACGGTGCTCGCGCCGCGTGCGGCGACCCGCGCCGCGGTCGCGACCCGGGCCCGGACCTGCTCCTCGGAGTCCTCGGTCCAGCCGGCGCCGAGGCAGTACCGCTGGCCCTCGAAGTCCGCGCACCGGACGAGCGAGCTCGCGAGCTGGGCGGGGGAGGCCTTGCCGGACATTCGCCCCAGGCTGCGGCCCTGGTCGACCACGCGGTCGATCTCGGCCTGCATCGCCGGCGTCACCCGCGACCAGCCGGCCGTGCCGGCCGGCCGGAGCGCGCCGGCCTTGCCGTCCCCGGACGGGAGCAGCGACCCGTTGTCGTCGCCGCGCGGGACGAACGGTGTCAGAGCCAGCAGCAGGACGAGGGCGCCCACGACGAGGACGATGGTGCGGCGGGACATGGTGAGGACCTCGAGACGGGAGCGGGGAAGAAGTCTTCTTACTGTCCACAATCGTCACTGCAATATCAAGTGGCCCCACTGGTCACACGGGTCACGCCGGGACGTCATACGGATGGTGGAAGGGGACGCACTGTCTGTATGACGTCCCGGAGACGCCGAGAGCCCGCCGGTTCGGGACCGGCGGGCTCTTCTTGCGCGGAGCGGATGACGAGGCTCGAACTCGCGACATCGACCTTGGGAAGGTCGCGCTCTACCAACTGAGCTACATCCGCATGCCCCGGACGGGACGCGCAGATACTAGTCGATCGGCGCGAGCGTGGGCCGCTTCGGGTCGACCTGGTCGCCCGACGACCGGCCGGTGAGCCGGCGGTGCACCCACGGGACCAGGAACTCGCGGGTCCAGCGGGCGTTCTCGGCGAGCTTCTCGCGGCGGCCGAGCACCGGGATCGGTGCCAGCGGGGGCGGGGCGAGGTCGTGCCCGACGCCGAGGGCGTCCAGCACCCGCATCGCCATCAGGGTGTGGCCGGCGGTGTTCAGGTGCATCCGGTCGGTGTCCATCACCGCGGGCAGCTCGACGTCGCGCATCCGCCACTGGTCCACCAGGAGCGCGTCGTGCCGGTCCGCGATCTCGCGGACCCACTCGTTGAAGACCGCGAACCGGCCGCGCATGGCGGCGAAGACGCCGGTGGTGCCCGGGTCGAACAGCGTGAACATCACGACCTGCGCGCCACCAGCGGTCAGTCGGCCGATCGCCTCGTCGTACCGCGCGGCCAGGGCGTCCACGTCGACCCGCGGCCGGAGCACGTCGTTGCCGCCGCCGTGGATGGTCACCAGGTCCGGCCCGAGGGCCAGCGCCGGCTCGAGCTGCTCGTCGAGGATCGCGGGCAGCTTGCGGCCGCGGATCGCCAGGTTGGCGTAGTGGAAGTCCGGCTCGAGGGTGGCCAGGTGCTCGGCCACCCGGTCCGCCCAGCCGCGCAGGCCGTTGGGGCGGGACGGGTCGGGGTCGCCGACGCCCTCGGTGAACGAGTCGCCGATCGCGACGTACCGCTGGAAGCTCACCGTCCCATTGTCCCGGTCGGGCACCGGGGGCCACCGGTAGGGTGCGAGCGTGCTGCTGTCAGACCGCGACATCGTCTCCGAGATCGAGGCCGGGCGGATCGCCCTGGACCCGTACGAGCCGGGGATGCTCCAGCCGTCCTCGATCGACGTGCGCCTCGACCGGTTCTTCCGGGTCTTCGAGAACCACAAGTACCCGCACATCGATCCCGCGGCCGACCAGTCCGACCTGACCCGGATGGTCGAGCCGGACGGCGACGACCCGTTCATCCTGCACCCGGGGGAGTTCGTCCTCGGGTCGACGTACGAGGTCGTGTCGCTGCCGGACGACATCGCCGCCCGGGTGGAGGGCAAGTCGTCGCTGGGCCGCCTCGGGCTGCTGACCCACGCGACCGCCGGCTTCGTCGACCCCGGCTTCAGCGGGCACGTGACGCTCGAGCTCGCGAACGTCGCGACGCTGCCGATCAAGCTGTACCCCGGCATGAAGATCGGGCAGTTCTGCTTCTTCCGGCTGTCCTCGCCGTCGGAGCACCCCTACGGGTCGGCGAAGTACGGCTCGCGGTACCAGGGCCAGCGCGGCCCGACCCCGTCCCGGTCGTTCCAGAACTTCCACCGCACCCCGATCTGACCGATAGAGGTTAGGCTAACCTAACCTAGTGATGATCGACGACGAGGTCGCCGTCGTGCGCGCCGAGCGGCTCTCGCCGTCGTTCGTGCGGGTGGAGCTCGGCGGCCCGTGCCTCGCCGACTTCGGGGTGGACGGCCCGCTGTACGACCAGCGGATCAAGCTGGTCTTCCCCGGTGACCAGCGGCGCACCTACACGGTCCGCGACGTCCGCGGCGAGGGTGCGGCGACCCGGCTGGTCGTCGACCTCGTGGTGCACGACGACGCCCACGGCGACCTGGGCCCCGCCTGCCGGTGGGCGCGCGGCGCCGCGGCGGGCGACCGCCTGGGGCTGCTGGCGCCGCGGCGGGGTGCGGCGTTCGGCGGCATCGAGTTCGACCCGGGTACGGCGCGCCGCCTGCTGCTCGCCGGCGACGAGACCGCGCTGCCGGCGATCGCCGCGATCCTCGAGCAGCTGCCCGGGTCGGCGACCGGAGCCGCGTTCGTCGAGGTGCCGCACCCCGACGACGTGCAGGCGATCCGCCACCCCGCGGGGATGGAGGTGTGCTGGCTGCCGCGCGGCGACGAGCCGCACGGGGACCGGCTGCGGGCCGCGGTGCTCGACCACCTGGGCGTGGGGCGGGCGCCGGTCGAGGAGGAGACCGAGATCGACCCGGACCTCTGGGAGACGCCGACGTACTCCTCCTCGGGCGAGGACGTCGGGGTGGGCCCGGGACGGCGCCTCCTCGATCTCTACGCCTGGATCGCGGGCGAGTCGGCCGTGGTGACCGGGCTGCGGCGGGTGCTGGTGCGGGAGCTGGGCGTGGACCGGCGCCAGGTCGCCTTCATGGGCTACTGGCGCCGGGGGACGGCGATGAAGGGCTAGCTGTCGATCCGGTCGGCGAACCGGCGCAGCCGCTGCGCGAGCAGGTGCCGACGCGCGGTGGCGAGGATCCTCGGCGTGGCCGCGCGGGCGACCCGCTCGGCGAGCTGGTGGCGGTTGGCTTCGGCCTCGAGGGCCAGGTTGCCGTACTCCATGACGTGCTCCTCGGATGGTTGCTCGGGTGGGGGCTCAGACCTGGGTGAGGACGATGTCGCCGCTGACGACCTTCGCCCGGACCTCGACGTGGTCGGCGCCCTCCTGTGGCTGGCCGGCGCCCTGGAGGCTGGAGCGGATCTCGCCCGAGACGGTCGAGATGTCGGTCCACACGGGGACGCCGGCGGGCACGCCCACGTGGACGTCGCCCGACGCGCCCTTGGCGGTCAGGCGGCCGCGGCGGGCGGTGCTGACGATCAGGTCGCCCGAGCCGGTGGTCATCGTGACGTCGGTGCCGGCGTCGCCGACCTTCACGTCGCCGGACCCGGTCTTGACGACCGCCGGACCGTGGGTGGTCCACAGCTGCACGTCGCCGGACCCGGTGGAGACCAGGATCGTCGCGCCGGCCTCGACGACGAGGACGTCGCCGGAGCCGCTCTTGGCCCTGAGCTCGGCGCGCGCCTCCTCGACCCGGATGTCGCCGGACCCGGTCTCGACGAGCAGCGGGCCGTCGGCGGTGTCGACCTCGACGTCGCCGGAGCCGCTCTTGAGCTGGCCCGCGCCGACCGCGCCGGTGACCGTGATGTCGGCGCTGCCGGTCTTGACGGCGAGCTCGCTGCCGGTGGGCAGCTCGACGAGGACGTCGAGCCGGTTGCCGTCGCCGCTGAAGAAGCCGCGCTGCCGCGGTCCGATCACGCTGATCTGGTCGCCGTCCTGGCGGACCTCGACCTCGTCGGCGTCCCGGCCGGTGATCTCCACGCGGGTGCCGGTGGTGTCTGCTGCCGCCACCTTGACGGTGCCCTTGCCGATCTCGGCGAACAGCCGCACCGGCTGGTGGGTCTCGAACTGGTACTCGGCCATGTCGTCTCCTGACAGAGGGTGTGCTCGTCCACGGGGCGGGCGTGTTGCCGGTCCCGGGGGTCTGGAAGGGAGGTGGTGGGGCTACACCCAGCCGGTCATCCGGCGGTTGCCCCGCTTGCCGCCGAACGGGTCGGTGCCGCTCAGGAACGGGATGCTGGACAGGTCGATGTCGACGTTGATCGCGCCGTCGCCGCGGGTGGCGGCGCGGACCACGTTGACCAGCCAGGTGTTGAGGGAGTGGCCGGAGCGGGCGGCCATCTCCTCGGCCCGGGCCTTCACCGACTCCGGGATCCGGAGGGTGATCCGGGCGACGTTGCCGTCGTCCTCGGCCTCGTCGGCCGGTGCCGGTCCGGCCGCCGGCTCGGCCGGCGCGGCGGGGGTGCCGTGGACCACGAAGTCGAGCTCGCGGCCGTTGAGCCGGACGTCCACCCCGCCGTTCGGCATCTCGGCGGTGATCTCGGCGGCGGCCTGGCTGACCGCCTCCATCAGGGCGAGCCGGGCGGCGGGGTCGAGGGCGAACGTCAGGCGCTCGGTGGCCTCGCGGGCCTCCGGCCCGGCCGCCTCGGCGGCCGCGAGCAGGTCGCGGCGGAGACTCTCGACGTACGGAGTGATGTCCATGTGCATCACCATGACATCACTATGGTGTCATGTCAAGAGCATGGTGATGTCACGGCACCGTCGTGGTGGTGGCAGACGTTTGTTGCCGATGACAACCGGGCACGTGATCCGGTGGTCCCGTCCCGGGTGTGAAAGGTGCGTCCATGCACAGTCCGACCGTCCAGGCGAGCACGATCATCGATGCCAGCGCCGTGGACTACCTGATCGTCTTCTTGTACTTCGCGGTGGTCCTCGGCATCGGCATCCTCGCCCGGCGCCGGATCTCGGACTCGCTCGACTTCTTCCTGTCCGGACGCTCGCTCCCGGCGTGGGTGACCGGCTTGGCGTTCATCTCCGCGAACCTCGGCGCGGTCGAGATCATGGGCATGTCCGCGAACGGTGCGCAGTTCGGCATCCCGACCGTCCACTACTTCTGGATCGGCGCGATCCCGGCGATGCTGTTCCTCGGCATCGTGATGATGCCCTTCTACTACGGCTCCAAGGTCCGCTCGGTCCCCGAGTTCATGTACCGGCGGTTCGGCACCGGCGCTCACCTGGTCAACGCGATCTCGTTCGCGGTCGCCCAGCTGCTGATCGCGGGCATCAACCTGTTCCTGCTGGCGAGCATCGTGCACGCGCTGCTCGGCTGGTCGCTGTGGGTCGCCCTCATCGTCGCCGCGGCCGTCGTGCTCTCCTACATCACGCTCGGCGGCCTGAGCGCCGCGATCTACAACGAGGTCCTGCAGTTCTTCGTGATCGTCGCCGCCCTGCTGCCGCTGACCCTGATCGGCCTGCACCGGGTCGGCGGCTGGGACGGCCTCAAGGAGGGCATCACCAAGGCCGCCGACGCGAACCCGGACAAGGTCGCCGCGGCCTCGGACCAGCTGAACTCCTGGCCGGGTTCGGCGCTCACGGCGTTCTCGTCCGACTTCCTCTCCGTCGTCGGCATCGTGTTCGGCCTCGGCTTCGTCCTCTCCTTCGGCTACTGGACGACGAACTTCGTCGAGGTCCAGCGCGCGATGGCCTCCAACTCGATCTCCGCCGCGCGGAAGACCCCGATCATCGGCTCCTTCCCTAAGATGTTCGTCCCCTTCATCACGATCCTGCCGGGCATGATCGCCGCCGTGCTCGTGCACGAGATCGCCCAGGTCAAGGCGGGCGAGAAGGTCCCGGGCGGGTCGTCCGGCGAGGGTGTGACGTACAACGACTCGCTGCTCTACCTGATGCGCGACGTGCTCCCCAACGGCCTGCTGGGCGTGGCGATCGTCGGCCTCCTGGCGGCGTTCATGGCCGGCATGGCCGCGAACGTCTCGGCGTTCAACACCGTCTTCAGCTACGACCTGTGGCAGCGGTACGTCGTCAAGGACCGCGACGACAGCTACTACCTGGCCGTCGGCCGGATCGCGACGGTCGCCGCCGTCGTCATCGCGATCTTCACCGCGGCGCTCGCGTCGAACTACACGAACATCATGAACTACCTGCAGACGCTGTTCGGGTTCTTCAACGCGCCGCTGTTCGCCACCTTCATCGTCGGCATGTTCTGGAAGCGGATGACGCCGACCGCCGGCTGGATGGGCCTCGTGTCGGGAACCCTGGCCGCGGTCGTCGTCGGCATCGCCAGCGAGGACGCGCTGGGCTCGCTGAGCCAGGGCTGGATCTCGATCAGCGGCCAGGGCGCGTCCTTCGTCGCGGCCGGTGCGGCGTTCGTCGTCGACGTGGTGGTCAGCGTCGCCGTGTCGGCGGTGACCCGGCCGAAGCCGGTCGAGGAGCTGCGCGGGCTCGTCTACTCCGAGACGCCACGGGAGGACCTGGTGGATCCGGACGAGAAGTCGCACCCGTGGTACCAGCGCACCCTCCCGCTCGCGGGGGTCGCGCTGGTCCTGGTCATCATCTTGAACATCATCTTCTGAGGGCGGAGCAGCCATGGCACAGCGCAACGAGACCGCGGGCGCGTTCGACATCCGCAACGTGATCGGCGGCCTGATCGGCGTGTACGGCGTGATCCTCACGCTGATGGGCATCTTCGGCGACGAGGAGGCCGACAAGACCGGCGGCGTCAACGCGAACCTCTGGTCGGGGCTGGCCATGCTCGCCTTCGGTGTCGCGTTCCTGCTCTGGGCGCGGCTGCGCCCGGTGGAGGTCGAGGCCGACGGGATCGAGCCGGACCGGACCGCTCACGACGCCGGGTAGTACGCGACCGCCAGGATCGCGTCGCCGTCGCGGAACACGTCGAGCCGTACCGGGCAGCCGGTGCGGTCCGGCGACCGCACCAGGACCGCGAACGCGTCGCCGGTGCCCGCCACGGACGGCTCCGGTACGCCGCAGGCGCCGATGCCCTCGTCGGTGCGGGTGATCCGGATGGCCGGGATCGCGTACGTCAGCGGATGCTCATCGACCAGGCCGACCTGGTCCGAGGCCGCCCGCAGGCCCTCGAGCACGCCGGTGCCGGCCCAGGCGTCCGGGTCCCGGGCCGCGGTGCCGTCGAGGACGACCGGTGCGGCGCCGCCGGCGTACACGAACACCCGGTCGGCGAACTCCGGTGCCGGGCCGCGGCCGTTGGCGAAGTCGAGCAGCTGCCACGCGGTCGCGCGGTCCTGGTAGTCGTTCAGGCACACCACGTCCGCCGGGATCGAGGTGTAGACGGTGATCCGGTCCCCGCGGTCGTACGCCGTGCCGGGCGGCGGGTCGCTCGCGACCACCCGGCCGTACACCTCGCAGTCGCGGGTGGGCTGCAGCGTCACGCGGAACCCGCGCGCCTCGAGCGCGCTGCGGGCGTCGGCGCCGTCGTACCCGAACAGCGACGGGACCTGGTCGCCGCGCAGCCGGTCGGGCAGCGGCTCCTCCGGCCGGGTCAGCGCGACGACCACCCCGACGACCGCCAGCGCGGCGGCCAGGGCGGCGACGCCGGGCCAGCGGGGGCGGTGGCCGCTCAGCGGCGGCCCGAGGACGGCGTCGCGCAGCGCCGCGTGGACGAGCGGGTCCGGGTCGTCCGCGCGCCGGATCGCGCGGCGCTGCTCGTCGAGCAGGCGCTGCACGAGCGCGGGCGCCTCCTCCGGGTCGACGCCGAGGTCGGTCGCGGCGCGCAGCAGGGCGTACCAGCGGGCGTCGCGGTACTCCTGGGGGTCCACCCTTCCTAGGGTTCACCCAGCAGGGTCGAGACGGCTACCGACCGCCCCCGAACGCAGAACCGGTCGTGTGCCCCAGAACGCGCCATGGCGCGTCCTCAGGCACACGACCCGTTCGGTCGCGCGGTCGGTCAGAGGTCGAAGAGCGACCCGGACTCGTTGATGTCCACGTCGGTCTTCGGCTGGTGCGCCTCGCCGCTGGCCGCCGGCTTCGGCTTCTTCTCCTCGGCCTGCTCCTGCTCCTCGAGCTCGGGCGCGGCCTCCGGCTCCGACTCGGGCTCCGGCTCCGGCTCCGGCTCCGGCTCGGCGGCGGGCTCGCCGCTCGCGGCCGCGGTGGCGGCGGCGCTGAGCGCGGCCGGGTCGGGCTTCCCGGAGTCGGCGGACGCCGTCGGCTCGGGCTCGGCCTCGGGCTCGGGCTCGGGCGCAGGCTCCTCGGCCCTGGGCTCTGCCGCCTTCGGCTCCTCGGCCGGCGCCTCGATGTCGAACAGCGAGCCGCCGGAGCCGAGGTCGACCTGCGGCTTCTCTTCGGCCTTCGCCTGCTCGGCCTTCGCCTCCGGCTCCGGCTCGGCCTTCGTCTCCGCGGCCGGCGCCGCCGGCTCGTCCGCGGCGATGTCGAACAGCGAGCCACCGGACCCGAGGTCGGCCTTCGTCTCGGCCTTGGGCTCCTCGGCCTTGGGCTCCTCGGCCTTGCGCTCCTCGGCCGTGGGCTCCTCGGCCTTCGGCTGCTCGTGCTCGTCCGTCTTCTGGTCCGCGATGTCGAACAGCGACCCCGGGGTCGCGCCCTCGCTGCCCTTCTGGGCCACCGCGGTCTGCGCCTCGGGCTCGGGCGTCGGCTTCTCCTCGTCGCCGCCGAGGTCGAAGAGCGAGCCGCCGGACGACGCCGGCTTCGCGGCCTGCGCCTCCTCGGCGGGCGACTTCTCCTCGGTCGCGGTCTCCGAGTCGGCGGGCGTGTCGAACAGCGAGGTCCCGCCGGAGGCCTTGGCCGCCGGGCCGGCGTCCTCGGTCGCCACCACGGTGTCCTCGGTGATCGTCTCGTCGCCGGCCTCGGGCTCGGCCTTGGTCTCGACCGACCGCGCCGCCGGCGCGGCGGCGCCGGCACCCGGCGCCAGCTTGGTGGCCTGCTCGCCCTTGACCGACGCGAGCAGCATCTGCGCGACGTCGAGGACCTCGACCTCGGTTCGGGCCTCGCCCTTGGCCTGCTGGGCGGTGAGTCCGTCGGAGAGCATCACGCGGCAGAAGGGGCAGCCGACCGCGATCTGGTCCGCGCCGGTGCCGACGGCCTCGGCGGTGCGGTTCTCGTTGATCCGCGAGCCGATCGTCTCCTCCATCCACATCCGAGCACCGCCGGCGCCGCAGCAGAAGGACCGCTCGGAGTTGCGCTCCATCTCGACGTACTCGGCGCCGGGCAGCACCTGGAGCAGCTCGCGCGGCGGGGTGTAGACGCCGTTGTGGCGACCGATGTAGCAGGGGTCGTGGTAGGTGATCGAGCGCTTGTGGGCGCCGGCGCCCTCGCGGACCGGGGTCAGCTTCCCTTCGCGCACCAGCCGGTTCAGCAGCTGGGTGTGGTGCACGACCTCCAGCTCGATGCCGAACTCCTTGTACTCGTTCTTGAGCGTGTTGAAGCAGTGCGCGCAGGTCGAGACGACCTTCTTGACCTGGTACTCCTTGAACGTCTCCACGTTCTGCTGCGCCAGGCCCTGGAACACGAACTCGTTGCCGGCGCGGCGGGCGGAGTCACCGGTGCAGGTCTCGCCGTTGCCCAGGACGCCGAAGGACACGTCGGCGATGTGCAGCAGCTCGGCGACCGCGCGGGTGGTCTTCTTGGCGCGGTCCTCGTAGGCGCCGGCGCAGCCGACCCAGAACAGCCACTCGACCTCGTCCAGCGACTCGATGGAGTCGCCGACCACCGGGACGTCGAAGTCCAGGCCCTTGGCCCAGTCCATCCGGGCGTTGGGCGACATGTTCCACGGGTTGCCGTTGTTCTCCAGGCCGCGGAAGAGCTGGTTGAGCTCGCTGGGGAAGTTCGACTCCACGAGCACCTGGTAGCGGCGCATGTCGACGATGTGGTCGACGTGCTCGATGTCGACCGGGCACTGCTGCACGCAGGCGCCGCAGGTGACGCAGGACCACAGCACGTCGGGGTCGATGACGCCGGAGCCGTCCTCGGGCATGTAGAACCACTCGTCGCCGGTGTCGCCGACCAGTGGCCGCTCGACCTCCTTGACCAGGGTGTCGCTGCCCTCGAGGACGGCCTCGCGCTTGTCCTCGGCGGCCAGCAGGTACGGCGCCTTCTTGAAGGTCGCGTCGCGCAGCGCCATGATCAGCAGCTTCGGCGACAGCGGCTTCTCGGTGTTCCAGGCCGGGCACTGCGACTGGCAGCGGCCGCACTCGGTGCAGGTCGCGAAGTCCAGCACGCCCTTCCAGGTGAAGTCCTCGACCGCGCCGACGCCGAGCTTGGCGTCCTCGTCGAGGTCGTCGATGTCGTCGAGCGTGATCGGCTTGCCGTCGGAGATCAGCGGCTTCGCGGCACCCAGCGCGATCGGCTCGCGCCCGAAGAGCACGTTGATCGGCGCCATGAAGATGTGCAGGTGCTTGGAGTTCAGCACGAAGATCAGGAAGACCAGCATCACGCCGATGTGGAGCAGCAGGCCGATGCCGATCAGCGCGGTGCTGTCGGGCAGCACGGTGCCGAGCGCGTAGGAGACGAACGCCGCCTTGCCGTAGCCGGTCTCGCTCCCGGTGGCGTGGACGCGCGCCTCGACGGCTCCGCGGAACAGGAACATCGTCCAGATGACGTTGAAGATCATGAACAGCGTGAAGTACGCCGGGCCGAGGTGCGAGCCGAAGAACCGGGACTTGCGGCCCAGCTGCTTGGGCTGGTTGCGCAGCCGGATCGCCCAGAAGACGACCAGGCCGAGCGTGCACATCACCGCGATGAAGTCCTGCAGGAAGCCGAGGAAGGCCCAGTTGCCGAAGACGAGCCAGCTCCACTCCGGGTCGCGGGTGACCAGGACCGCGTAGGCCTCCACGTAGACCGTGGCGAGGATGAAGAACGCCCACATCACGAAGAAGTGGGCGGTGCCGGGCACCGTCCACTTCAGCATCTTGCGCTGGCCGAACACCTCGACGACCTCGCGCTTGATGGCGGTGCCGAGCCGTGCGGTGACCCCGGCGATGCGGTCCGGCGCGGGCTGGCCGCTGGCGATCAGCCGGTACAGGAACCAGATCCGCTTGCCCGCGATCGGCAGGGCGATCGCGTTGATCACCAGGCCCAGGATCAGCGTTGCAGTCACTCGTCGACTCCCTCTCGGGTGGGTGTTCGGATGCGTCGGGGACGCGCCTCGCGAGCCTATTGGCAGCGGCAGACCGCGTCATTCCCCGGGCGGCGTGAGAAGAATCCTACCCACAGGTAACTTAATCGCGTCCGTCGGCCGCCCTACGCGACGGCGACCGGGACCCCGGCGAGGCCGAGCTGCTGCTCGACGGCTTGCCAGGTCTCGCGGTCGGCGGAGACCGCGAGACCGGCGTCGAGCGCGGTCCACGCGGCGGTCACGACGGCGTGCAGCCTGCCGCTCTGGTCGCCACCGGCCGGGACCCGGGGCACGCCGGTCGGGGCGAGCGGGGCCGGGTCGGGCGGGGGCGCGTCCAGGCGCAGTCCGGATCGTCGCAGTCCCGACAGGTCGGCGGCGACGTACGTCGGACGCTGCGGCCCCGTGGCGAAGGCCAGGTCCTGCAGGCGAGAGGCGCCGGACAGGACCAGCAGCGAATCCAGGCCGGCCGCGGTGGCACCGGCGATGTCGGTGTCCAGCCGGTCGCCGCAGGCGATGGTCCGCTCCCGGGACGTACCGAGGCCGGCGCGAGCCAGGTCGAAGAGAGCGGGCCCTGGCTTGCCCACCACGTGCGGCACCGCGGACGTGGCGGCGCGGACGGCGGCCACCAGCGCTCCGTTGCCGGGGGCCGGGCCATCCGCGGTCGGGAGGAACAGGTCGAGGTTGGTCGCCACCCAGGTCACCCCGCGCTGGGCGAGGTAGCCGACCTCGGCGAGCTCGCGCCACGTGACGTCGACCCCCAGCCCCTGGACCACGGCCTCGACGCGGGTGTCGGTGAGGTCGCGGACGCGCAGTGGCACCAGTCCCACCTCGGTGAGGGCCTTCGAGACGCCTGGCCCTCCGACCGCCAGCACAGGGGCGTGGGTCCGGAGCCGCTGGGCCAGGTACGCCGCGGCGGCCTGTGAGCTGGTCACCACCGACCAGCCGTGCCCGTCGACCCCCAGCTCGCGCAGGTGCGCGGCGACCTCGTCCGGCGGGCGCGAGGCGTTGTTGGTCGCGAAGGCGACTCCGACCTGGTCGGCCGCGACCTCGTTCACCGTCTCGACCGCGCCGGGCACGGCGGTCGGCCCGCGATAGACGACGCCGTCCAGGTCGCAGATCACTCCGTCGTAGGCCGCGACGAGAGAGTCGGTCCGGCGTCGGGTCTGCCGGTTCTCTGTCATGGGCGGCCCCGCCACCGGCGAGGGAGGCGCTGGTGGAACCACGCGACCAGCGCCGGGTCGGTGAAGCCGTCGGCGACCAGCACCGCCGACGACAGGTCGTCGTCCCGGGTGTAGTCGTTGTACGCCGCCACGCAGCGCAGGCCGGCACCCACCGCGGCCCGGACCCCGTTGGCCGAGTCCTCGACCGCCACGGTGCGCTCGGGGGAGCAGCCGGCCAGCTCGAGCACCCGCAGGTACGCCGCCGGGCTGGGCTTGAGCTCGGTCACCTCGGTGCCCGTCACCACGGTCCGGAACCGGGGGCCGAAGACGCGGTCGAGCAGCGGCTCGACCCAGGCTCGGGCTCCCGTCGTGGCCACGTGCACCTGGACGCCCTCGGCGTCGAGGTCGTCGAGGAGCTGTCCGACACCGGGGCGGGCGCGCACGTGTCCGTCCTCGATCAGCTGGCGCATGATCTCGGTCTTGCGCCGGTGCAGCCGGGTCGCGAGCTCGCGCGCATGCCCGGCCGGTGCGCCCTTTGCCTCGAACCAGGCCGCGAGCCGCCTGGTGCCACCGGTGATCCGGAGCAGCCGACCGTAGGTCGCGACGTCCCAACGGTCGGTCAGCCCCGCTTCCTCGAACGCCGCGTTGAACGCGAGCCGGTGGCCGTCGCGCTCGCTGTCCACGAGCGTGCCGTCGACGTCGAACACGACGGCCTCCAGGAGCCCCACGTCAGGTCCCGCGGTCGAGGTGCCGGCGGACCCGCGCGAGCACCGCGTCGGTGGTGAACCCGTGGTGGGCCATCACCTCACCCCCGGGGCCGCTCGCGCCGAACTCGTCGATGCCGATCGCGACGTCCACGAGGCCGGCCCAGCCGGAGGTGCTGCCGGCCTCGATGCTGACCGTCGTCGCCGAGGCGTCCGGCGTGTACCGGCCACGGTCGAGGGGCGACACCACGCGCACGCCGTATCCCTCCGTGCGGAGCGCAGCGGCGACGCTCGCGGCCAGCGACACCTCGGAGCCGGTGGCCACGATCTCCACCGCGACCGGACCGTCGACCTCGAACCCCGCTCCCCGCAGCTGCGGCACCGGCTGGCGGGAGAGGATCAGCGCGGTGGGCCCGTCGGTGCGTTCGAGCGCCAGCCGCCAGGCCACAGCGGTCTCGGCGTCATCGGACGGCCGGAGGACCTGGAGCCCCGGGATGACCCGGAGCGACTCGATGTGGCCGATGGGCTGATGCGTGGGGCCGTCCTCGCCCACCGCGATCGAGTCGTGGGTGAACACGTAGACGACGGGTTGGCGCATCAGCGCGGAGAGCCGTAGTGCCGGCCGCAGGTAGTCGGCGAAGACCAAGAACGTGCTGCCGAAGACCCGGTACCCACCGTGCAGGCTCATCCCGTTGAGGACCGCGGCCATGCCGAACTCCCGGATCCCGAACGCGATCGCGCTCCTGGAGTAGTCGTCGCGGGTCACCGGGGCGCCGTACTCGGTGCCGGTGGAGCCGGCCAGGTCGGCGGACCCGCCGACCAGCTCCGGCAGCACCGCGCGGGCGGCGGTCAGGCAGGCCTGCGAGGACTGCCGGGTGGCGCGTGCCGCGTCACCGACGGTGCCGTCGAGGGCGGTACCGAGCCCCGCGGGCAGCACCCGGCCCTGGGTACGGCGGAACTCGGCCGCCGCCTCCGCGTGTTCCCCCTCGAACACGTCGAAGCGGGCCTCCCACGTGGCGTGCGCCTGGGCGCCGGCCTCGGCCAGCCCGGCGCAGACGGTGCGCACCGGCTCCGGCACGCTGAAGGGCGGGTGGTCCCAGCCGGCCAGCTCCTTGGTCCGGGCCAGCAGCTCCTCGCCCAGGGGCGAGCCGTGTGCCTTCGAGGTGCCCTCGACGCCCGGGACGCCGTGGCCGATGACCGTCCGGACCGCGATGAAGCTGGGCCGCGGGTCGGCCTTGGCACGAGTCAGCGCCTGGTCGATCGCCTCGACGTCGGTGCCGTCCGCCACCGACGCGGTGTGCCACCCGTAGGCGGCGAACCGGGCCAGCTGGTCGTCGCTGCAGGAGCGGCCGACCCCGCCGTCGATGGTGATGTCGTTGTCGTCCCAGAGCACGACCAGCCGGCCCAGGCCGAGGTGGCCGGCCAACGACGCGGCCTCGTGGCTGATGCCCTCCATCAGGCAGCCGTCGCCGACGATCGCGTAGGTGTGGTGGTCGGTGAGCTCGGGGTAGCGGGCGTGCGTCATCCGCTCGGCCAGGGCCATGCCGACGGCCATCGCCAGCCCCTGGCCGAGCGGGCCGGTGGTGCACTCGACGCCCGGTGTCTCGCCGTACTCCGGGTGTCCGGGCGTCCGGGAGCCCAGCTGCCGGAAGTTGCGCAGCTCCTCCACCGGGAGGTCGTAGCCGAACATGTGCAGCAGCCCGTAGAGCAGTGCCGAGCCGTGGCCCGCCGAGAGCACGAAGCGGTCGCGGTCCGCCCAATCCGGCGCCGCCGGGTCGTGGCGCAGGTGCCGGCTCCACAGCGTCCAGGCCATCGGGGCGGCGCCCATCGGCATGCCCGGGTGTCCGGAGTCGGCGGCCTCGACCATGTCCGCCGCGAGGAAGCCGATCGTGTCGATCGCCAGCCGGTCGGTGTCGACGGACGGGATGCCGGGCCGGTGCAGGACGTCGGTCATCGGAGGGCGTCGGCAGCTTCGCGGCAGTTGTCCAGGAGCCGCCGTTGGGCGGCGGTGACGTTGGCCGGGTCGCCGGCCCAGGCGCGGAGGGCGTCACTGACCAGCGCCCGCCCGAAGGAGAAGGTGACGTTCCACGGACGCTCGGGAAGGGCGTTGAGCTCGGAGAGGAACGCGCACACATCGGCGGTCGGGTGGCCTCCGGACAGGAACGCGATGCCCGGCACGGTGGCGGGGACGGCGCCGAGGAGGACCTCGAGGGTCGCCGTGGCCACGACGTGGGCGGATGCCGCGGGGGCGTCCAGGCCGGGCGTGACGAAGTTCGGCTTCAGGACGATCCCCGACAGGTCCACGCCGGCCACCGCGAGCTCCTCGAACACCGAGGAGAGCGCGAGCCTCGACACCCGGGCGCAGGTGGCCAGGTCGTGGTCGCCGCCGCAGAGCACCTCCGGCTCCACGACCGGGACGATCCCGTTCTGGTGGCAGAGCGCGGCGTACCGGGCGAGCGCCTGCGCGTTGACGTGCATCGCGTACTCGGTGATCGTCGTGATGTCGATCACCGCGCGCCACTTCGCGAAGGCAGCTCCCCGTTCGGCGTACGACGCGAGTCGGGCGCCCAACCGGTCGAGACCCTCGGTGATCAGCGCACCGCCCTGCCCGGGGAGCAGCGAGGTGCCGGTGTCCACCTTGATGCCGGGCAGGATGCCGAGCTCGCGGCAGGCCTCGGGGAACGGACGTCCGTCGCTCAGCTCCTGGCCGAAGGTCTCGTCAGCGAGGATGAAGCCGCTGACGAAGTCGGACAGCCCGTCGGCGGTGAGCAGCAGCTCGCGGTAGTCGCGGCGCGTGGCGGCACCTGCGGGGATCCCCTCCGCCTCGAGCCGGGAGGACATGGTCGCGATCGACTCGTCGGCGGCGAGGACACCACGGCCACCGCCGGTCATCAGCTGCGCGGTCTCGGCGAGGGTGGGCTGGACGGTGCGAAGCGTCGTCGTCATGTCGGCAGGATGTGACCCGGAGATCCGGAAGGACTCACCCCTGCAGGCGAGACCTGGTGTGAAATGCCGCGTCGCCCACCCGGTCGGGGTCACACACGTGCCGCAGGAACAGGCGCGTCGCGGCCGTGGGCTCCGAGGGGGTGCACAGGTGCCACGGGCGCTCCAGGGGTGTCCCGGTCAGTGGGTACGTCGCCAGCTCGCCACTGTCCAGGTGCGGACGTGCGGCCTCCTCGTGGACGAGCGTGACCCCCAGGCCCTGGCGCGCGCCCGCGACCGCCGCGCCGGCCGTGCCCAGGGTGAGCAGTGGTGGCGCGGCCTGGAGCCGGCTGAGCAGGGACAGCGTCGTGTCGCGCGTGCCCGAGCCGAGGGCGGTCAGCAGCCAGGTGGTGGTGAGCGGGTCCTGCCACTGGCCGGGCCGGCCCACGAGGACCAGACGGTTCGGACGACGCGCCCTGGTCACGAGGCCGGATCCCCGTGGCGGGCGGCCGGCGAGGACGACGTCGACGGCGTGGTCGGCGGCGAGAGCGAACACCTCGTCTCGGGGCAGGACCGACACGGACAGCTCGACATGCGGGTGCTCGGCGACGAAGGAGGCCATCAGTCGAGGCAGGAGGTACTCGCTGGCCGTGGCGACGGCACCGATCCGGACCCGGCCCCGGTCGGCGTCGTGCACCGCGCCGGCCGCCTCGGACAGCAGTCCCAGCAGCTTGCGGACATAGCCCGCGAAGACCTCGCCGGAGTCCGTGGGCACGATGCCCCGCCCCGCCCTGCCGAAGAGCGTCGCCCCGAGTGCCGACTCGAGGGCCGAGACCGCGGCCGAGACCGCGGGAGGTGTCACGTGGAGGGACTCGGCGGCGGCCCTGACGCTGCCGGTCTCGTAGACCGCCATGAACGTCTGGAGCCGGGCCCAGGTCGCGGCTGCCGGCAGGTCGGGCGATGCTCGCACAGTTAAATGATGCCTTATCGAACTGCGGAAGAGACTCAATTGTGGTTGATCAGTTCCTCCTCCAGGCTGGGGCTGCCCCGTGGGGCGGACGAAAGGAAGGGCGATGACCACCATCGAAGGCACCGTCGAGACCAAGGAGCGCTGGGATCCGGGCGTGCAGAGCTACGCCGGGATGGGCTACTGGAACCCTGACTACGAACCGAAGGACACTGACGTGCTCGCGGTCTTCCGGGTGGCACCCCAGGACGGTGTCGACCCGATCGAGGCCGCGGCGGCCGTTGCGGGGGAGTCCTCCACCGCGACCTGGACCGTGGTGTGGACCGACCGGCTGACCGCCAACACCCACTACCAGGCCAAGGCCTACCGCGTCGACCCGGTGCCGGGGCGACCGGGTGAGTACTTCGCCTACGTCGCCTACGACATCGACCTCTTCGAGGAAGGCTCGATCGCCAACCTCACCTCGTCGATCATCGGCAACGTCTTCGGGTTCAAGCCGCTCAAGGCCCTCCGGCTCGAGGACATGCGGATCCCGGTCGCCTACACCAAGACCTTCCAGGGCCCCGCGCACGGCATCGTCATGGAGCGCGAGATGCTCAACAAGTACGGGCGTCCGCTGCTCGGCGCGACCGTCAAGCCGAAGCTCGGCCTGTCCGCGCGCAACTACGGCCGCGTCGTCTACGAGGCCTGCAAGGGCGGTCTCGACTTCACCAAGGACGACGAGAACATCAACTCCCAGCCGTTCATGCGCTGGCGGGACCGCTTCCTCTTCGCCATGGAGGGCGTCAACAAGGCGATCGCCGAGACCGGCGAGATCAAGGGCCACTACTTGAACGTGACCGCCGGGACCATGGAGGAGATGTACCGTCGCGCGGAGTTCGCCAAGGAGCTCGGCAGCGTCGTGCTCATGATCGACCTGACGATCGGCTACACCGCGATCCAGTCGATGGCGCACTGGTGCCGGCAGAACGGCGTGCTGCTGCACCTGCACCGCGCCGGGCACTCGACGTACACGCGTCAGAAGACGCACGGCGTCAGCTTCCGGGTGATCGCGAAGTGGGTCCGCCTGATGGGCGTCGACCACGTCCACGCCGGCACCGTCGTCGGGAAGCTCGAGGGCGACCCGGCCACCACCCGCGGGTTCTACGACACCCTGCGTGAGAACGAGCTCGGGGCGAATCCGGAGAACGGCATCTTCTTCGACCAGGACTGGGCGTCGATGCCAGGTGTCATGCCGGTGGCGTCCGGTGGCATCCACGCCGGGCAGATGCACCAGCTGCTCGACCTGTTCCAGGACGACGTGATCCTGCAGTTCGGCGGCGGCACCATCGGCCACCCGTACGGCATCGCCGCGGGGGCCGAGGCCAACCGCGTCGCGGTGGAGGCCGTCGTCAAGGCGCGCAACGAGGGCAGGGACCTGCTGCGCGAGGGCCCCGACGTGCTCCGCGCCGCGGCGCGGACCTGTCAGTCCCTGGAGGCCGCGCTGTCGACCTGGGGTGACATCACCTTCGACTACACGAGCACCGACGCACCGGACTTCGTCCCGACCGCGTCACCGTCGGCCTGAGGGCCGCTCACCGAAAGGAGCGCGTGATGAAGCTGCGCTACGGCACCTTCTCCTACCTGCCCGACCTCACGGACGACGAGATCGCGGCCCAGGTCAAGTACGCCCTCGACCAGGGCTGGCCGGTCTCGGTCGAGCACACCGACGACCCGCACCCGCGCAACGTCTACTGGGAGATGTGGGGCCTGCCGATGTTCGACCTGGCCGAGCCCGACGGCGTCCTCGCCCAGATCACCGAGTGCCGCAGGGCCTTCCCCGGTCGCTACGTCCGCGTGCTGGCGTACGACGCGCGCCTGGGCAAGCAGACGACCGCCCTGTCGTTCCTGGTCCAGCGTCCCGCGGAGGAGCCCGGCTTCCTGCTCGAGCGGGTCGAGGGGCCTGACCGGACGCAGCGCTACGCGCTGAGGTCCTACGCCACCGACAAGCCGGCCGGAGCTCGGTACGCGGGCGCGTGACGGATGAACACGTCCCAGGGATTCGGGTTCCCCCGACCGTCGACCGACCCGGCGACGGTGGCCCGCACCGAGGAGCTGCCGGCCGAGCCGGTGACCCTCGCGGACGACGCGGAGCTCGACCTCTCGGTGGACGAGGCGGCAGCGAGGGTCGAGCAGACCCTGGCCGCTCTCGACGCCGAGCTGGTCGGTCTGGCGTCGGTCAAGCGGCGAGTTCGGGAGATCGCCTCGTTGCTGCAGGTCGACCGCGCCCGGGAGCGGTTCGGGCTCACCTCGTCGAGGCCGACGCTGCACATGAGCTTCACCGGGGGGCCCGGCACGGGCAAGACCACGGTGGCCATGCGGATGGCGAGCATCCTGCACGCCCTCGGCTACATCCGGGCGCCGCGGGTGCACGTCGTCACGCGCGACGACCTGGTCGGCCAGTTCATCGGCCACACCGCGCCCAAGACCAAGGAGGCGCTCGCCCGGGCCGCGGGTGGGGTGCTCTTCATCGACGAGGCCTACTACCTCTTCCGGCCCGAGAACGAGCGCGACTACGGACAGGAGGTCATCGAGATCCTGCTCACCGAGATGGAGGACGAGCGCGGCGACCTCGTGGTCGTCTTCGCCGGCTACCCGGACCGGATGGCCAGGTTCTTCTCGGCCAACCCGGGCCTGAGCTCTCGGGTGCCCCACCACATCGAGTTCAAGGACTACGACCACGCCGAGCTGGTCCAGATCGCCGACCTCATGGTCGCGGCGGAGAACTTCCGCTTCGACGAGGAGGCGCGCGGGGTCTTCTCGGAATACCTCACCCGTCGGATGGAGCGGCCGAACTTCTCCAACGCGCGCAGCGTGCGCAACGCGGTCGAGCGGTGCCGCCTGCGCCAGGCCCGCCGGCTGGTGGGCCTGAACCGGCCGCTGCGCAAGGAGGACCTGGTGACCCTCACCGCAGAGGACGTCCGGGGCAGCAGCCTGTTCGCGGACGACGAGGGCGCGGCGGTCTAGGCGAGGCGACGCGTCACTCGGGGGCTCCGTCCGGCGCCGGCGCGCGGACGGTGGGCGCCGGATCCTGCTCGCCCACCCGCGACAGGGTGTGGGCGACAGCGGGGTTGATCACGGCCAGGAGCGGTTGGGGGAAGAAGCCGAGCACGACGACCAGCGACAGCACCGGCGCCAACGCGACCACCTCGCGCGGCCGCAGGTCGGGTAGCCCGGCGACCTCCTCGCGGACGGGACCGGTCATCGTGCGCTGGTACATCAGCAGGATGTAGGTCGCGGCGAGCACGATGCCGGTGACCGCGAAGGCGGCCGCGACCCAGCTGTGCGCGAAGGCCCCGACGAGCACCAGGACCTCGGAGACGAACGGCGACAGGCCGGGCAGCGCGAGCGAGGACAGGCCGGCGACGAGGAAGAACCCCGCGAGCACCGGCGCCACCTTCTCGACGCCGCCGAAGTCGCTGATCAGCGCAGAGCCGTGCCGGGAGATCAGGAACCCGGTGACGAGGAACAGCGCCGCTGTGGAGAGGCCGTGGTTGAACATGTAGAGGTTCGCACCCGCCAGGCCCTGGCTGTTCATCACGAAGATGCCCAACACGATGAAGCCGAAGTGCGACACGCTCGTGTAGGCGATCAAGCGCGGGATGTTGTCCGAGCCGATCGCCAGCAGAGCGCCGTAGACGATGCTGACCACCGCGAGCACGACGACCGCCGGCGTGGCCCATCTCGACGCCTCCGGGAACAGCTCCAGGCAGAACCGGACCATCCCGAAGGTCCCGATCTTGTCGAGCACGCCGACCAGCAGCACCGAGGTGCCCGGGGTCGCGTTCGCGGTGGCGTCCGGCAACCAGGTGTGCACCGGGAACATCGGCGCCTTGATCGCGAACGCCACGAAGAAGCCGAGGAAGAGCCAGCGTCCGACGTCGGTGCCGACGTCGATGCCGGCGAGCTCCGAGACCAGGTACGTCGCGCCGCCGGACGCCCCCGCTCGTTGCCGTGCGGACTCGACGTACAGGCCGATCACCGAGGCCAGCATCACCAGGCCACCAGCCAGCGAGTAGAGCAGGAACTTCACCGCGGCCCGGGCTCGGTCGGCGCCGCCGTACCCGCCGATCAGGAAGTAGACCGGGATCAGGCTCGCCTCGAAGAAGACGTAGAAGAGCAGGACGTCGGTGGCCGCGAACACGCCGATCGAGAGGCCCTCCAGCGCCAGCATCCAGGCGAAGAGCCCGCGTGGCCACCAGCGCCCGTTGTCGCCGTCGTCCCAGGACGCCAGGATCACCACCGGGGTGAGGATCACGCTCAGCAGCACCAGGGTGAGGCCGATGCCGTCCACGCCGAGCGCGTAGTGAGCCCCGAGTGCCTCGATCCACTCGGCGTTCTCGGTGAACTGCATGCCCCCCTTGGGGTCGTACTGGGCCGCGATCGCGGTGCCGAGCGCCAGGGTCAGCAGGCTGACCCCGAAGGCGACCTGCTTGGGGAGCGCCGCCGCTCCGTTCTTCGGCAGCAGCATCAGTGCGACCCCGCCGACGACCGGCGTGAGCATCAGCACGCTCAGCCAGGGGAGATCGCTCATGCGGAGCCCGCCGTACGCGTCATGGCCCTGGCCTCCGGTGGTCCTCGGCATCGTTGGAAGCAGCGAGTCTGTACGGGGGGTCCGAGCGGGACAAGGCTGAGATCCACCTCACCCCAGGCCTCACCCCACCCACGATCGGCCGGTTGCGCGGGGCTGCGACGGCGGTGCAACAAGACGTGCCTGGACGGGCACAGCAGGAAGTCGGATCTCGGCACGGCCGTCTGTTGACGCGGCCCCACCGCGCCTCTACGTTACGACGCATGCGTGTCGTATCGTAAACACATAGACGGGAGTTGCCCTGTGCCACCGATCACTGTGGTCTTCATCGCCAGCGGCTTGGCTGTCTGGCTGAACGCGTTGTACTTCCTCGGCATCGGCGCCAAGCGAGCCGCTGCCGACGGCCCCGATCCCCTGGTCAGCGTGGGCTGGGTCTCCCTCGCGGCAGGCATCGTCGACCTGCTCTCGGCGACGTACATCCTGGCGGCGCGCCCTGCGCCTCTGGGGGACGCGGCCGTGGTGCTCGCCGGGCTCGTCGTCTTCTACGGGATGTTCTTCATCGCCCTCGGTGTCACCGAGGTGAAGGGCCTGGACCTGCGACCGATCGGCAACCTCGCCGTCGCAGTCGCCATCGTGCCGTTGTTCTGGTGGAAGTTCTTCGAGGGGGGCTGGATGTTCCGCTCGATCCTGGTCGTCTGGCTCGTCGCGTTCTTCGCGATCGCCGCCACGACGTACGGGAAGTTCAAGGCGAGCGGCCTCGGGGTGGTGCTTCTCGTCACCGCGGCCTACACGTTCTTCGCTCCGGTGGCGATCCTGGCCCTGGGCCGGACCATCCCCTGAGCGAGGCCTGGTCACGCCGAGCGCGGCCGGGCCGACCCTGGCCGCGCTTCGCTCACGCGACGGTGTCGTCCGAGACGCGCGCCGGCTCCAGGGACTCGCTCGCACGTCGGGCGCTCTCCACCACGAGCCGGGCGGCCTCGGCGGTGTCGCCGTTGGAGAATGCCTGGGCGGCGTCGCGGACCAGCGGTCGGCAGAAGCTGAAGGTCACCGGCCAGGGCCTGGCTCGTCGCGCGGCGAGCGCCGAGATGGCCCGCAGGTTCGCGCACGCCCGGTCCAGCGGCTGACCGCCCGAGAGCAGCAGCACGCCGGCGGTCCCGGGGAGGCATCGCTCCAGCACCAGGAGAGTCAGCGCAGCGACCTGCTGCGGGTCGTGGGGTTCCGGATCGGCCTCGCCGGCGACGACCATGTTCACGCGCAGCAGCAGCCGAGACGCGTCGGCCCCGGCTTGGTCGAGCTCCTCGCGCAGCGCCACCAGCGCGTTGCTGGTCACCGCCTGTGACAGCCGGATGGTGGCCTGGGTGAGATCCGGCATCGCCACCGTCAGCACGGGGACGATTCCCTCGGACTGAGCGGCTGCGGCGCCGCGCGCCAGTATCCCCGCCTGGATGTGCACGGCGCCCCTGGACACCTCGTGCGGTGGGACGTGCGCTCGCCATTCGACGAAGGAGGCGCTGGTGCGGACCAGGTCGCTGAACCCCGTCGCAGGGTCGGACCGGGTGTCGAGCCGGACGCCGACCAACCGGTCAGCGGGGAGGCGACCGGCGACCGCGTCGAACGTGTGGCGGGTCAGCAGGACGGAGGACACATGGCCGGCAAGCTCGGGCGTGCTCAGGACGAGCTCGGTGAATCGGTGCGCCGGCTCCCTGTCGCCACGACCCCCGACGAGTGCCTCGGCATGCTCGTCGATGACGAGCATCCCCTTCGCCGGCGACAGGATGGTCGCGATGGTCTCCTCGATCGTCATGACGGGACTCCCTCACGGATAGGCGGCCTCGTCTCGACGCTAGGAGCCGCCCCCGCGAGGAGCCTCACCCCCGAGCCTGAGACGCGGGGTGAAGTGAGCGGCGACCACCCCCGAGCTCACCCCCGCGGTTGATGTACGCCGCCACGCGCGCTGGTGTGCTCGTCGCAGCCACCACCAGCTGCGAGGAGTGCACGTGCTGACCGAACGCTCTACGCTGGCCCAGTTCCTCATCGAGGAACGCCGGCGCCACCCCGGCTCGAGCGGCGACCTCAACTCGCTGATCCTCGACGTCGCCCTTGCCTGCAAGGCGATCTCGAGGCGCATCGCGTCAGGGGCACTGACCGGAGTGCTCGGTTCGGCCGGGGCCACCAACGTGCAGGGCGAGCGGCAGCAGAAGCTCGACGTGCTCGCCAACGACATCTTCCTGCGCGCCAACGAGTGGGGCGGACAGCTCGCAGGCATGGCGTCCGAGGAGCTCGAGGCGCCGTACGCCATCCCCGTGGAGTACCCCCGGGGGAAGTACCTGCTGGTCTTCGACCCGCTCGACGGCTCGTCCAACATCGACGTGAACGTGTCGGTCGGCAGCATCTTCTCGATCCTGCGCGCCGCCGCTGGTGGTGTGGGCGCCGAGCCGCAGGACTTCCTGCAGCCCGGCACCGCACAGGTGGCCAGCGGCTACGCCGTCTACGGCCCGTCCACGATCCTGGTGATCACCGTCGGCACCGGCGTGCACGGCTTCACCCTCGACCCGAACCTCGGCGAGTTCTTCCTGACCCACCACAACATCACGCTGCCGGCCTCGACGGCGGAGTTCGCGGTGAACAGCTCCAACCACCGGTTCTGGGAGCCGGCCGTGCAGAGGTACATCGATGAGTGCCTGGCCGGGACCTCGGGTCCACGCGAGAAGGACTTCAACATGCGGTGGGTCGCGTCCCTGGTGGCCGAGGCGCACCGCATCCTGATCCGGGGCGGGGTCTTCCTGTACCCCCGTGACTCGAAGGACCCCGCCAGGGAGGGCCGACTGCGGCTGCTCTACGAGGCGAACCCGATCGCATTCCTCATCGAGCAGGCGGGTGGGCGCGCGACCACCGGGCGACAGCGGGTGCTCGAGGTCCAGCCCACCGACGTGCACCAGCGGATCGGTCTGATCTTCGGCTGCCGTGACGAGGTCGAGCGCATCGAGCGCTACCACGAGCGCGCCGACGGGTCCGACGACCAGGGCAGCCCGCTCTACGGCTTCCGTGGCCTCTACCGCGTCACGGCCTGACGGGGGGCGTCGTGTCTGCCGAGCACCCCGTCGTCGCGATCACCGGCTCGTCCGGTGCGGGAACGACCTCGGTGATGCGTACGTTCGAACAGATCTTCCGTCGCGAGGGGGTCAACGCCGCGTTCGTGGAGGGTGACAGCTTCCACCGCTACGACCGCGTGGGCATGACGGACGAGATGGCCCGGGCGTTCGCCGAGGGGGACCACACCTTCAGCCACTTCGGGCCCGACGCGAACCTGTTCGAGGAGCTCGAGGCCTTGTTCCGGGAGTACGGCGAGACGGGTGGCGGCCGGGTCCGCAGGTACCTCCACGACGAGGCGGAGGCGGCGCCGTACGCCCAGGAGCCGGGGACGTTCACGCCCTGGCAGGACATCGACGCGGGCACCGACCTTCTCTTCTACGAGGGCCTGCACGGCGCGGTGGTGACCGAGAAGGTCGACGTCGCGCAGCACGCGGACCTGGTGATCGGCGTCGTGCCGGTCATCAACCTCGAGTGGACGCAGAAGCTGCACCGGGACAAGGCACAGCGCGGGTACTCGACCGAGGCCGTGACCGAGACGATCCTGCGGCGCATGCACGACTACGTGAACTACATCTGCCCGCAGTTCTCCCGGACCCACGTCAACTTCCAGCGGGTTCCAGTGGTCGACACGTCGAACCCGTTCATCGCACGCACCATCCCGAGCCCCGACGAGTCGATGCTCGTGATCCGCTTCGCCCGGCCCCAGGGCATCGACTTCCCGTACCTGCTCTCCATGCTGCACGACTCGTTCATGTCACGCCCGAACACCATCGTCTGCCCCGGCGGCAAGATGGACCTGGCGATGCAGCTGATCTTCACCCCCATGCTCTGGCGCCTGCTGGAGCGCCGTTCCCGGGCGCGCTGAGGCGCGTCCTCGGGACGAACCGATCCGGTGTCGGGCCCTCACCAGCTGGTGAGGGCCCGCCGGGCATGAGCCGTGGCGCGGTCCGCGCGTGACTGGCGGGCCAGGAGGGTGCCGCTGACCAGACCGATGGTTGCCCAGAGCAGGGCGAGCATGCCCAACGACTGGACACGGAAGCGCCAGACCAGCCCCGCGCCCACGTCGGCCGGGATCGCGTCCGGGCTCGGGGGCAGGCCGGCGAAGAGCAGGACGCCGCCGGCGGTCATCACGGCTGCCACGGTCCAGCAGGTGCGAGTCGCCGACCACCGGTGGCGACGCGCGGTGCCGGCGACCACCAGGACAGCCACTGCGACGAGGGCCGCGAGAACGACCGAGCCGACGTACAGCGTCGTACGCTCGGTGACCGTGGCCGGGTCGCCGACCGCGGGCGGGTTCGCGGGGTACTTCACGCCGGGTGCGAGAGCGAAGACCGCGAAGCACCCGAGCGCGACCAGGAGTGCCCCCTGCAGCTCACCGACGTTCCAGGCACGCCGGAAGCGGGTCAGCACCACGGAGTAGATCAGCGAGAGCAGCAGGGCCGAGACGAGCACGGCCAGCGCACCACCCACCTGCTGCCAGCCGCGGGTGACCAGCACCGTCTCGTGGACCATGTCGCCATGCCCGTGCGCGGCGGCACTGCGAGCGTCCTCGATGGCCAGCGCCAGCTTGATGGTCGGCTCCAGGACGAGGAGCGTGAAGGCCGCAGCCACCCCACCGGCTGCGAGCCCGCCGAGGAGTGAGGCGCGGAGGCTGGTGCGCCACAGGCTCATCGCGGGCTCCTAGTGGCAGGGCACGGCGAGCACGTGCCGGCCGTCGTGGGTGAACTCGTGGACGTACGGCGCGACGTTCGACAGCACGGCGCCGTTGTCCTGGAGCAGGAGGTACAGCAGGCCGAGGGCGAGCAGTGCCATGACGTAGGCCCAGGCCGGGACCCGGTCAGTCGTGGTGGTTACGGTGTTCGACATCGTCGTGATCTCCTTCGGTTGCGGGTGTGAGTCCGGGCTGCGGCGGTGCGCCGGCATGCAGCGCCCGTCCGTAGATCTCCAGGTGCTGGGCGGCCGTGGCGGCCCACGTGTACTCCGCCGCCACCTGCGGTCCGCGAACGCCGAGCCGCTCGCGGGTGGCCGGGTCGTCGACGAGGCGCGCCAGCCCCTCCGCGAGCGAGTCCGCATCGCCGGCCCGCGTCATGAGCGCGTCGCGCTCGCGGGTCAGGAACTCGTGGAAGACCGGGATGTCGGACGTGACGACAGGGAGACCGGCGGCCATGGCTTCGAGGACGACGAGGCCCCAGCCCTCCTTCATCGAGGGGAACGCGAAGCCATCCGCGGCTCCGAACCACTCAGGCAGCTCGGCGTCGGCCACGGTTCCCAGGAGTACGACGTCCTCGCCGAGCACCAGGCCGTGGTCGTCCAGCGAGGCGAGCACTCGTTCCCGGTAGGCACGGTAGTCCTGGAACGAGTGGCCGCCGATGATCGCGAGCGTGGGCGGGTCCGGACGGGTCGCCTTGAGCTTGGCCAGGGCGTCCACCAGGTGGGCCGTGCCCTTGCGGGGCTCGATGCCACCGACGGTGAGGTAGACGAAACGGTCGGCCGCGCCGATCCGGTCCCGCAGCTCCTGTCGACGTCCGGGCGTGATGCCCGCGCCGAACCGATCGCTGCGAACACCGTTGGTGACGATCTGTGCGCTGACGCCGTAGTCGACCCGCAGCTGCTCCTGCCACAGCCTGCTCACCACGAGCACGTCGTCCGGCTCGAGGATGGCGTTGCGCTGGCAGTCGACCAGGGCTTGGGTGGTGAAGTCGTCGACGTGGTGCACGGTGCGGACCAGCCGGAACGGGGCGCCCGCATCACGCACGCGTGCCGCGGCCCGAGCGGAGATGCAGTCCTGGCTGTGGACGACGTCGAACCGGTGACCGATCTCGGTCAGACCCGATGTCAGGGCCGCGATCGACGCGAAGACCCGCTCCTCCAGCGTGGCAGCGCCGGCGGGTGCGTCGACGAGATGCACGGGGACGTCGACCGTCCGGAAGAAGCCACGACCCTGCTCGGACAGTGCCACGACGGTCACCTCGACCCCCGCCGCCTGGAGTGCCTCGGCCAGCTCGAGCGTGTGCACGACGCCACCGCGTGGCTTGACCGAGTACGTCGTGAGCGCAACGCGCAGCGCGTCTCCCACCCCGTCTCCTAGAGCTCTGTCGCAACGAGAGCGGGATCGCGCAGGGCGATCGCCGAGGCCGCGAGCGCGGCGCGGGCAGCGGTCTCGGTGACGATGCAGCCGGCCCGGCGCAGGGTCTCCTGCTGCTGGTGGAGGTCCTGCGGATCGAGCGCGGTGCCGAGCACATATGCCACGACCACGGCGCCGGAGCCGACCACCTTCTCGATGGCAGGAGCGAGCATGCCGGCCGGGTCTTCATGCGCCCCGTCACCGATGACGACATCGAGGAGGACGGCCGCGACGCGCTGGTCGTCGACCTGCTTCTCCAGGAGCTCGATCCGCGCCTGGGGGTCGATCATCGGGTGCGGTCGGCCCTTGGTGTACTCCTCCTCGCCCAGGTCCAGGAAGAGGTGGGACTGCGGCGTGGCCGCCGCGACGGTCAGCGACTTGTCGAGCGGCACGTTGGAGTGGATCGGGCCGATGTGGTCGGTCGCGATCGTGAGCGCCTCGTAGCAGAGAGTGCCGCCGCTGTAGAGGCCCACCACCTTCGTCCGCGACGGCTCCAGGCCGGTGACGATGCCGGCGACGTCTTCGGCGAGGCTTCCGACCAGGTCCGGCTCGGTGCCGCCGACGATGGCCAGCGTCTCAGCCGCTCCCCGCTCGAGCGTGTTCACCACGATCACGTTGTCGGAGGTCGACAGCACGTCGCGCAGGCCCATGAGGGCAGCGACGGTCGGCTTCGAGGGGATGGCGAGCAGCCGCTCCGCCACGTCGCGGGCCGGCGGCTTGGACACCAGGAGGATGGCCTGAGTTCGTTCGTCGGCGTCGAGTGCGCGCAGGGCGGACTCGGCCATGAGTCCACCGACCTCGGGCGAGAGGTCGCGCCCGCCCACGCCGATGACGTGGGAGACTCCGGTGCCCCAGCGGTCCAGCAGGCTCATGACCTCCTGGGCTCCGGTTCCGGCGGCGGCGACGATGCCCACCGGACCGGCGGTCACGCGGTTGGCGAACCCGAGGCCGGCGCCGGCCAGCATCGCGGTACCCGCTCCGGGTCCCATCACCAGTCGTCCGAGGTCGCGGGCGCGCTCCTTGAGCGCGACCTCGTCCTCGAGGGGGACGTTGTCGCTGAAGAGCAGCACGTCCAGGCCGGCGCTGAGCGCCTTGTGGGCCTCGAGGGCGGCGTACGGCCCGGCGACGGAGATGATCGCGACGTTGGCGCCGGGGTGTTCGGCCAGGGCGGCAGCCAGGTCGGTAGCGGTCTCGACGGTGCCCTCCTCGGCGCCCGCGTTCGCAGCGAACAGGGTCGCTTCGGCGGTCTCGAGGGCGGCGGTCGCGGACTCGTCGTCCGTGGCCTGCACGGCGAGCACGAGGTCGTTCGCTCCGGGCGTGCCGACCTCGTCGGTGATGCCCTGCTCGGCGAGGGTTTCGAGGTTGGCCGGCGTCGCCATGAGGGCCCACCCCCAGGAGACACCCGAGGCGCCGAGGATTGCTCGGGTGGCCTCGAGGAGGCGGACGCTGTCCTTGTACGAGTTCTTCCGCACCGTGACGCGGGTGCTCATCCGACCAGCTCCTTGGTGTCGATGAGGGTGGGGAGGGCGGCAGCGAGGATGCGCGTGCCGCGCTGACCCTCGACGACGCCATGGGGCTCGTCGAGGGTCGCGTAGACGAGCTCCGGCGTGGTGATGGCCGCGAAGCGGGGCGGCTCCTCCGGCGAGGTCCGGCCCTCCACGAACTTGATGGCGGCGCTCATCTTCGGGCCCATGCTCCCGGGCGGGAACTGGCCGTCCGCGAGGTGCTGCCGCGCCTCCGCCACGGTCATGTCCTCCACGGACCGCTCGTGTGGCTTGCCGAAGTCGAGCTTGACCGAGGGGACGCCGGTGACCATGACCAGTGCGTTCGCGTGGGCTGCTGATGCGATGCGCTCCGCCGCGAAGTCCTTGTCGATCACGGCGTCCACCCCGCAGAGCACGCCGTGGTCCTCGACGACCGGGATGCCGCCGCCGCCGGCCGCCACGACGATGTGGCCGGCGGCCGTGAGGGCCGCGATCGCGTCGGCCTCCAGGGTCGCTTGTGGCATGGGGGAGGGGACGACCCGGCGGAAGCCGCGGCCTGCGTCGGAGACCATCGTCCAGCCGCGCGTCTCGGCGAAGAGCTCGGCCTCGGCCTCGGTGAAGAACGGACCGATCGGCTTCGTCGGGGTCGCGAAGGCGGGGTCGTCCCGGTCGACGACGACGTGGGTGATCACCGACACCGCCCCGGAGATCTCGGTGCCGCACACGTCGTGCAGGGCCAGGCAGATGAGGCTGCCCAGTGCGCCTTGCGTCATGGCACCGAGGGAGAAGAGGGGCTGGGCCGGCACCAACCGGGCACTCTCCTCGTGCTGGATCGCGAGGTTGCCGACCTGGGGGCCGTTCCCGTGGACGATGATGATCTTCCAGCCCTTGCGCAGGAGCGACCGGACCGACTTGGCCATGGTCCGCGCGTTCTCGTACTGCTCCTCGAGGGTGCCTCGCTGGTCCTCGCGGGTGAGTGCGTTGCCTCCCACGGCGATGACCGCGATGTTGCTCATCTACTGCTCCACTGTCGGCGGGTCGTCGGAAGTCTCGGCCTGGATTGAGGCCGATAAGATAGCAGACGCGCGTATCGTATAGTAGACACGTCAGGAGACCGACTCCCCGGGATGTGCCATGACCGACGAGCTGACCGCGAGCGCCCTCCGCACCGCCTGGCGGGCGGCGGAGCAGTCCCTCTACTCGCTCGGTGGCGGCGATGTCGACCGCTACGAGCGTGCGATCAAGCTGGTGAGAGGCGTGGTCGACGCCCTGCAGGACGCGCACACCACGGCTGAGCTCGTCGAACGTTGGTCGGAAGCTCGGCAGGTCCTCGAGACCGCCGTGCGCTGCACCGGGGTCGAGCTGGCTTCGTTGCCGGCGCACCAGGTCGCCGGCGCGGGATTCGCCATGCGCCATGCTGCCCTCCAGGCGGAGGAGGCCCGCCGGGCGCGGCTGGATCTCGTCTCCGCAGCCCGGGCCGAAGGCGCTGACTGGGTGCTGCTGCACGAGAGCGGGGATCTGCTGGCCGGGTTCGCGGACCCCTACGGCTCCACTCGCCTGCACCTCGAGTCCGGTCTCGCGATCGTTGCGGGCGTCGTCCCGGATCCGGCCACGGGCGCCGCCGTGCACACCTTGACGGTGGTGCGGCTCGACCCCGAGTCGGGCGACCTCGTCGACGGCGACCCAGGTCTCGCGGACATCGCGTACGTCGACTGCGCGTCCTTCCGGAGCGGGGAGATCGCTCTGCGCGGCATGGTCGAGGAGCTGGCTTCCCGCAGCATGTCGGATAGTAGACGGACCAACACTACCAGAGATAGCATCGACACACGGCACGCTCGGAAGGACTCCCCTTGACGCAGACGGCAGATACCCGGGTTCCCATCACGAACGTCGACGACGGCAGTCGGCTCAGCGACCTGATCCTCGAGCTCCAGGAGAAGGGCCTCGCGGTCAAGGGTCCTATCGAGCGACGTCCGGGAGGTGCTGGGCCCTCGGATGCGGGCATGATCTGGGTGGAGGGCACTCCGGTCACGGTTCCCGTCGACGCGGCGTACGTCGCCAGCTCGCCGTACTCCCTCGAGGCGGAGGACTCCGGGCACGGGATCTACCGCGACGGCGTGCGCATGGCGTCGGCGACGCCGGCCGGCCGGCCGCACTTCTATGACCTGGAGACCGCGGACGGCACTCCCTACTGGAAGCTCGCGCTCATGCACCTGGACTCGCTGGCCAGCACGGTCCTTCAGACCTGTGCCTACTGGGGAAACTCGGACCAGTGCACCTTCTGCGGCATCGGCGTCTCCCTGTCCTCGGGCAGCACCGTGAAGGTGAAGCGCCCCGAGCAGCTCGCGGAGGTCGCCGTCGCTGCCCGCGACCTCGACGGCGCCGTGGACATCACGCTGACCACCGGATCGACGTGGGGCAAGGACCGTGGGGCGTACTACGTCAGCAAGTGCGGCAAGGCGATGAAGGAGGCCTCGGGTCTTCCCGTGGAGGTGCAGTTCGAGCCCCCGACCGACCTGGCCGTCATCGACAAGGTGCACGACCTCGGCATCGACTCGCTCGGCATCCACGTCGAGTCGTTCGACCCGCAGGTGCTCGCCCGGGTTGCGCCGCCGAAGGCCCGGACGGGCATCGAGCGGTACTTCGAGACGTGGAAGTACGCCGTCGAGCGCTTCGGTGAAGGCCAGGTGTCGACCTACGTGATCCTCGGGATGGGGGAGGACCGCGATGTCACGCTCGCGGGAATCCGCCGGGCCATCGACATCGGCGTCTATCCGTTCATCGTCCCGCTCCGTCCCGTCCCCGGCAGCCTGATGGCCGACGCGGTGCCGCCCAGCCGGGAGTACACCGAGAGCATCGCGAGGGTCGTCGCGCCGGAGCTCGTGGCGCGCGGGCTGACGGCGGACAAGGTGAGCGCCGGCTGCGCGCGCTGTCAGGCGTGTTCGGCGCTCGGCTCGCTCGAGCGGACCGTCCAGCTGGGCATGCCGGCCCTGGGTGCGCTCCCGGTCTCGAGCGCCTCATGAACCGGGCGGCCGGGATCAGGATCTGGCGCGCGAGCGGGTCCGACCTCGCCCATCACTACGCGATCCGCCATCGCGTGTTCGTCGTCGAGCAGCGCGCCCTCGAGGTCACCGACATCGACGCCCGCGACGTCGAGCGGAGCACGATCCACGTCCTGGCGGCGCACGGGCTCCAGGTCGCCGGAACGGTGCGGCTGTATCCCCTGCGCGACGGATGGTGGCAGGGCGATCGACTGGCCGTACTCGCGTCGCACCGGTCGACGATGGTCGGCGCCGAGCTGGTCCGTTTCGCGGTCGCGACCGCCGCGGCACGAGGCGGCCACCGCATGCGCGCGCAGATCCAGCTGGCGAACGTGCGGTTCTTCGAGCGGCTCGGCTGGGTCCGCGACGGCGACCCGGCGCCGTACTGCGGCTTCGACCACCAGCCCATGCTCTTCGACCTCGCCCAGGCCCCCGACCTGCACTGGCCGGGCCGGCCCGCGACGGTGCTCCTCGAAGGGGACCTCGAGGGAGCTGGCCCTCGGGCCGGCTGACCGGGACGTTCGCGCCGGTCCGACCCGGCTACGACGCCCACAGGCCGGTGATCGACTCGGTGGCGAGGTCCAGCAAGTGGGCCTGGCGGCCTCCGGATCGCACGGTCATGCGGGTGGACTCGTTGACGGCGCCGACCTGTGCGCAGGCGAGCCCGTGCTGCTCGAAGACTCTCCTGCAGTCGGCTGCCCGGTCCTGGGGTGCGGCCAGCCAGAAGCCGTAGGTCGGGAAGGCGATCAACCACCGCAGCGGGTCGGTGTCGGCGGGGACCGGCAGCCGGTCCAGGTCGACGTCCACCCCGTGCCGGGTGAACTCGAGCAGCATGGCCAGCGAGCCCAGGGCGCCTGCCATGGAGACGTCCTTGGCGGCCACGGCCGCGCCCAGGTCGGCGAGACGAGCGAGCAGCCTGACGTCGCGCGCGAGGGTCGGGCGCTGCTGGGCGATGGAGGTGAAGAACGGGAAGTCGGTCCGCATGGTCCCGTCGAGGCATGCGGCGAAGAGCACCGCCTGACCCGGGCGCACGTTGGCCATCGAGAGCGGCGTCCGCACCTGCCCCAGCGCGAACGCGGACAGCGCGGCGTCCGAGTCGGCACCGGTCAGATGGCCTCCCACGATCGGGACCTCGTACATGTCGGCCGCGTCGCGCATGCCGCGCAGCACCTCGGACAGATCCGCGTCACGACCGATGACGGTGTTGACGATCGCCTTGGGCACTCCGCCCATGGCGGCCACGTCGTTGACGTTGGCCAGCACGCTGGCGATGCCCGCGCCGTACGGATCACTGCGAACGAACTGTGGCGCGATCGCCTCACCGCAGACGACTGCGCGCGCACCGTCGAGTTCGACGACGGCCCCGTCGTCCCCGGGGCCGTGCACCGGGTCGCTGGGGTCCACGAACCCGGCCACCGCGGCGATCGCGGCCTTGCCGGACACGCCGGCGTGGCGGCGGACGATGTCGACGACCTCTCGGGGATCGGTTCGAGTGACGGTGAGTGGTGGACCGGCCATGGGGCGTATCCTATAGTAGATGCGCGTATCGGCCGAGAGACGCGAGCCGTCGCGCCCCATCCCGAAAGGCTTCCTGATGAGTGTGACCCCTGTGGTCGAGTTGCCGGAGGCCGTGGACGTGGTGAACATCGGGCTTCCCCTGTTCGAGAGCGCCCTGCGGAGCCAGGGGCAGCCGGTCATCGGTGTGGACTGGCGGATCCCCGGCGGCGGAGAGCCGAGGATCGTCGCGGCCCTGGCCCGCCTCCTCGGACCCGGGACGGACCGGATCGACCGCGCCAACGCCGAGGTGCTGCGCCGGCTCGACGAGGGCGTCCCGATGCTCGTGGGCATCGACCGCGCGGGCGCTGTGATCGAAGGGATGGGCGAGCGCGACATCCTGCACTGCGGTCCCGCCATCGCGTGGGAGGACATGCCCGACCCGTTGCAGCGGTCGGTGCGTGCGGCCGTGGTCGCCGAAGGGTGGGCCGACGACGTCGACGGCGCGGGCGGCCTCGTCGAGGCCGGCGAAGTGCACCTCCGGCCGGCGAACGAGCACCGCACGGTCGTTCCGATGGCGACGTCGATCGGCCCCTCCGCCCCCGTGTACGTCGTGCACGACGAGGCGGGCAGCAGCACGGCGTACTCCAGCATCAACCAGGGCTCCGGCGCCGTGCAGTGGTTCGGTGTGGACAGTGACGCCGCGATCGACCGGCTCAGGTTCGTCCGCGACAAGCTCGGGCCGGTCCTCGCCGAAGCCCTGGCGACCAACGGCCCGGTCGACGTGTTCGCACTGGCCGCCCAGGGCGTGCCGATGGGCGACGACGTGCACATGCGCGTCCAGGCCACCACGAATCTGTTCCTGCGCGACCTGCTGCCCTCCCTGGTGCGGAGCACGCACGCGGCGGCCGCCGAGGTGGCGACGTTCCTCAGCGCGAACCACCTGATGTTCCTCAACGTGGCCATGGCCGCGGCCAAGTCGTTGGTCGAGTGGGCGTCGGAGGTGCCCGACTCCAGCATCGTCACGACGATGTCGCGCAACGGCTCGACGTACGGCGTCCGCCTGGCCGGTGGTGGTGACTGGTTCCTCGCGCCGTCGCCGCCGGTCCAGGATGCGCTGTACTACCCGGGCTTCGGGCCGGAGACGAGCGCGCCCGATATCGGTGACAGCGCCGTGCTCGAGCTGGTCGGGCTCGGCGGCCCGGCGGCGGCCAACTCACCCGCGGTCGCCGGCTTCCTCGGGGGCCGGATGTCCCACGCGATCGCGGCCACCCGCAGCATGCAGCGCATCTGCGCGGGCGAGAGCGCCCGGTTCCGTCTCCCGATCCTGGACAACGTGGGCACCCCGCTCGGCGTGGACGTGCGCAAGGTGGTCGAGCTCGGCATCACGCCGGCGGTCAACACCGGCATCATCCACGCGACGGACGGCAGTGGTCAGGTGGGAGCCGGAGTCGCCTGGGCGCCCCTGGGGTGCTTCGTCGACGCGCTGCTCGACCTCGACCGGCGTCTCGCCTGAGCCGATGACGCGGCACCTGGTCCCGGTCGCCGTCGGATCGGGTGTAGCCGCCGCCCACGAGGGCGGAGCGCTCGGGACCGTCGTCGGAACCTTCCGTCACGGCTTCTACGTGCGAGCCGAGGGCAGGCTGTACGCCGTGGCCGGCCCCTCGGTCGCGCCGGGGCCGATCCATCTGATCCTCGAGAGCCCTCCGGCCGGTGTGCCGGAGGGCCTCACCGTCTGGATGGACGGCGGCATGCTCTGCTCGACGGAGTGGCGGATCGGACTGACCGGGGCGCCTGTCTACGCACCCCTGCTGCCGGGACCCTCGGCCCTGCGTCTCGCGGGGCCGTACCTCGGCGAGATGCTCGACCGCCTGACCGTGCCGCCGGACCTCCGCTCGTCGTGGGACCAGGTCCGGCAAGCGGTTGCCGCAGGTGATCTCCCGCGGAGCCGCGCGCTGCTCGAAGGCAGGGGAGGGGGGCTCACGCCGACCGGAGACGATCTCCTCTCGGGAGTCCTGCTCGTCCACGCGTGGAACGGTGGTGACCGCCAGAGCCTCGGTCGGGTCGCGGAGGAGGCCGCGACGACGGACCTGAGCCGGTCGTTCCTCGTCTGGGCGGCGAGAGGTCAGAGCATCGCGACTGTCCACGACCTCGTGGCGAGTGCGGCACTGGAGGAGGCGGCGGACTTCGAGGAGGTGGTCGCACAGGTGTCAGCGATCGGAGGCTCCTCGGGCATCGCGCTGCTGTGGGGCATCGGTCTCGCCGTCGCGAGCGTCACCACAGCCGGGGCAGCCTCCCCGACTGCCTGAAGCTCGTCCTGAGCTGACGGGGAAGCGTCACCTCCAGGCGCTTGAGCGCTTCCCGGGCCTCGGCCGGGTCGCCCACCTCGCCGAGCAGCAGGAGCGACCCGGTCTGCCGGGCAAGGGCCGCCGCTTCCTCTCCGCGTCCCAACAGGTGGAGCGCCAGGGACTGGTACTTCACCGAGCCGGCCGCCCGGGCGGCCTCGAGCAGTGCCTCGGGATCGGTCAGGCCGAGCCGGGAGCCGATCTCCTGGATACGCAGGTTCGCGCGCCAACGGAACGGCAGCCAGTGCTCGATGAGCGCCGTGGCGGCCTCCAGTCGCTCGGCGGCGAGGTCGGGGCGGCCGTCGAGCCGCTCGCTGTCGGCCAGCGAGCACAGCGCGTGCAGCTCCTGCTCGATCTGGAGGCAGCCGGCCTCCACCTCGCGCGACTGGTCGAGCGCGAGCTCCGACAGGTCGTGGGCCCGGAGTGGTTCGCCGAGCTCGCGCCACACCCAGGCCAGCGTCGTGTTGGTGCGCGCTCGGTAGAAGGAGACGTGGTACCGCTCGAGGATCGCTGCCTTGGTCTGCAAGGCGGTGAGGGCGCCGGACAGGTCCCCCGCGTTGGCCCGCGCGAGACCGGCGAAGAAGAGGCCCCGGAGCAGGGGGTGGAACGCGCCGATCCGGTGCGAGACCGCGACCGCGTCGTCGAGGACTTCGATCGCCTCGCCGTAGCGGTCGGCGTGGGCGAGCAGGGCACCGAGGCAGCTCAGCACCGAGACGCGCACGGCCTCGTCCTCGCTGCCGACCTCCTCGAGGGCGCGTTCGTAGGCGCGGTAGGCGGCATCGAAGTCACCCGCCCAGTGCTTGGTCCGCCCGAGCAGGTTCCAGGCGCCCGGCCCCGCACCGGGCATGTGGGACGCCTCGTCCGCGCGGGCGACGGCTTCGTCGACGTCGCGGCGGTAGTACGCCGTCCACCCCAGCCGCTCGACCGCCGTCGCACGTAGCGACCGGTCACCGCTCGCGACGGCGAGCGTCTCGGCCTCCTGGTGGTCGTCGGTCGCCTTGTCGAAGTCGCCGAGCTCCTCGTACGCCGTGCCTCGGCCGATCAGGCTGAGGCCCTCGATCTCGCGGTCGCCCGCCTGGCGTGCCGCTGCCAGAGCGGAGGAGAACAGCCGGACGGCGTCGGCGTTCGCGAATGCGTGGTGCGCCAGGGTGGCTGCTTCGTACCACGATCGGGCGGCCGCACCGGTGAGCCCGGCGCGCTCCTGGTGGAGGGCGCGGAGCTCGGGCCGGTCGGACAGGATCTCGGCCAGCTGGCGGTGGCGGAGCACGCGGATCGGGCCGGGCAGGTTGTCGTAGAGGGCCTGGCCGAGGATCGGTGGTGAGAAGACGAACAGGTCGTTGCGCGACGCGACCAGGCCCGCGGCCAGTGCCTTCTGCAGCGTCGGCATCAGGTCGATCGCGGGACGTCCGACCAAGCGCTCGAGCGAGTCGAGCTCGAACGCCGTGCCGATCACCGAGGCCGACTGCAGCAGCTCGTCCACGTCGGTGCCGCTGCGTCGTACGCGCCCGAGAACGACCGACCGCAGAGTGCCGGGGACATCGGACTTGCTCTCGCCTCGGGACAGCGCGGCCAGCACCTCGATGACGAACATCAGCTGCCCCAGGGTGAGCTCCCACACGAAGGCCGCGTCGGCTGCGACCCCCGCCTGGGCCGCGAGCTGGGCGACCTCGGCCTCCGTGAGTGGCCCCAGCTCCACCAGGAGGCCGCTGTCCGCGAGGGCACGCAGCTCCTCGTCGAGCCGGTCGGACGGGGCCGTGGCAACGACCAGGAGGGGCGCGCTGCCGAGGTTGTGCAACAGCCACAGCAACGCCTCGATCGTGGCGGTTCCGGCCAGGTGCAGGTCGTCGAAGAACAGCAGGAGCGGCTGCTCCTCCGAGGCGCTGGCGAGAACGTGACGCATCGTGTTGAGAATGCGCTGGTGCTCGATCTCCGGACTTGCTCGCTGGTACTCCAGCGGACCGATCACGTCACGCAGGTCCGGCACGAGCTCCAGCGCCGTGTCGGCCCAGGATCCGAGCAGGTGGGTGAGGCGGTCGGGTGCGCTCGACAGCAGGAGCCGGCTGAGCACCGTGATGAGGGGCTGGAGCGGTGACGAGCGCTCGCCCTCGAAGCAGTCGACGCGGATGGCCCGTGCGCCACTGCGGTCGGCGTAGTCGGCCAGGTTCTGGGCGAGGGACGAGCACCCGGAGCCCGGGTTGCCGGTGACGAGCACCGAACCGGCCGCTCCGGCGGCGGCCGCGTGCCAGCGCTCGACCAGGGAGGCGAGCTCGGTCTGCCGGCCGACCAGTGAGGAGATGCCGGTGGCGGGAGGCCCCGGCCGGGACGGGATCGGCCCGGGCTCGGCGCCGCTGACGATGGCGCTGAACAGGGCGTCGGTCTCCGGGCTCGGCTCGACGTCCAGGTCCTTGCGCAGCTGGACCCGCAGCTCGTCGTACGCGCGGAGCGCGGAGGGACGGTCGCCGAGATGCCACGACGCGTTCATGAACATCCGGCTCGCCAGCTCGTCCTGCGGAGCATGGGTGAGCACCGTCTCGGCCTGGCTGGCGATGTCGCCCCACATGCCCAGCTGGGCCTCGGCGTCCCACCGGGCCCGGTTCAGGCGTCGCACGAGAGCCTCGACGTGGCGTCGCTGTTCCTCGGCCCAGCCTCGCCGCGCGAACGTCGGGGGTAGTTCGGGAGCGCCGCGCGCGAGCAGGGCGAACGCGCGGCGGGCAGCGGTGAGGGCGACCGCCGGGCTCAGGGCCGCTCGTGCCTGGGCCGACTTGGTGAGCCCCTCGACCATCGCGAGGTCGCTGGTCCACAGCGGCCCCGCGTTGAAGCGGTAGCCCGTCGAGGAGGAACCGGTGATGACGTCGGAGCCGATCGAGCGGCGGACCCGGCTGACGAGGGAGGCGATGATGCGGTCCGCGGCCAGGGGAGCGTCGTCATCCCACAGCGCGTCGACCAGCGTGTCGATCTCGACCAGTGCGCCGTCCGAGGCGACGAGTCGCCGCAGCAGCACTTCCGCGCGTCCTGCGGGGACCGGACCCAGCTCGTGCCCGTCCGGATCGGTGACGGTCAGCGTGCCGAGGACGAAGACGGTCGAGGCCGCTCTGCTCGTCGACATCGCGGATCGCTCTCCCCTCTCCGGACCTGGCCGGCATCTCCGATAGTATAAACTTGTTGCTGATGATGGAGGACGTCGGTCCCGTCGGCGATCCAGAGGGAGAGGACCGGAAGCGATGGTCGGTGCAGGTCCCAGCTTTCTCACGCTGCCGGAGCGACCGGCCAAACCCAGGTCCCGCGGCCTCACCCATGTGCTGGACAAAGGCTATTGCCTCGACCGGGTCGAGTCGGTGCTTCGCGTGTACTCCGATTGGATCGACGTCTGGAAGTTCGGTTGGGGCACGGCCTATGTCGAACCCGCGCTGGCCGAGAAGGTCCGCCTCCTCCGGGATCGCCAGATCAAGCCGTGCACCGGCGGAACCCTTCTCGAGATCGCCTGGCTGCAGGACCGGATCGCGGAGTTCTTCGAGTTCGCGACCTGGGCCGGCTTCGAGTGTGTCGAGGTGTCCCGCGGTTCCACCGACCTGCCCCGCGGTGCCAAGGCCGAGATCATCGCGCGGGCCAAGGCGCTCGGGTTCGAGGTCTTCGCCGAGGTCGGTCGCAAGGACCCCAGCGAGCTCGTCTCCGCGGACGAGTGGATCGCGGAGCTCCAGGCGGACCTCGATGCGGGTGCGACCTGGATCGTGGCCGAGGGGCGCGAGAGCGGCACCGTCGGCCTGTACGACGCGAACGGGCTGGTGCGCGAGTCGCTGCTCGCGCGGCTCGACTCGTCCGCCGCGTCGCCGTGCATCATCTACGAAGCCCCGCAGCGGTCGCAGCAGGCCTACCTGCTGCGCCGGTTGGGGCCGGACGCGAACCTCGGGAACATCGCCCTCGAGGACGTGATGGGGCTGGAGACCCTGCGCCGCGGCCTGCGCTCGGACACCATCGGCATCGGCAACCTGCTGGAGGCGTCGGGCCGTGCTCGGTGAGCCGAACGTCGTGCCGTCGCGCTACCGCCAGGTCGCAGTGGCCGCCGTTCCGAGCCTCGAGCCGGCCTGGCTGGCCGCGCACTTCACCGGCCGCGAGGTGTACTTCCGCACGCGGTTCGTCGTGGCACGTCACGGGCAGCAGGTCGCCCTCGTCGAGGTCGAGCGGGAGCAGTCGGACGAGCTCTTCGCGCACACCATCTCGGCACGGGTGGTCGCCGGGCCGGACGCCTGTGCGGTCGTGGTCGACGAGGCCCTCGACACCGCAGTCCCGTCGCAGCTCGCCACCGCGGCGGAGCGCGTGCCCGGCGCGCGATGCGTCGTCGTGGAGGGCCGGTACTCCCACGTCAGCTTCATCCTCAACCCGGCTCCCGTCCGGATCAGGCTCGTCGACGTCGTCCCCCCGGAACCTGCGAAGCTGCTCGACCAGGTGCAGCGGGTGCTGTCCACGGCGGACGATCTGCCGCCGGTGGTCGTGGCGCCGGACCTGGTGGACAGCCGCGAGCTCCTCGCGACGAGGTACGCCGACCCGCCGCGCCACCTGCTCATCCCGTGCCGGGGCTCGGGGATGGACTTCCCCGGGAGCACCGTGTCGTTCCTCGACGAGCGGCCTCCCGAGCGTGCGTGGACGTTGTTGGGCTGTGAGCGGTCGAACCAGATCCACCAGTGGTTCTACGGCTCCGCTCCGGACCGCGTCGACACCTGCCCGCGCCAGTGGATCGCGGCCGGCCAGCCCGCGACTCTCACGCGCTGCTGCCTGCTGCAGGAGGGCGTCGAGGACACCGATGCCGCGACCGTCGTGCCGTGGGGCGCGTCGCTCGCCGAGGTCCGGACCGCGATCGAGGCGGTCGTCGATCGGGTGGGGGTGGCATGGACGCACATCTGATCGACTCCCAGATCTTCGGCCACCAGTGGAGTACGACCGAGAGCCGGGCGATCTTCTCCGAGCCCGCCCGCGTCAGCCGGTGGGTCGACGTGGTCATCGCGCTCGCCGAGGCCCAGGCCGAGGTCGGCATCATCCCCGCCGAGTCGGCTGCCGCGATCGCAGGCCTGCGCGGCTGCCCGCTCGACCTCGCCGAGATCGCCGAAGGCACGCGCGCCACCTCGCACTCGACGCTCGGGATGATCCACGCCATGCAGCGACTGCTGCCGGCCGCCGCGGCGGAGCATGTCTACCTCGGCGCGACGGTGCAGGACGTCTCCGACACCGCACTGGTCCTGGAGCTGGAGCTGGTCTCCTCGCTCCTCTGGCGCGACCTGTCGGCGGTCGAGACCGCGCTGCTCGATCTGGCCGAGGCCCACCGCGAGACGCCGATGGTCGGTCGCACGCACGGGCAGCCGGGGGCGCCGATCACCTTCGGCTTCAAGGTCGCGACGTGGGTCGACGAGACCGGCCGGAGCCTGGACCGGCTCCGCGAGAGCCGTGACCGGTGGCGGGTCGGGCAGCTCGGGGGCGCGGTCGGCGTACTCGGGTTCTTCGGGTCGCACGCGCTGCCGCTACGCGCGGCGTACTGCCGGCGGCTGGGGCTCGCCGAACCCGCGGTCTCCTGGTTGACCGCCCGGGACCGGCTTGCCGAGTTCGCCTCCGTCGTCGCCTGCGCGACGACGGCCTTGGCGCGGATCGCCAACGAGGTGTACGCGCTCGCGCGCCAGGAGGTCGGTGAGCTGCGCGAACCGACGAGTGCGACGACGGTCGGCAGCATCTCGATGCCGCACAAGCGGAACCCCGAGGTCAGCGAGCAGATCGTGACCCTGGCCCGGCTGGTGCGGTCCTCGGCCGGCGTGCTCGGCGACACGATGATCGGCGAGCACGAGCGCGACGGCCGATCCTGGAAGACCGAGTGGGTCGTGGTTCCGGAACTGTGCCACTACGCCCTCGCGGCCACTGCGATGACCCGCTCCCTGGTCACCTCGCTCGAGGTCGACGCCGACCGCATGAAGGCCAACCTCGAGGCCACCGGCTCGGCCTCCTCGGAGCGACTGCTCAGCGCGATGTCGGCGAGGCTCGGCAAGCATCGGGCCCAGGCGATGCTGCACGACGCCTACCGCGAGGCGCTCGAATCCGGGCGAACCCTCCCCGCCGTGCTGGAGGGACGCGCGAACGCGGACGAGCTCGCCGAGCTGGCCCGGATCGACACCGGTGCGGCAGCAGCGATGGTCGACGAGGTCGTGGCCCGCGCCCGGCGCCGTCCGGTGGAGAGCGAGCCATGGGGCTAGTCGACCTTCCCAGGGTCCCGCTGGGCATCTTCCCGACCCCGTTCGCGCGGGTGTCCGACCTGGCCGGGGAGCCCGGGCTCCGGGAGCTCTACCTCAAGCGCGACGACCTCACCGGCTTCGCGTGGGGCGGCAACAAGGTGCGCACGCTGGAGTACGTCCTCGCCGACGCGCTGGCGCGGGGATCGGACACGGTCGTGGTGGCGGGCGGTCCCACCTCCAACTTCGCGGCCATGCTGGCCGTGGCCGCGTGCAGGTACGGGCTCGGGGTGACGCAGGTCTGCTACGGCGATCTCCGGGAAGGCGCATCGGCGCTGAAGGTGTCGCGACGGGCGGGCGCCGTGGTCGAGTTCACCGGCGGCCCCGACCGGGGCGGGATGGAGGAGCGCGCCGCCGAGATCGCCGAATCCCAACGGGCTCAGGGCCTCACCTCGTACGTCGTCCCTCGTGGCGGTGCCACGGCTGTGGGTGCCTGTGGTTTCGCGGCGGCCGCGGTCGAGCTGCTGGAGCAGCTCGACGAGCACGATCTGGCCGAGGTGACCGTCGTCCTTCCCGTCGGATCGGGGGGCAGCATCGCCGGGCTCGTGGCGGGCCTCGCCCTGGCCGGTGCCGGCGACCGCGTCGACGTGGTCGGTGTCTCGGTCTCCCGGCCGGTCGCCCTGGCACGGCAGGAGATCGCCGAGCGCGCCGAGGCCTGTGCCCGGCTGGTCGGAGCGACCGGTACGCCCGCCCGGTGGCGCCTGGTCGACGGTCGGGGGCCCGGCTACGGCAGCAGCTCGGCGGAGGCCGACCGCCTGGCCCTCCGGGTGCTGTGTCACGGCGGTCTGCTCGCCGATCCCGTCTACAACGCGAAGGCGCTGCTCTGGCTCTCGCAGCATCGCCCGGAGCTCCGCCGACCCCTCGTCTATTGGAGTACCGGCGGGGCCCTGGCCTCGGCTGATGAGCTCACATCCACGACAGCCGGCGCCGCCGTCGGCGAGGAGGCACGTTCATGACCGCCGCCAACGCAGCCCGCCGGCTCGAGGGCCCGTCCAAGGACCGGCCCGCACCCGCTCTGGTCGAGGCTGGGTTCGCGTGGGAGATCGCCGACGCGCCCTTGCTGCACCACGGCCTCAACCTGGCCGACATGGCGCACGTGCTGGACCTCCGGCATCGCAAGGTCATCCCGGAGCGGGCCGCGGCGGGGTTGCTCGGCGTCCTGCTGGAGACCCATCGCACCCGGCCCGAGGACTTCCCGTACGACGCGGCCTACGGCGAGCCGTACAACTCGCGGGAGCGCCACTTCGTGGAGCGGATCGGCGACGACGCCGGCTGGCTGCACGCGGGACGCCCGCGGCGGGAGGCGGCGCGCGTTGCGCTGCGCATCGTGCTCCGCCGCCTGACCGCCGAGCTGGGCGTCGCGGCCGGCGAGTTCGCGGCGACGACGTCGCGCACGGCTGCCCGCAACCGCGAGGTCTTCATGCCCGACCAGACCTACCTGCAGCAGGCGCAGCCCTCGACGTTCGGTCACTACCTGCTCGGGTTCGTGCCGCCCGCGCTCCGCGACGGCGAACGGCTGATGAGTGCCCTGGGCCAGATCAACACGAGCCCGGGCGGCGCGGGCTGCGTCAACGGGAGCCGGCTGCTGGACGACCGCAGGGTGATCGCGGACCTGCTGGGGTTCGACGACGTGATCACGCACACGCGGGACGCGATGTGGCAGACCGACACCTTCGTGGACGTGCTCGCCACCAGCGTCAGCCTGCTGTCCAACCAGTCGAAGCTGGCCGAGGACCTCGAGATCTGGTCGAGCCAGGAGTTCGACTACGTCGACCTGGCGGGTCCCTACACCCGTGCCTCGGTGCTGATGCCGCAGAAGCGCAACCCGTACGCACTGTCGATCGTGCGCGGTGGGGGAGGCGTGCTGATCGGGCGCCTCACCGGGTTCCTCGCCGTGGTGAAGAGCCCGTCGGCGCGCAGCGACAACCTGATCTTCGCCTACGGCGAGATCCCCAAGGCGCTCGAGTTCGCGACCCGCATCACCGTGCTGATGGACGGTGTCGTCGACACCCTGACCGTCAACGAGGAGCGCATGTGGCAACGCCTTCAGGAGGGCTACACGCAGGCCACCGACCTGGCCGAGTTCGTCATGATGCGCTGCGAGGTCGACTACCGGGCGGCGTACCTCATCGTCGGGGAGGTCGTTCGGCACGCGAGCCAACGCGGCGTACGCGGAGTCGACATCACGCCGGTGGACCTCGATCTGGCGGCCAGCTCGGTGATCGGGCGGCCGCTGGGGCTGGACGCCGAGGAGGTCAGCGCCGTCCTCGACCCACGGTCCATCGTGGCCACCCGGACCGCGCTGGGAGGGGCGGCCCCGGCGGCCGTTGCCGAGATGACCGAGACGTACCTCGCGAAGGCGGAGGCGCTGTCCTCGCGGGCCAGGGACGAGCTGCAGAAGTACGCCGCCGCGGAGGCTCGCCTGCTGGCCGAGGCCGAAGAGGTCGCCGCGGCAGGCGGAGCCTCCTGAGCGCTGCAACACGGTGCAACGGCTGTGCAACGACAGGTCCCACGATCCGTCCATGAACAACGTCGACCACGAAACCGTTGACTGCCGGTGCCGGTTCGCGCAGCTCGCGCCCGGCCACCACCGCCGCCTCGTCTCGCTCGAGGCGCACCCGCTCACGTCCCTCGTCGAGCTGATCGAGATGGCGGCGACCTGGGGGGAGATCGAGTACGGCGAGACCGAGCCGGTCATCCCGCCGAGCGAATGGATCGAGTTCGCCGAGGCGCACGTCTGGTCCGACGGGGACCGCGTGTTCGACGCGTTCGTGGCCCTCGCCTCGCTGCCGCCACGGGCACGGCCCCTGGCGACGGTGACGCCCCTCCGCAGAGCCACCGACGAGGCCGAACCGGCCTTGGCGTCGGTCTGACCGGGCAACGACCCTCATGACCCACGCTCCCCGGATCGCGATCAACGGCCTCGGCCGGATCGGGCGCTCCCTGCTTCGCTCCATCCTGGCCCGCGACTCCTTCGTCGAGGTGGTGGCGGTCCACGACCTCGCCCCGGCCTCGACCCTGGCCTACCTGCTGCAGCACGACTCGGTCCACGGACGCCTCGGCGTCCCGGTCGAGTTCACCGATGACGAGCTGATGGTCGGCGGCCGGCGGATCAGGGTGCTGCACTCCAACCATCCGGCGAACCTGCCGTGGGCGAAGCTCGGCGTCGACGTCGTCGCCGAGTGCAGTGGCCAGTTCACCAGCCGGGACCGTGCTTCCGGTCATCTCCTCGCCGGCGCGAACCGGGTCATCGTCTCGACGCCCACCGACTCCGCCGACGCGACGATCTGCCTCGGTGTCAACGAGGCCACGCTCGACCCGACCACCGACCGGATCATCTCCAACGCCTCCTGCACGACCAACTGCGTGGCCCCGATCATCGCCGTCCTCGACGAGACGTTCGGGGTCGAGGGAGGGTGGGTCGACACGGTGCACGCCTTCACCAACGACCAGGAGCTGTTGGACGTGCCGCACCATGACCTGCGACGGGCGCGGGCGGCCGGCCAGAACATCGTCCCGACCGGCACGGGCGCCGATCGTGCGCTCGCTCTGGTGATACCCCGGCTCAAGGACAAGGTGCACAGCGTCGCCGTGCGGGTGCCGGTGCCCGACGGCTCGCTCAGCAACGTCGTGTGCACGCTCACGCGCGAGGCCACCACCGAGCAGGTGCGGCAGGCCTTCCGCGCCGCTGCCGAGTCGCAGCGCTGGGCAGGCATCGTCGGGGTCAGCGACATGCCGATGGTCTCGACGGACGTGCTCGGTGATCCACGGTCGTGCGTCGTCTCGCTGCAGGACATCGAGTCGCACGGCAGCGCGGTGCGGGTGTTCGGCTGGTATGACAACGAGTGGGGCTATGCGAACCGGTTGCTCGACCTGGTCGAGATGGTCACGTTGCGCAGCAACGAGCGGCGCCCACCGGTCCACCTGCACAGTCCGCGGCCCGCCGCCGTCGGGTGACGGGCCGTCCGGCGACGGGCGGCGTCCTCAGCTCCGACGCTCCGGGAGCGACACCCACACGACCTTCGTGGTGCGGGCCGTGGGGTTGCGCCACGAGTGCTCGTCCTCCGAGCGGAAGTGGAGTGAGTCGCCGGGAGCGAGTCGGAAGAGCTGCCCGCCGACGGTGACCTCGAGAGTCCCGGACTGAACGTAGATCAGTGACTCACCCGCCGGGAGCCGGGCCTCGTCGGCGGACCGGGCACCCGCGCCGATCTCCGTGAGACTCGCCGCCACGTCGAACGGGCCGGACTCGGCGGACAGGGAGCCGACCACGACGTCGCCGTCCGGTGACCGGCGTACGCGACGCTGTTTCGCGGCCGTGTGGACGACTGGTGTGGCAGGGGTGTCGGTCTCGTCGATGAAGTGCGCAACCGGGACATGGAAGGCCGCCGCGAGCTTGAGCAGCGTCGTGATGGTCGGGACCATCGTGCCCTGCTCGACCTTGTGGATGGCGGCCGGCGAGACGTCCGAGCGATCCGCCAGCTGCTGGAGCGACAGGCCGTGTCGCCCGCGCAGGGACCTGAGCCTCGGCCCGATGCCGGAGACCACCGCGGACAGATCCGCCTCCGACAGGGGAGCGGCGGCGAGTCGGTCGGCGGGCGAGTCGTTCCCTCCGCCGGCGGCGGGTGTGGCCTGGGGAGTCACGGACTCTCCTTCCTCTCAGCCGGGAGACCCGGCGTTTAGTAGAGGGATTCTATCCGATGGTTGACGAGCCCAATCATCTCTCATACGGTAAATCCGTATCGGATACGAGATATCGGCCACACCAGACGCTGAGGAGCTCGCAGTGGACGGCATTCACGACATGGGTGGTACCCACGGCTGGGGCACGGTCACCATCGACCCCGCCGAGCCCGTCTTCGAGGAGGACTGGCACGCGCGCACCTTCGCGCTCGGTCTGGCCTCGATGGGTGCCTCGGGCACCAACCTCGACGCCTTCAGGCACGCACTCGAGCGGCTGCACCCCCTGGAGTACCTCGGCGACGGCTACTACGGACGGTGGCTCCGCGCCGCTGAGACGCTGCTCGTCGACAGCGGGGTGCTGGCGGCTGGGGCTGTCGAGGCCCGGGCCCGCAGGTTGCGCGGCGAGGAGGTCGTCGAGCCGGCTGACGTGGAGGTGCATAAGCCGTCGTACGAGCGCGGCGGCGCTGGGTCCTTGCGCCAGATCGACGACGAGCCCGCCTTCGTGGCCGGCCAGCAGGTGCGGGTGCGCGACCTCCACAAGCCAGGACACACCCGGATGCCGGCGTACGTCCGCGGGCGCGTGGGCGTCATCGAGGCGCGCCGCCCCGCCGCCGTGCTTCCGGACAGCACGGCCCACTTCACCGGGGAGGACGCGCAGCACGTCTACACCGTTCGCTTCGAGTCGACGCAGCTGTGGGGCCCGAACGCAGAGCCGTCGACCGTCTTCGTCGACCTCTTCGAGAGCTACCTGGAGGAAACCCCATGACAGCCGACCCCCGTGCCGCTGACCGGCCCCCCGCAGCCCTCCGCGCACAAGCGCTCGAGGAGCTGCTCACCGAGCGCGGCGTGGTGAAGACGGAGGTCCTGGACGGCTTCATCAACCGCTACGTGAACGACGTCGGACCGCTCAACGGCGCCAAGGTCGTCGCCAAGGCGTGGGTGGATCCGGACTATCGCAGCCGCCTGCTCGAGGACGGCACCGGAGCCATCAAGGAGCTCGGCTACGCGGGTCCCCAGGGCGAGCACATCGTGGTGCTGGAGAACACGCGCGAGATCCACAACCTCGTGGTGTGCACGCTCTGCTCCTGCTACCCGTGGCCGGTGCTGGGCCTGCCCCCGAACTGGTACAAGGACCCGGCGTACCGGGCGCGTGCGGTCCGGGAGCCGCGCAAGCTCCTCGCTGAGATGGGCCTCTCGCTCGACGACGACGTCGACATCAAGGTGTGGGACTCGAGTGCCGAGAACCGATACTTCGTCCTGCCGCTCCGGCCCGAGGGTTCCGAGGGACTGTCCGAGGAGGAGCTCGCCGCGCTGGTCACCCGCGACGCGATGGTGGGCGTGGCCGCGGTCGAGGTCTCGTCATGAGTGAGACGCGGGAGCTGGACGCGACGTCGGTCGAGGGGCTCCCCCGTGCGAACGGGGAGCTCGTCTTCGAGCAGCCGTGGGAGAGCCGGGCGTTCGGGCTCGCGGCAGCGCTCGCCGACCAGGGGCTGTTCACCTGGAAGGACTTCCAGGACGGCCTGATCGCCGAGGTGGCGGCCGACGATTCGCAGCCCGGAGAGTATCGCTACTACGAGCGGTGGCTCGGAGCCCTCGAGGGGCTGCTGCTCGAGCGCGGCGTGGTCTCGGTGGCCGACATCGACGATCGGGCCGACGTGCTCTGCCACCGTCCCGCGGGTCACGACCACCGCCACGAGCATGACCACGAGCACTGACGGTCGGGTGAGTGCCGGCAGGACGGTCACGGGCGTCTGGAAGGGTGGCTATCACTGCACGATCCAGGCCGGGTCCTTCGACATCGAGGTCGACGAGCCCGTCGAGGTCGGGGGGACCGACCTCGGGCCACAGCCGACCGACCTGTTCCTGTCGTCGGTGGCCTCCTGCTTCCTCCTGGCGCTCAGCCATGCGGCCCGCAAGCGGGCGCTCGATGTCGATGGCATCTCGGTCGAGGTGACGGGAAGGTACGACGGGCTGCGGTTCAGCGCCGTGCATGTCCGCGCGCTGGTCGGCGTTCCCGATTCCGAGCTGGATCGACTCGTCGAGGCGGCGGAACGCGTCTGCTACGTCACGAACACGTTGCGCACCGGCGTGACGCTCACGACCGAAGCGGTCGCGGCACGCCCTTGACGGCCCGTTCTGCCCGATTTACTATCCGAAACGGCCATTGAAGATGCGATGCATGGCAGAGAGCGAGCGCTGCACGTGAAGATCGTTGTGATCGGGGGCGGAGCCGCGGGGCTCGGGGTGGCCGGAGCCGCGAAAGGGCAGGACCCCTCGGTGGAGACCGTGGTCTACACGGAGTACGAGGACGTCGCGTACAGCCCGTGTGGCATCCCCTTCGTCCACGGGAAGGAGATCGAGTCCTTCGAGAAGCTCTTCCTCGCCACCAAGCAGCAGTACGTGGATGCGGGCGTCGACGTGCACTACGAGACGACCGTCGAGAGCATCGACACCAGGTCGAAGACGATCAAGGTCAGCGGCGAGGGCGAGGTCGGCTACGACAGGCTGGTGCTGGCCACCGGGTGGAACTACGACACCCCGGACGTCCCCGGGACCGACCTCGGCGGCATCTACCACGTGAAGAACATCCGTGAGGCGATGCAGTGGGACGAGTTCATGGACACGGTGAAGTCGGCCGTGGTCGTGGAGTCCGGTCCGATCGCCATGGAGATGGTGTCCGCCCTGCAGCACCGCGGCATCGACGTCACGCTGGTCGACCCGGGCCCGTGGCCGATGGCCGACGTGATCGACCCCGACATCGTCGAGCCGGTTCGCGCCGACTGGGAGCGGTCGGGTGTGCACCTGAAGTTCGGCGAGCGCGTCACGGCGTTCCGCGGCACGAGCACGCTCACCCACGTCACGACGTCCTTCGGTGACGTCGAGGCACAGCTGGCGGTCATCGGCAGCCACAAGGTGGCGAACAGCGCGTTGGCCCATGCCGCGGGCATCACGCTGGGGAGCACCGGCGGCATCGTGGTCGACCCGCACATGCGGACCTCCGATCCGGACGTCTACGCGGCCGGCGACTGCGCCGAGATCCCGCACGGCGTCTCCAACGTCCCGCTGCAGGGGTTGTCGGGCAGCCACGCGTACGCCCAGGGCAAGACCGCGGGCATCAATGCAGCCGGTGGGAACCGGGTGCACAACCCGGTGTTCGTGCCGTGGGGCATGCTCGCCGGCGAATGGATGATCGGCGGTGTCTCCTTCGGTGAGACGTTGGCGACGGCTCTCGGCCTGCCCTTCGTCACCGGGGTCGCGGACGGCATCACCCGCGCGCGCTACTACCCGGGCGTGAAGCCGATCAAGGTCAAGCTGCTCGCGGACCCCGGCACCCGGCGGCTCATCGGGGCGCAGATGATCGGCGGTGAGGGGATCAAGGAACGCGCCGACTTCCTCGGCATCGTGGCGCGGACCGGAGTCACGGTCGACACGCTCGCCACCATGGAGAACGTCTACTCGCCGGCGATCGGCGCCCTGAACGAACCCATCGCGATGGCGGCGCAAGCCCTCGTGGCGAAGCTCTGAGGCGGGCAGCGTGTCGTTCTCACGATGGCTCCGCTCCAACTCCGAGCACGCGCTGCTGCGTGATGCGCAGGGCCGGATGGCGGCGAAGTACGGCGCCAACCCGCCGGCCCGTCCGCACGGCCTGAAGGACCGCTGGTGGCGACAGGTGTTCGCTCCGGTCTACCGCGTCCTCCCCTGGCGGTTCCGCAGGGTCGCCATGCAGTCCATCCCCGGGAGCCACCGGAGGGGGTGGCCCAAGCCGGAGTACCTGCCGCCCGGCCAGCAATGACCCCCTGCGTGCCGGCGTGAGCCGGAGGCAGGTCAGCCCCAACCGGCTCGCATCGCCAACCTCTGCAAAGGAGCATCACATGCCGAAGACAGTCACGATCGACCCGCCCCAGGAAGGCGACATCCTCTTCAACATCGAGGAGAAGGTCTTCCCCGACTACAAGGCCAACGAAGGCGACAAGGCCTACGTCTTCATGCACACGGTCCCGTTCGAGGGCTCGGTCGGCCTGGTCAACATGCTCACGGCCACCCGCCTGCAGCGGAAGGGATTCGAGCTCACCTTCATCCTCTACGGCCCCGGCGTGCTCATGGCGTCGGCCGCCCGCGGCTACCCCTCTGTCGGCAGCGAGGGCTTCCCGGGCAACCTCGGGTACAACAAGCAGCTCAAGACCCTCATCGACGAAGGAGCCAAGGTCTACGCCTGTCGCTTCGCGATGGGCGCGCTCTACGGCATGCGCGAGGACGACCTGATCAAGGGCGTCACCCCGTTCAACCCGCTCGACGTGCTCGACGCGAACATCCAGGCGTGGCGCGAGAAGGCCCTGGTGCTCTCGACC
>NZ_BAAAJE010000001.1:386887-480813 GCF_039526625.1 Nocardioides aquiterrae
CCCGCGGCCAGGCGGGTCAGGCGGGTCAGGCGGTGTTGTCCGGCGTCCGGACCAGGGGTCGGGCCTCCGAGGTCACGCGCCCTTGCAGCTCGTCCCACACCAGGTCGATCTTGCCGCAGAGCCATCGGGCCACCCGGCCCGCGACGCCGGTATGGGGCAGGTGTGGGTGCGGGCGGGTCTGCGAGGACCCGACCGTGCTGGTGAAGCGATGACGCAGGCGGGCCTCGGTCTCGCTGTCCAGGTGCTCACCGAGCGTCGCCACGAGCCGTCGTTCGGCCCGGGCCGTCTGCGCCAGCTGGTCGCCCACCGTGGACCACACGGAACTCCACGGTTCCGACGTGCACTGGGCCTGGCCGTACAACTTGGCGTGGGCCGTCACCAGGGTCCGCTCGAGCCGCTTGCATCGACGCGCGAAGTCACGGACCTCACCGCCGCCGCCGGCCAGGTGGTCCTTCACGGCAGGGAGCAGCACCCCGGTGCTGGCGGCGAGGTGCCGGCTGGTCGCTGCCAGGAACCGGTCCGCGTTGACCCGCATCTCTCCGGGCTGATCCGCGCCGGAGTCGCGGTTCGCTGCGCGCTCGAGGAGGCCCAGCAGGGCTGTCTGGCGGGCCTCGACTTCGTGCAAGAGGGTCGGCATCGGTGCACCTTTCGAAGGCGAGAGCAAGGTGCTCCGAGTGTTGGACCCCCTTCACAAGCGCACAAGGATGAAATCCGCCTCACCCGCCCACTCACCCGCCCGGGCAGGGCGGTGCACTCACCCTGGTGGGTGGGGCCACGGGTGAGATTCCCCTGGGACGGCGGGATGTCGTGATGACCCGCACTACCGTTGGCCGCATGCCGGTCCCGCCCAAGCGCCCCCTGCGTCTCGTCCCGGTGGACGACCACGAGATGGTGCTGCACGGGCTGGACGCGATGCTCGGACACTTTCCCGACGAGGTGCAGATCGTCGGGCAGGCGACGACGGCCGCTGCCGCGCTGACGCTGGTGGCCGAGGAGTCCCCTGACGTGGTCCTGTGCGACGTCCGGATCGGGAAGGAGAGCGGCCTCGACCTCTGCAAGCAGATCACGACGCAGTACCCGGACACCAAGGTCGTTCTACTCACGGTGTACGACGACGAGCACTACCTCTTCCAGGGACTTCGTGTCGGGGCCTCCGGCTACATCCTCAAGCGCATCGACGGGCAGGAGCTCGTCGGACACCTGCGTCGCGTCCGCGAGGGTGAGACGGTCGTCGACCATGCGCTGGCCGGACGCGTGGCCCTCTCGGCGGCGCGGCTCAGCTCCGGTGAGTTCTGGCCGGGAGCGCACCTGGGCCTCACCCAGCGCGAGTCGGAGGTGCTGGAGCTGCTGGTGTCGGGCCACTCGAACAAGGGCGTCGCGAGCAAGCTGGTCGTCAGCGAAGACACCGTCAAGACACACATCCGCGGCCTGTACCGCAAGCTCGGGGTCTCCGACCGCAGCGGCGCGATCTCGGTGGCGCTGCGTGAGGGACTCTTCCGTTGAGCCCCGCAGCCGGGGCGGCCCTCGGCGCCGAGGACCTCGCGCGGCTCCTCGACGCCGAGGGCGTGCTGCTCTTCGCCAGCGACGGCCAGGACCTCACGATCGCGGACATGTGGCCGACGCATCCGTCCGCCGGGTCGCTGAGGCTGCCGGTCGGCTTCGGGGTCACCGGCTTGGTTGCGCGCAACGGCTCACCCGTCCTGCTCGTGGAGGACTCCCCGCGCAACGCCCTGCACCGGCAGCTGCTCCGGCTCGAGCCGCACCAGACCGTTGCCCGGATGTGTGTGCCGCTTCGGGGGCTCGAGGAGTGCGTCGTCGGCGTCCTGGCCGCACACCGGAGCACCGAGCGCCCCTTCGTCGAGGACGACGTGGCTCGAGTGGAGCCGTACGCGTCGGTGATCGGCCTGCGGCTGCACGCGGAGAGGCTGTGGCGGGCCGTCAACCAGCACCGCACGGAACGCGACCGGCTGATCAAGCAGGCGATCTCGGCACAGGAGGCGGAGCGTCGCCGCATCGCGTTCGATCTCCACGACGGCGTGACCACCGCCTTGGCCTCGATGTCGTTCCACCTCTCCGCGGCCGACCTCACGGTGTCCGAGCTGGCAGCGGCCTCGGACATGACGACACCCGTGCTGGAGCGCGCCCGTGCCGAGCTCGTGAGCGCCCGCGAGCTGGCCGACCTGGCGTACAACCAGACGCGCGCCGCCATCTCCGGTCTGCACAGCCTCGTGCTCGACGACCTCGGTCTCGTCGCCGCGTTGGAGTCGCTCGTCCAGACCGCGACGGCTGGGCAGGACGGGTCCGCCATCGAGCTGCTCGTGGATCCGGCAGCTGCGCTCGACGGCATCCCCGACCACGCCGCCGCGGCGCTGTACCGCATCGCCCAGGAGGCCCTGGCCAACGCGGTCAAGCATGCGGAGGCGGACCGGGTCGTGCTCTCGGTGCGCCGGGTCGGAGACTCGATCGTGCTCGGCTGTGCCGACGACGGGAAGGGCTTCGACCCGGCGGATCGCCGTACCGCCCGGGCCCTGGACGCCGACGGGACGCAACACTTCGGGCTGAGTTCGATCGCCGAGCGGTGCGCGCTCATCGAGGCCTCGCTGAGGATCGAGTCCGTCCCGGGTCGGGGCACGACCCTTCTTGTCGAGCTGCCGCTCTGAGGAGCGGCCAGGCTCGGTCGGACCGATCTCAGGCCCGCTGGAGGCCGGTGACCTTCCCGCCCGGCGAGAACGCCACCACCATCATCACCTCGGGATCGCTCGCCGTCCGGGCGCAGAAGCGGTACGTCGAGCCGAGTCGCTCGTAGGGCTGCCCGACCGCCTCCATCACCTGCTTCGTGGTCATCCCGCGGTGCAGCAGCGCGCCGATCCGCGAGACCGGCTTGCGGAGCTCGGGGTTGCGGCACGAGTCGGGCGCGATGCCCTCGGCCCGCTCCCACATCTGGAGGTAGGCCTCGGCGCCCCGCGCCATGTCGTCGGCGATCTTCGCGCCGTCGCCGGCGTGCTCGGCGTCGGCGACCTTCGTGAGGTCCTGGATCCAGTCCGGGTAGAGGCCGTACTGGGCGACGCCGTCGACGTTGATGTCGTAGACGCGCTCGCCCGCGTGCTGCTGGCCGATCGTCACGCCGCCGAGGCCCTGGAACGGGTAGGTCACCGGGTTGGGCACGTCGGCGCCGCGCGGGTCGCCCTGCGCGCCGAGGCCGTTCATGTCCGCGCCGTACCCGATGCCCCAGTAGTAGCGCGGGTCCGCCCAGCCGACGTGCGTCCGCCACTTCTCCACGAAGCCGGTCGAGTCGCCGGCGTACGGCGTGATGAAGCCGCCGTCGGCGTAGATCCGCGGGTAGGCGTCCGGCGTCGACCACGAGTGGCTGGAGACGATGCCGTGGTAGCCCATCTCGTCGACCTGGTCGAGCGCGGCCGTCCGCGCCTTCACGCTCATGTGGTCGGGGTCGAAGATCATGTGCTCCTGCGCGAGCTTGCGGATCGTGTACTCGCCCAGGGTCGTCAGGCCGCGCTCGTTGCAGTGGTCCGGCGGCGGGTAGACCGGCGCGGCCGGCAGGTTCAGCGGGCCGAACAGCTCGGCGACCGCGCCGAACAGCGCGTCCTGCTGGCCGGCGCTGATGTCCGGCGCCGCGAGCTGGTTGTGGTCGTGCGCGCCGGGAACGTCGGGGTCGCAGTGCCGCATGTCCCAGTAGGTGCCGGTCTCGAGGAAGTTCGCGGAGTTCACCGCGACGCCGACCTCGCCCTCGTCGCCGGCGATGCCGGACAGCGCGTTGTCGAACTTGTTGACGAGCTCCATCTGCCGGACGCCCATCCTCTTGACCTGCTCGACCTGGCGCGCGATGTCGTCGACGTCACAGGCGGGCTGGTCGCCGCCGGGCATCGCCTTGAACGTGCAGCCGAACGGCACGCTGGTCTCGATGCCCATGATCACGGCCATCTTCCCGGCGTTGATCACCTTCCGGGCCTGCCACGGGTTGACGACGATCCGGTAGAAGCCTTTGCCCGGCCCCCCGAACTGGGCGTCGATGTAGTCCTGCATCGCGTACATGTCCTTCGCCTGGAGGCGGATGGAGTCCATGTCGTCGCAGGAGTTGTGCTTGATCGGGTAGATCTGGCACAGCTGGTTGTTCTCGACCAGCAGGTTCACGAAGATCCGCTGGCCGCCGCGCCAGGACCGCTCCAGCCAGCGGTAGTAGGTGCCCTCGTGGGTGAGCGAGTCCGGCGCCGGCCAGTCCTTGAACGTCGGCCAGCCGACCGGGTCGTGGTGCGGCTTCCCGGACAGCACCGACTCGAGCACCCCGCCGTACCCGCCGGTGGTGGTGTGGTCGGGGCAGTCGACCAGCGCGTACGGCGCGCCGAACCGGTCCCAGGGCTTGCCGCAGTGGGCGTCGCCGCCGAGGAACTCGAAGGCCATGCCGTGGGTGTGCGCGTCGACGTACCCGCGGACCTCCTGGAACGGCGTGACGCCCGCGTGCGGCCGGCCGCGCACGCCGATCTGCGACTCCGGGTACGCCGTGCAGCCGGTGGTGCGGGTCGGGCGGAAGCTGGTGGCGCCGTCGACCTCGAGGGCGGCGCCGCCGTTGCGGAAGGAGTAGCGGCCCGGGCCGGAGCGGACGATCCGCCAGACCGTCGCGTCGCCCGGCTGGTCCGGCCGGTCGCCGCCGGCGACCACGAAGCGCCGGTCGGCGTCGTAGAGGAGGTAGCTGCCGAGGTCGGTCGGCTTGAAGAACAGCGGCTCGCCGCCGGGCGTCAGCTGGTAGCAGCCGTTGGCGAGCGCGTAGCGGTTCTGCGGGTGCAGGCGGTGCTTCGCCAGCACCGGCGCGGTGGTCAGCGGCGGGTCCGGGAGCGCGCGCTCCCGCTCGACGTACGCCGCGGCCGCCCGCTTGTCTGCTGCCGTGGTCGGGTCCCGGGTGAGGTCGCCGAACTCGCCGGCCCGCGAGATCGCGTTCTTGTCGGCCTTGACCTGGCCGAGCGCGTTCTGCGCGTAGGCGTAGCGCTGGTTCAGCCCGCCGGGCCGCAGGCCGCTGGCGCCGCCGAGCGAGATCGCTACGGCCACCGCGGTCGTGCCGGCCAGGACGGCCCAGACCAGGCGGCGGGAGGTGGGTCGGTCGGTCACCGGCGGACTCCTTCGCGGACGAGTGCCGGTCCAACGACCGGACCGTGACCCGGTGATGGTTCCCGGCGCACGAGCCGCGCGAACGGAGGTCTAGCCCGGCGGGACGACCGGCTTCCGGCCGAGCCCCGCGACCGCGGCCAGGATCAGCACCCCGCCGAGGATGCCGGCGGCGCCGAGCCGCTCGCCGAGGACGGCAGCGGCGAGGACCGCGGCGGTCAGCGGCTCGAGGAGCGTGGCGATGACCGCGGAGCTGCCCGGCGCCGTCCGCAGCCCCGCGTAGAAGAGCAGGTACGCGATCGCCATCGTCAGCACGCCGAGGTAGACCAGCGTGCCGCTCACCACCGGATCGGCGAGTGCGGACCCGCCGACGCCGGTCACGAGCGTGAGCGGCGCCAGCGCGACCGCCCCGACGGCGGTGCTCGCCGTGGCCAGGCTCAACGGCTGCGTCGAGCCCACGAGCCGCTGGCCGACCAGCGTCGTCAGGGCGTACGCCGTCCCGGACCCGACCGAGGCGAGCACGCCGAGGACGGGGTGCGGTCCCCCCGCCGACCCGGCCGCGACGCTCACCAGGACCAGGCCGGCCAGGGCGGCGGCCAGGACGAGCAGGTGGCCGGCGTCCGGGGACCGGCGCCGGCGCACGCTCTCGACCACGGTGACGATCACCGGCGCGAGCCCCAGGCTGACGACCGTCGAGACGGTCACCCCGACCGCCACCACGCCGGCGAAGTACAGCGCCTGGTACGCCGCCGTCGCGACACCGACCGCTGCGACGCGCGCCGGCTGGTGGCGCAGCAGGTCGCGCAGTGTCCCGGCCTGCCGGGCGAGCGCGACGACGGCCAGCAGGAACACCGCGCCGATCAGCATCCGCCAGGCGCTGATCGTCACGATCGAGAGCGGCTCGGCGTCCCGGAGCACGCGGACCGCCAGCCCGCCGGTGCCCCACAGGACACCCGCCAGGCAGATCTGGGCCAGGCCGAGGCGCGCGCTCACCGGGTGCCGCTGATCCGGCGGGTGAGCTGGGCGGCGGTGTCCGCGACCGCGTCCGGCAGGTCCGTGGCGTCGTCGGCGTCGTCGGGGTAGGTGACCGCCACGGCGGCCACCGGGTGCCGGTTGTGGTCCAGCACGGCCACCGCGACGCTGGCCAGGCCGGGCGTGACCTCGCCGTCCTCGACGGCGTACCCGCGCTGCCGGGTGTCGGACAGCAGCGTGCGCAGGGCGCTCGGCGTGGCCGGGCCCCGGCCGTGCCGGTCGACGAAGTGCGCGGCCGACGGGTACAGCGCCCGCACCTGCCCGGCCGGCAGTCGGGCCAGGATCGCGCGGCCGCTGGCGGTGAGGTGCGCGGGCAGCCGCACGCCGACGTCGGTCACCAGCGGCGGCCGCCCGGGCGCGCGCTCCTCGATCACGTACAGGACCTCGCGGCCGTGCAGGATCGCCAGGTGCGCCGACTGCGCGGTGCGGTCGACGAGGTCGGCGAGCGGGCGGCGGGCGATGCGCTGCAGCGGCTCCTGCCGCGCGTACCCGCTGCCGAGCTCGAACGCCGCCGGCCCGAGCCCGAACCGGTGCTCGTCGGCGAGGTGCACCACGAAGCCCTCCGCCTCCATCGCGTGGAGCAGGTGGTACGTCGTGCTGCGCGGCAGCTCGCACGCGCGCATGATCCGGTCGAGCGGGACCGGATCCGGCTGGCCGGCCAGGAACCTCAGCACCCGCAGCGCTCTGGTCGCGGCGGGCACCTGACTCATGGCGCAAACACTAGGGCGCCCGGTGCCTGCCCTGCGGGTCGATCTCGTCGGCCGCGCGCAGGGCGTCCTCCTGGCGGGCCTCCTCGTGCAGCATGCCCTGGCGGGCCTCGGCGGCCTGCTGCTCGGCGCGCTCCGCCTCCGCCCGGGCGACCTCCGCGCGGGCCTCGGCCGCGGCGGCCTCGTCGCGTGCCGCATCGATCTCGGGCTCGCGGGCGGCGGCCTGCGTCCGCAGCTGCTGGGCCTGCGCCTGCTGGCGGCGCCGCTCGTCGCGCCGCTTGGTCCGCATCGTCGCGGCGGCGGCGATCACGATCGCCAGCACCACGAGCACGGCCAGCACGATGAGCAGCAGGGAGAGTTCCATACGCCGGGCGTACCCGCCCTCAGGCGAGTTCACGCTCCTCGCGGACCGGCACGAGCGGCACGGCCACCAGGGGGAAGAGCGCGGCGAGCGCGAACGTCGCGGCGTACCCGGCGTGGGTGACCGCCAGGCCGGCGACCGGCGGTACGGCGGACGCCGCGAGGAACTGCGCGGTGTTCTGGACGCCGAGGGCACGTCCCGACCAGAACGGCCCGGCCCGCTCGGCGACCGCGGTGAACGCGAGGCCGTTGTCCGCGACCGTCACCAGGGTCGCGACCACCACGAGCAGGACGGCGATCGCGAGGTCCGCGGCCGCGGCCAGGCCGAGGAGCGCCATCGTGATCGCGGCGGCGACCGACACCCAGCGCAGCGGGCGCATCCGCCCGCCGACGACGTCGGAGAGGTGCCCGACCGCGATCCGGCCGAGCGCCCCGGCCACCTGCGCGACGGCGACGACCGCGCCGGCCGCGGCAGGTGACCAGTCGCGCTCCTGCACCAGCCAGACGAGCGCGAACGTCCAGACGAGGAACTGCGGCACGACCAGGAGCACGGAGACGCCGTGGATGCGGGCGAGGTAGGAGTCCCGCCGGTAGGGGTTCGCGGTCGCCGCCGGATCCGTCCGCGCCGGCCGCGGCGGGTCGACGACCACCAGGGCGACGACGACGGCCGCCAGCGCGCAGGCGATCGTCGGCACCCAGATCGCCGCGTGCGGGCCGGACCGGTCGGCGACCACGGCGATGGAGATCGCCGCGATCCCGACGCCGGCGGGCTGCGCCATCTGCCGGATGCCCATCGCCAGGCCGCGCCGGCCGGCCGGGAACCAGCCCACCACGACGCGACCGCCCGCGGCGTTGGTGCTGGCGGCGGCCGCGCCGGCGAGGAAGAGGGTGACCGCGAGCAGCGCGGTGCCGTCGGAGAGCGCCGCGCCGAGCCCGGCGGCCGCGGTGGCGGCCAGCCCGGTGAGCAGCGCGAACCGCTCACCGCGCCGGTCCGCGACCGCACCCCAGGCGACCAGCGTGAGCATCACGCCGACGGTCGGCGCGGCGGCCACCAGGCCGGCCTCGGCGAGGCTCAGGCCGGTCGCGTGCAGCGCCGGGATGAGGAACGCGGGCCCGTGGATCATCACCGCGGTCGCGGCCTGGGCCAGCGTGCTCGCGGCGAGCATCGCCCAACGACGAGCGGCGCCGACGTCGTACGCGGGAGCGAGGGCCTGGGTCACCCGACCCAGTCAACTCGCCCCGGTACGACGCGCGGCGCCGCGTCTCGTGGAGTGGTGTGTGAGAAAGCCGTCAGCGGATCCGGGCCTGGGCGACGCCCAGGTCGATGACCGCGGCCCGGCCGTCGAGCAGGGTGATCCGCAGCGAGATCACCGAGATGCCGAACTTGGTCTTGTCGACGATGTTGCGCTCGAGCTTGGCGACGCCCGGGATCTCGATCACGTCCGAGTCGGGGAACGACTGGGGCTCGCCGTTGGCGGTGATGGTGCCGAGCGTGGTGCCCTTGATGTCCGAGGTGACGCCGCCGGAGCCGCTGCGCGTGACGTTGGCCTGGCCGATGATGCCGTCGACGACGAGCTGGCCGTCCCCGAGGTTGATGCTGGCGACGGTGCCGCGCTCCATGGCGACGCTCTTGCCCGGGAACTGCGAGGCCTTCTGCTGGCTGCGCAGGCCCTGGACGACGATCTGGTCACCGAGGTTGACGTCGGCGATCGCCTTGGTGCGCAGCTTGCCGTTCGTGCCCTGGCAGGGCAGCAGCGACAGCGGCGTCCGCCCGCTGGTGATGCTGTCGTCGGCGGCCGTGGAGCGGGTGCCGGTGGAGAACCCGTGGAAGGTGCCGTGCTTGATCCCGTCGAGCGCCTGGGCCGCGGAGTGACCGACGGTGAGCCGGGTCGCGGAGGGCAGGAACGTCACGCGGAGCGCGTTGGCCTCCGCGGTCGCCCCGGCGCTGGTGACGGACTTCTTGGACTGCCCGACGGTGATCTTGGCCAGGCCCGGGATCTCGATGGGCTGGCCCGGCGTCGGGATCTCGAAGTGCTGCGGGTCGCCGCTCGGCGGGACGAACTCGATGTCGCCGACGGTGACCTTGGTCTCGGCGTGGAACCCCTGGCCGTCGTGCCACGCGTGGGAGAGCGAGGTGACGGCGGAGATCTGGACCTCGCCGAGCCCGCTCTGCGCGAGGACGATCTTCGCGGTGCGGTTGCGCGAGTACGAGTGGACGCCGCCGTCCTTGCTGCGGACGGTCCACAGGTCGGTGCGGATGGCGCTGGCGGTGCCCGCGCCGCCCGGCAGGGTGGCCTCGGCCTCGTGGTTCTCCCGCTCCATCCCGACCTTGGTGCCGCAGCCGATCGCCATGAAGGCGGTGTCGCGCGAGCCGGCGGGCACCTGGCCGCCGCTGGCGCGGGTTCCGTAGCCGGCCGCCTTGAGGGCGAAGCCGGCGTCGCGGCCGGCCGCGCGCTCGACGCTGCCGGCGCTGCCGGTCGTCGCGGCCTGCGCTGCTCCCAGGCCGGCGATCGAGAGGGCGGATGTCGTGGCAAGTGCTACCACCGTTGTGGTCACGCGTCGCATTGGTTCAGCTCCCTGATGTCCGTTGGCGGCGTCCCCTGGTGATAGGCCCCCGACGCCGAGTCGTCTTAGTGCCTTTTGTTCCCCAACGTCCCCCTCGATACTCGCGTTATGGCGGCGTGACTTATGTCTCGGATGCGAGACACCGGGTCGGTGCGCGGATCTGGTGACCGGCCGGGGCCGCGGTGAGGATGACAGGCATGAGTGAGGACGTGGTCGTCGGCACCGGCCCGGTGTCGTTCGCGGAGCTGGTCGCGGTCGCCCGGGAGGCCGCCCCGGTGGTGCTGGGGGAGGACGCCGTCGCGGCGATCGCGCGGGCCCGGGCGGTCGTCGAGGAGCTCGCCGCGGCCGAGACCCCGGTGTACGGCGTGTCGACGGGCTTCGGCGCGCTCGCGACCCGGCACATCCCCCCGGGGATGCGGGCGCAGCTGCAGCGCTCGCTGGTCCGCTCGCACGCGGCCGGCTCCGGCCCCGAGGTCGAGCGCGAGGTGGTCCGCGCGCTGATGCTGCTGCGGCTGTCGACGCTGGCGACCGGCCACACCGGCGTCCGCCTCGAGACCGCCCGGCTCCTCGCGGGACTGCTCGCGCACGGCATCACGCCGGTGGTGCGCGAGTACGGCTCGCTGGGCTGCTCCGGCGACCTGGCGCCGCTGTCGCACTGCGCGCTCGCGCTGATGGGCGAGGGCGAGGTGCGGGACGCCGCCGGCGCGCTGGTGCCGGCGGCCGAGGCGCTCGCCGCCGCGGGTCTCGCGCCGGTGGAGCTCGCCGCGAAGGAGGGCCTCGCGCTGATCAACGGCACCGACGGCATGCTCGGCATGCTGGTGCTGGCGATCGAGGACCTGCGGATGCTGCTGCGGACCGCCGACGTCGCGGCCGCGATGTCGGTCGAGGCGCAGCTCGGCACCGACCGGGTGTTCGCCCCGGAGCTGCAGGCGATCCGGCCACACCCCGGTCAGGCGCGGTCCGCCGCCAACCTGGTCGCGCTGCTCGCGGACTCGGGCGTCGTCGCCTCGCACCGCGGCACCCCAGGAAGTCCGACAGAGTGCAACCGCGTGCAGGACGCCTACTCGCTGCGCTGCTCCCCGCAGGTGCACGGCGCCGCCCGCGACACCGTCGAGCACGCCGCGGCGGTCGCGGGGCGCGAGCTCGCGTCGGCGATCGACAACCCCGTGGTGCTCGGGGACCGGGTCGAGAGCAACGGCAACTTCCACGGCGCGCCCGTGGCGTACGTGCTCGACTTCCTCGCGATCGTCGCCGCGGACGTGGCGTCGATCAGCGAGCGGCGTACCGACCGCTTCCTCGACAAGGCCCGCAACCACGGGCTCCCGCCGTTCCTCGCCGACGACCCGGGCGTGGACAGCGGCCACATGATCGCCCAGTACACGCAGGCCGCGATCGTCTCCGAGCTCAAGCGGCTCGCGGTGCCGGCGTCGGTCGACTCGATCCCCTCCAGCGCCATGCAGGAGGACCACGTGTCGATGGGCTGGTCGGCCGCCCGCAAGCTGCGGCGCGCCGTCGACGGGCTCACCCGGGTGGTCGCGATCGAGGTCCTCACCGCCGCGCGGGCCCTCGACCTGCGCGCGCCCCTGCAGCCGTCGCCGGCCACCGGTGCGGTGGTCCGGCTGCTCCGCTCCTCCGGCATCGAGGGCCCCGGCCCCGACCGCCACCTCTCGCCCGAGATCGAGACCGCCGTCGGGCTGGTCGCGTCGGGCGCCGTCGTATCCGCCGCCGAGTCCGTGATCGGAGACCTCTCATGACTACTGGTTCCAGGAACGTGCGTGCCCCCCGGGGCACCGAGCTGACCGCCCGGTCGTGGCAGACCGAGGCGCCGCTGCGGATGCTCATGAACAACCTCGACCCCGAGGTCGCCGAGCGCCCGGAGGACCTCGTCGTCTACGGCGGCACCGGCAAGGCCGCCCGCAGCTGGGAGGCGTACGACGCGCTGGTGCGCACCCTCACCACGCTCGGTGACGACGAGACGATGCTGGTGCAGTCCGGCAAGCCGGTCGGCGTGATGAAGACCCACGAGTGGGCGCCCCGCGTGCTGATCGCGAACTCCAACCTGGTCGGCGACTGGGCGAACTGGGAGGAGTTCCGCCGGCTCGAGGAGCTCGGCCTGACCATGTACGGCCAGATGACGGCCGGCTCCTGGATCTACATCGGCACCCAGGGCATCCTGCAGGGCACCTTCGAGACGTTCGCGGCGGTCGCCGACAAGCTCGCGGCCTCTGGCCGGATCAAGGGGAGCGGGGGCACGCTCGCGGGCACGATCACGGTGACCGCCGGGCTCGGCGGCATGGGCGGCGCGCAGCCGCTGGCCGTGACCATGAACGACGGCGTCGCGATCTGCATCGAGTGCGACGACTCGCGGATCCAGCGACGCATCGACCACCGCTACCTCGACGTCCGCGCGTCGTCGCTCGAGGAGGCCGTGGAGATGGCGGTCGCCGCCCGGGACGAGCGCCGGCCGCTGTCGATCGGCGTGCTGGGCAACGCCGCCGAGCTGTTGCCCCGGCTGCTGGAGATGGACGCACCGGTCGACATCGTCACCGACCAGACCTCGGCGCACGACCCGCTGTTCTACCTCCCGGTGGGCGTGCCGTTCGAGGAGTGGGCTGCGCGCCGCGAGGCCGACCCGGAGGGCTTCACCAAGGAGGCGCGGGCCTCGATGGCCGTGCACGTGCGGGCGATGGTCGAGTTCCAGGACAAGGGCGCCGAGGTCTTCGACTACGGCAACTCGATCCGCGACGAGGCGCGCAAGGGCGGCTACGACCGCGCGTTCGAGTTCCCGGGCTTCGTGCCGGCGTACATCCGGCCGCTGTTCTGCGAGGGGAAGGGCCCGTTCCGCTGGGCCGCGCTGTCCGGCGACCCGGCCGACATCGCCGCGACGGACCGCGCGATCCTCGAGCTGTTCCCCGACAACGAGCGGCTGCGGACGTGGATCACGATGGCCGGCGAGCGGGTGCACTTCCAGGGCCTGCCGGCGCGGATCTGCTGGCTCGGGTACGGCGAGCGCCACCTCGCGGGGCTGAAGTTCAACGAGATGGTCGCGTCGGGCGAGCTCAAGGCCCCGATCGTGATCGGCCGCGACCACCTCGACTGCGGTTCGGTCGCCTCGCCGTACCGCGAGACCGAGGGCATGCTCGACGGCTCGGACGCCATCGCCGACTGGGCGATCCTCAACGCGCTGGTGAACACGGCCTCCGGCGCCACCTGGGTGTCCTTCCACCACGGCGGCGGCGTCGGCATGGGCCGCTCGCTGCACGCCGGCCAGGTGACGGTCGCCGACGGCACCGCGCTGGCGGCCGAGAAGATCGAGCGGGTGCTCACCAACGACCCGGGCATGGGCGTGATCCGGCACGTCGACGCCGGCTACGAGCGGGCGGCCGAGGTGGCAAAGGCCCGCGGCGTGCGGGTTCCGACCCTAGAGTGAGCCCGTGACCACCCAGCCGGCTCGGTCCCGCGCCACGCTCACCGACATCAGCTCCCGCGCCTGGGAGCACCCCGCCGACCGCGGCGCCCTGGTGGCGCTGCGCAAGCTCAAGGGCTTCGACACGATCCTCAAGGCGATGTCCGGGCTCTTCAACGAGCGCGCCGTGCGCCTGGTGTTCCTGGGCTCGGCGGTGCGCGCCGACGAGCGGCAGTTCAGCCGCCTGCACCGGATCCTCGGCGAGGTCGGCCGGACGCTGGACGCGCCGGAGCTGCCCGAGCTGTACGTCGTCGCCAACCCGGCGTTCGGCGCCCTGACGATCGGCATGAACAAGCCGTTCATCGTGCTCAACTCCGGCGTCGTCGACCTGCTCGACGAGGAGGAGCTGCGGTTCGTCATCGCGCACGAGCTCGGCCACGCGATGAGCGGGCACGCGGTCTACCAGACCCTGCTGCATCGGATGATCCAGCTCAGCGGCGTGCTCTCCGCGATCCCGGCCGGCGGCCTCGGGCTGCGCGCGATCATGGCGGCGCTGTACGAGTGGTCGCGCAAGGCGGAGCTGTCCGCCGACCGGGCCGGCCTGCTGGCGACCCAGGACCCGGCGACGGCGTTCCGCGTGCACATGCAGCTGGCCAGCGGCGGCCACCTCGACGACCTCGACACGACGTCGTTCTTCGCCCAGGGCGCGGAGTACGACGACGCCGACCTGCGCGACTCGGTGTTGAAGCTGCTGCTGGTCGAGAACCGCTCGCACCCGTTCGCGGTCGTGCGCGCGACCGAGCTGCGCAAGTGGGTCGACTCCGGCGAGTACACGCGGATCCTCGCGGGCGAGTACCCGCGCCGGCAGGACGACGACCAGGCGAAGGTCAGCGAGGCCGCGGCCGAGGCGGCGCGCAGCTACTCCGACGCGTTCCGCCAGAGCCAGGACGCGCTGGGCAGGATGGTGCACGACGTCGCCGGAGTGCTCGGGAGCGTGAAGCTGTGGCTCGACGAGCAGCTCCGGCGAGGTCAGGACTAGCCGGCTAGTAGACCCTCCGCCGGGTGCCGCCCATCGGCACCAGGTTCAGGATCAGGCCGACGATCAGCAGGATCACGCCGATGGTGGTGAGCACCGGAATGTGCGCCACCAGGCCGATGATCAACAGGATCAGACCGAGAATCACCATGGTTTGCTACCTCCCTGTCAGAGTCTCGGGAGGTCCGTACCCCGCCCCATCGACGGGGCAAACCTGCGGTGGTCAGCCCAGCGCGCGGATCGCCTCGTCGATGGCCAGCGTGCGGCGGGCGGACTCGACGTGGAGGTTCTCGACCATCCGGCCCTGGTAGGTGACCACGCCGGCGCCGCGGCCGTCCTCCCACGCCTGGATCAGGCCGCGCGCGTCCTCGACCGCCTGGGCGCTGGGCGCGAACGCCTCGTTGGCGCCCTCGACCTGGCCGGGGTGGATGAGGGTCTTGCCGTCGAAGCCCATCTCCCGGCCCTGGCGGCACTCGGCGAGGAAGCCGTCGGTGTCCTTCACGTCGTTGTAGACGCCGTCGAGGATCGCGATGCCCGCGGCGCGCGCGGCCAGCAGGGCGGTGTGCAGGCTGGGCAGGATCGGGGCGCGGCCGGGCACGTGCTCGGCGTACAGCTCCTTGACCAGGTCGTTGGTGCCCATCACCAGCGTGCTCAGCCGCTCGCTGGCGCGGGCGATGGCGAGCGCGTCGAGGATGGCGACCGGCGTCTCCACCATCGCCCACAGGGTCGTGTGGTCCGGGGCGCCGTACCGCTCGAGGGCGTCGACCAGCTGGCGCACCTCGGCGGCGCTGTTGACCTTCGGGACGACGACCGCGTCCGGGCCGGCCGCCGCCGCGGCCTCGAGGTCGGCGTCGTGCCACTCGGTGCCGATGCCGTTGACGCGGATGGTGACGGTACGCCGGCCGTACTCGCCGCTCGCGGCGGCGGCGCACGCGGCCTCGCGGGCCGCGGGCTTCGCGTCCGGCGCGACGGCGTCCTCGAGGTCGAGGATCAGGCCGTCGCACGCGATGGACTTGGCCTTCTCCAGCGCGCGCTCGTTGGAGCTCGGCATGTAGAGGACGCTGCGGAGGGGGACGAACTCGGTCACGCGGTGATCCCCTCGTAGGCCTGCTTGAGCTCGGGGTCGATCGCCGCCAGCTGCTCGGCGAGCTCCACCATCACCAGGCACTGCTTGAGGGAGGCGTCGTCCTCCATCTTGCCGTCCAGCATCACCGCGCCGGTGCCGTCGCCCATCGCGGCGACCACCCGGCGCGCGTGCGCGACGTCCTCGACGCTGGGGCTGAAGACCTTGTTGGCGATGGCGATCTGCTTGGGGTGCAGGCTCCACGCGCCGACGCAGCCGAGCAGGTAGGCGTTGCGGAACTGGTCCTCGCAGGCAATGACGTCAGCGATGTCGCCGAACGGGCCGTAGTACGGGTAGATGCCGTGCATCGCGCAGGCGTCGACCATCCGGGCGATCGTGTAGTGCCAGAGGTCCTGCTGGAACGTCGCGCGCGTGGCCTCGATGTTCGCGACGCCGTTCTCGCTGGGCGGGTCCTCGCGGACCAGGTAGCCGGGGTGGCCGCCGCCGACGCGGGTGGTCTTCATCCGCCGGTCGGCCGCCAGGTCGGCGGGGCCGAGCGAGACACCCTGCATGCGCGGGCTGGCGCCGCAGATCTCCTCGACGTTCGCCATGCCGCGGGCGGTCTCGAGGATCGCGTGGACCAGGATCGGCCGGTCCAGCCCGGCCTTCGCCTCGAGCTGCGCGAGCAGCCGGTCGACGTAGTGGATGTCCTCGGCGCCCTGCACCTTCGGCACCATCACCACGTCGAGCTTGTCGCCGATCGCGGGGACCAGGGTGGTCAGGTCGTCGAGCGCCCACGGGCTGTCCAGGGCGTTGATGCGGGTCCACAGCTGCGTGGCACCGAACTCTGTCTTCTTCGCGATCTCCACGAGCCCCTCGCGGGCGGCGACCTTGTTGTCGGCCTTGATCGCGTCCTCGAGGTTGCCGAGGAGGACGTCGACGGTGCCGACCATGTCCGGCACCTTCGCGGCCATCTTCGGGTTGCTCGGGTCGAAGAAGTGGATCGCCCGGCTGGGCCGCGCCGGGATCTCGGTGAGAGGCGTGGGCGCCCCCACCGCCAGGGGTCGGAAGAAGTCCTTCGCGCTGCGGGATCCGCTCATGGGGCGGAACGTAACAGCAGATCGCTACCCGTCGGTATGACGGATCTGACAGTCAGGCGTAGGTGTAGAACCCGCGCCCGGTCTTGCGGCCCAGCAGCCCGGCGTCGACCATCCGCTGCAGCAGCGGCGGCGCGGCGTACAGCGGCTCCTTGAATTCCTCGTACAGCGACTCGGCGACGGCCTTGGTGGTGTCCAGGCCGATCAGGTCGGCGAGCGCGAGCGGCCCCTGGGGGTGGGCGGCGCCGAGCACCAGGCCCCGGTCGATGTCCTCGGCGGAGGCGAAGCCGGACTCGAACATGCGGATCGCGGAGAGGATGAACGGGATCAGCAGCGCGTTGACGACGAACCCGGCCCGGTCCTGGCAGTCGATCGCCTGCTTGCCGAGGCCCTGCTCGACCCAGGCCCGGGACCGCTCGGTGGTCTCGCGGGAGGTGAGCAGCGACGGCACCAGCTCGACCAGCTGCAGCACCGGCACCGGGTTGAAGAAGTGGATGCCGACCACCTGCGTGGGCCGCGAGGTCACCACGCCGAGCTTCATGATCGGGATCGACGAGGTGTTCGAGGCCAGGATCGCGTCGGGGTCGGTCACGACGGCGTCCAGCTGGCGGAAGAGCGCGACCTTCGCGGCCTCGTCCTCGACGATCGCCTCGACGACGACCTCGCGGTCGGCGACGGCGTCCAGGTCGGTGACCACCCGGATCCGGTCGAGGACCTCGGCGGCCGATGCGACCTTGCCCTTCGCCTCGGCCCGCTCCAGGGACCGCTCCAGCCGGCCGAGCGCGGCCTTGGCGGCCTCCTCGGACGACTCGACGACCACCACGTCCTGCCCGGCCCGCGCGCTGACCTCGGCGATGCCGGACCCCATCAGCCCGCCACCGACCACACCGACGTTCTTCATGACCCTCCCTCGGGACGACTCCTACGACGATTCCACCAGTGCCGCTTGGGCGGCGGTGCGGCGGGTTCGCGCCGGGGCGTACGCCGGGCGTCGCGCCGCTCCCGCCAGGCGGCGACCGTCGCGTCGACGTCGCGGGGCATCGTGATCAGCGGCGGGCCGGGGTGCAGCGAGTAGCGGGCGCGGATCACCCGCTCGTTGAAGTCCTCGACGTGCGCGCGGACCTCCCGCTCGGAGAACAGCCGGTCGAGCGTCGCGTCGAGCTCGGCGTCCTCCTTGCGCAGCGCGACGCTCGGCGGGAGCACGGTGATCCGCTCCCGCTCGACCAGCTTCTTCAGCCACCAGTCGGGGTCGTGGTGCTCGCCCAGCCCCTCGATCGGCTTGCCGGCGCCGGGCAGGTTGTCGAAGTCGCCGCGGTCCATGGCCTGGCGGATCTGCAGGTCCACCCACGTCTGCTGCTGCTGGATCCGCGCTCGCGCCGCCGCACGGCTGGCATCCCGGTCCTCCTCGGGCCGCTCCTCGCGCTCGGGCACCCTTCGACGATAACCGCCTACCGGAGGACCGGGGTCGGCTCCTCGGCGACGTGCCGGGGGAGCATGAGGAGGGCGAGGCCGGCGAGCAGGGCGGCGGCCGCGCAGACGGCCCAGACGGTGAGGTAGCCGGACAGCGGGGCGTGGCCCTTCTCGGGGTCCGCGATCGAGCCGGTCGCCGACAGCGCGATCGCGAAGATCGCCGAGGCCAGCGCGCCGCCGACGGTCTTGGTCGCGTTGGTCATGCCGGTGGCGAAGCCGGTGCGCTCGGGCGGGGCGGCCGCGGCGGCGGTCGCGGGCAGTGCGGCGACCAGGGCGCCGGAGCCCACCCCGGCGATCGCCATGTTCACCAGCGCCTGCCAGGTGTGGTCGTGGAACGGCAGCCACAACGCGTAGCCGAGCGCGACCAGCAGCGACGACGTCACCAGCGCGCCGCGCGGGCCGAGCCAGCGTGTCGTCAGCGGCAGCGTGAACGCGCCGAGGGCCAGGAAGATCACGTAGACGCCGATCAGCGTCGACACGAACCCGGCGGTCGCGCCGAGCCCGTAGCCGGCGACGGCCGGGTCGGTACGGGCGAACGTCGACAGCGGGATCTGCGCGCCGAGCACCGACATGCCGAACAGGAACGCCGTCAGCTGCACCGGCCACTGGCCGGGCGCGCGCAGCAGCCCGATGTCGACGACCGGCTGCTCCTGGGCCTCCTCGTACCGGACGAACGGAACCAGCACGGCCAGGCCGAGCACGACGAGCGCCCAGGCCAGGACGCTGCCCGGGCCGTCCAGCCGGATCACGATGAGGCCGCCCATCACCAGGCCGAGCGCGGCCGTCAGCAGCGCGAGGCCACCGAGGTCGAGCCCGCCGGTCGACGTACCGGGCAGGTCCTCGATGCCGAACCAGATCACCACCAGCACCGCCGTCACGACGATCGCGGGCAGCATCAGCAGGAAGGTCATCGACGTCGCCTCGACCAGCGCCCCGCTGGTGACCGCGCCGATGATCACCGCGAGCTCGAGCGCGCCGACCAGGACGCCGGCGGCGCGGCGGGTGAGCAGGTTCTGCCGGCCGGTGCCCGCCGTCCGCCGGTGGATGATCGCGACCTCGAGCGGCAGCCACACGACGTACGCGCCCTGGACGGCGAACCCGATGAGGAACGTCGTGAACGACGGCGCGAACGCCAGGATCCACGAGCCGAGCGCCGTCACCGCGGTGGAGAGCAGCAGCACCTTCTTGTGGCCGACCAGGTCGCCGAGCCGGGCGAGCGGCGGCACGACGAGCGCGGACACGATCAGCTGCGCCGCCTCGAACCAGTTGACGTCGGCGTCCTTGACGTCGAGGTGGTCGGCGATGTCGCTGTAGATCGGCGTGTAGAAGCCCTGCAGCACGCCGCTCGCGAGCTCCACGCAGACCAGGAACCCGACGATCGCGGCCAGGCCACGCACCCGCGGGTCGGACGTGACGCTCATCCGGGGATCCTCTCGATCAGGCGGCGGTACCACCGCACGCCGTCGAGGAAGGCCTCGATCCCGAGGTGCTCGTCGTACGAGTGGATCGACTCGCGCTGCGCCTTGGTCATCCGGAACGGGGCGAACCGGTAGACGCGGGAGCAGATCCGGGTGAAGAACCGCGAGTCGGTGGCGGCCATCATGACGTACGGCGTGGGCACCGCGTCGGGGAACACCTCGGCGATCGTGGACTCGATCAGCTCGAAGGCGTCGTCCCTCGGGGAGATCGGCGAGGGCTCGCTCGACTCGACCACGGTGACCTGCACCTCGTCGTCGTCGACGACCTTCCGGACGTGGTCGAGCACGGTCGCGACCGTGTCGCCGACCATGATCCGGATGTTCACGCCGGCCCGCGCGGTGCTGGCGATCACGTTGAGCGCGGGCGACCCGGACAGCGTCGTCACGGCGAACGTCGTCCGCGTCATCGCCGCCGGCTCGGGGCCGGCCGCGACCAGCACCCGGGTGAGCAGCGGCCGGAGCCGGCCGGCGTTGGCCATCAGCGGGCGCAGGGCCGTGGACGCGTGCGGCGCCATCCGGCGCAGCAGCTCGACGGTCGGGTCCGGGACGCTCGCCGCCATCGGGTGGCGGTCGAGCCGGGTGATGGCGCGGGCGAGCCGGGCGGTCGGGCCGTTGCGGGCCGGCGTCGAGGCGTGCCCGCCGCGGCCGTCGACGCGCAGCTCGAGCGAGGTGACGCCCTTCTCGGTCACGCCGACCACGCCGAGCGGCGCGGCCACGCCGGGGAACGCCTCGGCCGCGATCGCACCGCCCTCGTCGACGACGAACCACGGCCGGACCCCCCGCCGTTCCAGCTCGGCGACGGCGAGCGGCGCCGACTCGCCGGAGACCTCCTCGGTGCAGCCGAAGGACAGCCAGACGTCCTGCGCGGGGGTGACGTCCTGCTCGAGCAGCGTCTCGACCGCCTCGCAGATCGCCACCAGTGCACCCTTGTCGTCGAGCGTGCCGCGGCCCCAGACCGCGTCGTCGTGGATCTCGGCGCCGAAGGGCGGGTGCCGCCACGGCGCGTCCTCCTCGACCGGTACGACGTCGAGGTGGGCCATCAGCACGACCGGCCGGTCGGCGCGCCGGCCGGGCCAGCGGAACAGCAGCCCGTGGCTGTCGACGCGGGTCAGCTCGAGCCGCTCGTGGAGCAGCGGGAACTGGCGCGCGAGCTCGGCCACGAACGCGTCGAACGCGGCGGTGTCGACCAGGCCCCGGTCGCGGTGGGACACGGTCGGGATGCGGACCAGGGCCTGCAGCTTCGCGACTGCGCGATCGGTCGTCACGGCGAGAGGCTAGTCGTCCCCGACCGTCTCGGATGCGAGACCCGCGGTGCCGTGCGGTCGTTGACCGCGCGCGGTCGCGCCGCTGGACTGGGGTCGTGTCACCAGGTCCCGCGATGCACCAGCTCGGCCATCGGCGTCCGCGGCCGGCGGGCCGGCGAGCCGGCGGCGCCGGTCGTCTCCGCGGCGTGGCCGAGGGTGACCACGCCGACCGGGTCGTAGTCGGGGTCGATGCCGAACTCCGCGCGTACGGCGTCCTGCCGGTCGGTCGGGACGCCGATGAAGCACGAGCCCAGGCCGTGGTCGGTCGCGGTCTGGAGGATCAGCAGCGCGGCCATCGCGGCGTCCATGTCCCAGAACGGCTTCGGCCAGCGCGCCTCGTCCTGGTCGGTCCAGCCCTTGTCGGGCTCGGCGTAGCGGCGCAGGTACGCCGCCTTGCTCGAGCACGGCAGGATCACGACCGGGGCCTTCATCATCCCGGCCAGCCAGGCGTCGGGGCGCTCGACGTCGTCCGCGGTCGCGGCCCAGTAGCGGCGGGTGTCCTCGGGCGTGTCCAGGACGAGGAACGCCCAGCCCTGGCTGAAGCCGGCGTTCGGAGCCCGGGTCGCGTTGCGCAGCGCCAGGTCGACCACCGCCGGGTCGACCGGCTCCGTGGTGTAGTTGCGGACCATCTTGCGGCGGCGGACGACGTCCTGGAACTCCATGGGAGGCACTGTGCCCGATGACTTCGAGCGGATGTGGAGCGACCTCGCGCCGATCGGCCGGTCCGCGGCGTCCGGGGGCTACTTCCGGCAGCCGTTCACCGCGCCCGAGGAGGAGCTGCGGTCCTGGTTCGTCGAGCAGTGCTCGGCCCGCGGGCTGCGGGTCGAGACGGACGGGTTCGGGAACGTCGCCGCCTGGTGGGACGCCGGAGCCGGCGACGGTGTCCTGACCGGGTCGCACCTGGACTCCGTCCTCGACGGCGGTGCGTACGACGGACCGCTCGGCGTCGTCTCCGCGCTGGCCGCGGCCGACCTGCTGCGGTCCCGGGGGTTCGTGCCCGCCCGCCCGATCGGGGTGTCGGTCTTCGTCGAGGAGGAGGGGTCGCGGTTCGGCCTGGCCTGCCTGGGCTCGCGGCTCGCGACCGGCGCGGTCGCGTGGGAGCGGGCGCGCGAGCTGACCGACCGCGACGGCGTCGCGCTCGGCGATCTGGTGGGCGACGTGGTGGCCGGTGGGACGTCGGCGCTGCTGGACGGCGTGGGCACCTTCGTCGAGCTGCACGTCGAGCAGGGCCGCGACCTGGTCGACCGCGGTGCGGCGGTCGGGGTGGCGAGCGGGATCTGGCCGCACGGGCGGTACCGGTTCGAGTTCGCGGGCGCGGCCAACCACGCCGGCACCACGCGGATGGAGGACCGGGTCGACCCGATGCTCACCTACGCGTTCACGGCCCTGGGGGCGAACAAGCAGGCGCGGCTGGCCGGGCAGCGCGCGACGTTCGGGCGCGTGGAGGTCACGCCGAACGGCACCAACGCCGTCCCGTCCCTGGTCCGGGCCTGGCTGGACGCGCGGTGCGCGACCGAGGCGGGCCTCGACGAGCTGGTCGCCGCGATCGCGGCGCAGTCGTCGGACCGGGCGGCCCGCGACGGGACGACGCTGACCGTGACGGCCGAGTCGGTGTCGCCGGCGGTGGCGTTCGACCCGGCCCTGGCCGCGGCCGTGGCCGCCGACCACGAGGGCGGTGACTGGCCGGTCATCCCGACCCAGGCCGGCCACGACGCCGGCATCCTCTCCGCCGCCGGCATCCCGACCGCGATGCTGTTCGTGCGCAACCCCACCGGCGTCTCGCACTCGCCGGCCGAGCACGCCGAGATCGCCGACTGCCTGGTGGGCGTCTCCGCCCTCGCCGACACCCTCGAACGGCTCGCCCGGTGAGCTCCTGGCTGCTCGAGCGCGCCTGGGTCGACGGCGCCGTCCGCGACGACGTGCTGGTCGAGGTCGCCGACGGGAGGTTCGCGTCGGTGACCGCCGGGGCCTCCGGCGGGACGCCGCTCCCCGGCCTCACGATCCCCGGCCTGGTCAACGACCACAGCCACGCGTTCCACCGGGCGCTGCGCGGGAGGACCCAGCGGGGGCGCGGGACGTTCTGGACCTGGCGCGAGCAGATGTACGCCGTGGCCGAGCGGCTCACCCCGGACGGCTACTTCGTGCTGGCGAGGGCGGCGTACCGCGAGATGCTGGCGGCCGGCTACACGTCGGTGACCGAGTTCCACTACCTCCACGACCCCGAGCCCGCCATGGGCGACGCGCTGCGGTCGGCCGCGGCCGAGGCCGGCATCCGGATCACGCTGCTCGACACCTGCTACGTCAGCAGCGGCTTCGGCTTGCCGCCCGAGGGCGTCCAGGTCCGCTACAGCGACGGCACCGCCGAGCAGTGGGCCGCGCGGGTCGGCGACGGGCCGGCCGCGATCCACTCGGTGCGGGCGGTGCCACGCGACCAGCTGCACGTCTTCCGCGGCCGCGCACCACTCCACGTGCACCTGTCCGAGCAGGTCGCGGAGAACGACGCCTGCGTTGCGGCGTACGGCGTGACGCCGACCCGGCTGCTGCACGACGAGGGCCTGCTCGGCCCGGGCACCACGGTCGTGCACGCGACGCACCTCACCGACGAGGACGTCGCGCTGCTCGGCGGCACGCGCACGAACGTCTGCGTCACGCCGACGACCGAGCGCGACCTCGCCGACGGGATCGGCCCGGCCCGGCGGCTGGCCGAGGCGGGCTGCCGGCTCAGCATCGGCAGCGACAGCCACGCGGTCGTCGACCCGTTCGAGGAGCTGCGCGGCCTGGAGATGGACGAGCGGCTGGCGACGCAGGAGCGCGGCCACTGGTCGGCGGCCGAGCTGCTGACGATCGGGACCGGCGGCGGGCGGATCGCGGTGGGCGAGCCGGCCGACCTGGTCACGATCGACACGAGGAGCCCGCGCACCGCCGGCACCGGCGCCGACGAGAACACCGCCGTGTTCGCGGCCACCGCCGCCGACGTCACCCACGTGGTCGTCGACGGCCGGGTCGTGGACACCGACGGCGTCGGGCGCGAGCTCGACGAGGCGATGGAGGTCCTGTGGCCAGCACGCTGATCACGAACATCGGGGAGCTGGTCACCAACGACCCCGACGCGGCCCGGGACGGCCGGGGCCTGCTCGGCGCGATCGAGGACGCCGCGCTGGTCGTCGAGGGCGCGCACGTCGCCTGGACCGGCCGCGCCGCCGACGCGCCGCCCGCCGACGAGCGGGTCGACGCCGGCGGCCGCGCCGTGCTCCCCGGGTTCGTCGACTCCCACTCGCACCTGGTGTTCGCCGGCGACCGCGCCCAGGAGTTCGCGGCCCGGATGGCCGGGACGCCGTACGCCGCCGGCGGCATCCGCACCACGGTCGCGGCCACCCGCGCCGCCACCGACGAGCAGCTCACCAGCCACGTCGCGCACCTGGTCGAGGAGATGCGGCGGCAGGGCACGACCACCGTCGAGATCAAGAGCGGCTACGGCCTCACGGTCCGCGACGAGGCGCGGTCGCTCGCGATCGCGCGGCAGTTCACCGAGGAGACGACGTTCCTCGGCGCGCACGTCGTGCCCGACGGCGACCCGGCGGCGTACGTCGACCTCGTCACCGGGCCGATGCTCGAGGCGGCCCGGCCGCACGCCCGGTGGATCGACGTCTTCTGCGAGCGCGGCGCGTTCGACGGCGACCAGGCTCGGGCGATCCTGCGCGCGGGCGCGGACGCGGGTCTGCGCGGCCGGTTGCACGCCAACCAGCTCACCTACGGTCCCGGGGTCCGGCTCGCCGCGGAGCTCGGCCTCGCCGCCGTCGACCACTGCACGTTCCTCAGCGACGACGACGTCGCCGCGCTGCGCGACTCCGGCACCATCGCCACCCTGCTGCCCGGCGTCGAGTTCTCGACCCGCCAGCCCTACCCCGACGCGCGCCGGCTGATCGACGCCGGCGTCCGCGTCGCCCTCGCGAGCGACTGCAACCCGGGCTCGTGCTTCACCAGCTCGGTCCCGCTGTGCATCGCGCTCGCCGTCCGCGAGATGGGCATGACGCCCGCCGAGGCGGTCCACGCGGCGACGTACCGCGGCGCCGAGGCGCTCGACCGCGACGACGTGGGCGCGCTCGTGCCCGGCCGGCGGGCAGACTTCATGGTCCTCGACGCGCCGTCCCACGTGCACCTCGCCTACCGCCCCGGGGTCCCGCTGGTGGCGCAGACCTGGATCGGCGGGCGGCCCGCCTAAGGCGCCCCGGGGAGCCGGACGGGAGGAGATAAGGCACCTTCCCGATGTGCGGGCCTACCTCAGCCGACGAACCTCGGGGTCACCACCGAGGAGCTGAGGAGCCCGACATGTACGACAACACCGTCCACCGCGACTACGTGAAGTCCGAGATGGAGTACCGCCTGGACCGCATCCGCGACGAGTTCGCGGGCCGCCGACGCCGCCGGCAGCTGCGCCGGGGAGGCGGGGGCGAGACCGGTTGGACCACGGTGCGCTGACCGGAGCGCGCCGAAATGGCCCAGCACACGTCCACCGGACACGAGACAATCACCGGCGTGGCACACACCAGCCGGACCCTGGTCGGACGAGACGCCGAGCTGGCGGAGGTCGCCTCGCTGCTCGGCGTCCGTCCGTCCGCGCCGTCCGGAGGGCTCGGCGACACGACCGCCGTACTGCTCTCCGGCGACGCCGGCGTCGGCAAGACCCGGCTGCTGACCGAGCTGCGCGACCTCGCGTTCACCGAGGGGTGGCAGGTGTTCGCCGGCCACTGCCTGGACTTCGGCGACTCCGCGCTGCCGTACCTGCCGTTCTCGGAGGTGCTCGGCCGGGTCGCCGCCGACCTCCCCGACGTCGTCGACGAGGTCGCCGCCGCGCACCCGGCGCTGGCGCGCCTGCAGCCCGGCCGCCGGATGATGGGCCGGGAGGAGCGCGACAGCCACGCGCTCGACCGCGGCGACCTGTTCGAGGCCGTGCACGCGCTCCTCGAGACGGCGGCCGCCAAGGCGCCGCTGCTCCTCGTCATCGAGGACACCCACTGGGCCGACCAGTCGACCCGCGACATGCTCAGCTTCCTCTTCTCCCGCCCCTTCGGCGGCCCGGTCGCGCTGGTCGCGTCGTACCGCTCCGACGACCTGCACCGCCGCCACCCGCTGCGCCGCCAGGTGGCCGAGTGGTCCCGCCTGCGGGGCGTGCACCGGGTCGCGCTGTCCCCCCTCTCCGACGACGCCGTGCGCGCCCTCATCGCCGAGCTCGTGCCCGAGGGCCTCGCCGAGAAGGAGCTCGCCGACATCGTCAGCCGCGCCGAGGGCAACGCGTTCTTCGTCGAGGAGCTCACCAGCGCCGCCGCCGGGCCGGGCCGCTGGGTGCCGGCCGACCTCGCCGACGTCCTCCTCGTCCGGCTCGACCGGCTCGACGACACCGCGCGGCAGGTGGTCCGCGCGGCGAGCGTCTCCGGGCGGAAGGTCGCGCACGAGATGCTCGCCGCGGTCTCCGGGCTCGGGGACGGCGACCTCGACGACGGCGTCCGCAAGGCCGTCGAGATGAACATCCTGGTCGCCAGCGAGGGCCGCTACTCCTTCCGGCACGCCCTGCTGGGCGAGGCGGTGTACGACGACCTGCTGCCCGGCGAGCGCGTCCGTCTGCACGAGCGGTACGCCGCCGCGCTCCAGGCCGGTGACGCGCGCGGCACGGCCGCGGAGCTCGCGCGGCACGCGCGGCTCGCGATGGACCTCGACACCGCGCTGACCGCGAGCATCCAGGCCGGCAACGAGGCCACCCAGGTCGGCGGCCCGGGCGAGGCGGCGTACCACTACCAGCAGGCGCTCGAGCTGCTGGTCGACCCGCGCCGCTCCGCCCAGGTCGACCTCGACCTCTCCAAGCTCGTGGTCAGCGCGGCCGAGGCGCTGTCGGCCAGCGGCGACCCGGAGCGCGCGGTCAAGGTGATCGCCGAGCAGGTCGACCGGCTGCCCGCCGACGCCCCGACGACCTGGCGCGCGCGGATGCTCTCCACGCAGGCGCACCTGATGACGATGCTCGAGGGCACCGACCCGGTGCCGATGTCGGAGGACGCCGTCGCCCTGGTGCCCGACGGCGAGAGCGGGCTGCGCACCCGGGTGCTCGCCAACCACGCCCGCGTGCTGGCGAACATGGGCCGCTACGAGGAGGCGCAGGGCGTCGGCATGGAGGCGCTCACCCTCGCCGAGAAGCTGGACCTCAGCGAGCTCGCCGCCGACGTCATCACCACGCTGTCCGGGCTCAAGAAGGCCGGGCCCCGCGAGGGCCTCCGCGCGGCGCTGCGCGACGCCGTCGCCCGCGCCGAGGAGTCCGGCGCCCTGGGGCCCGAGCTGCGGGCCCGCTACCTGCTCGGCCGGTCCTACGAGGACTGGGCGGAGTTCGACGACACCGAGGCGTGGTTCCGCAGCACCATCGACCGCGGCGTCGCGGCCGGCATCCCGTTCGCGCCGTACGCCTTCGAGGCCCGCTGGCAGCTCGCCTGGGTGTACGACGTCCAGGGCCGCTGGGACGAGGCGATGGCGCTCACCGACGTCGCCGCCGACAGCCCGCCGCCGATCCCGCGGGCGCTGATCGAGCCGCTGCGGCTCCAGATCCGGCTGGCCCGCGGCGAGGACGTGACCGCCGAGGCCCGAGCGCTGCGGATGTTCTGGGCCCGGGAGGGCGGCGTCGCGATCAACGCCAGCGCGGTCGAGATCGACGCGGCCGGCTACCGGGGCGACCCCGCCGGCGCCGTCGAGGCCTACCACGAGGTGGTCGCCGTCCTGAGCCGGATCTGGCACGAGTGGTTCAGCGCGCGCATCCGGCTCGGCGCGCTCACCATCGCGGCGATCACCCGGGCCGTGCCGCACCTGTCGGCGGCCGAGCGCGCGGCGTACGCCGAGACGGTGGACCGCATCCACGCCGACGGCCACGTGGTGCTGGACCGCTACTCCGACCCCTCCGGCCACTGGGGCCCCGAGGGCCGGGCGTGGATGAAGCGGCTGGACGCCGAGACCCTGCGGTTCCGCTGGCTGGCCGGCATCGACGCGCCGCCGCAGCAGGCGCTGATCGACTGCTGGCACGACGCGATCGCGCTGTACGAGGACTTCGGCCACGTGCACGAGCTGGCCCGGGTGCGCACCGCGCTCGCCGGGATCCTGCGGGCCGGCGGCGACGTCGCGGCCGCGCGGGAGTACGGCGACCCGGCGCGCGAGGCCGCGCACCGGCTCGGCGCCGTCCGCCTCCTCGAGGACCTGCGCGCGATCGGCAGCGCCCCGGTCCGGGCCGAGGCGGTGCCCGACGCGCTCACCCCGCGGGAGACCGAGATCCTCGCGCTGGTCGCCGAGGGCCGGTCGAACGGCGAGATCGCCAAGCAGCTGTTCATCAGCGCGAAGACCGTGTCCGTGCACGTCTCCAACATCCTCGGCAAGCTCGACGCGGCCGGCCGCACGGAGGCGGCCGCGATCGCGCGCCGGCGGGGGCTGCTCAGCTAGGCACGTAGAGGCAGGTCGGGTCCGAGCCGAGCACGTCGCCGGTGACGGCGTACGCGTGCGAGCGGGAGCCGCCGCACACGTCGCGGAACTCGCAGGTCCCGCACTTGCCGTGGAACCCGGCCGGGTCGCGCAGCGCGCGCAGCAGCGGGTCGGTCCGGTAGATCTCCCGGAACCCGCGCTCGGTGACGTTGCCGCAGTGGTGCGGCAGGAAGCCGGACGGGTAGACGTCGCCGAGGTGGTCGACGAAGGCGAACCCGCGGCCGGAGTTGACGTCGATGGGCGGGCGCGGCGGGCGGTGCCGGTCGCCCCGCTCGGCGCGCAGCGCCGCGGTCGCCGCCGTCAGCTCCTCGTGCAGCGCGCCGAGCTCCGCCACCTCGCCGCGCGCCCGCTGGATCGCGACCCGCCGGTAGTGCGGGGCCTCGGTGGCCTTGACCGCGACCAGGTCGGAGACGTCGTGCAGCCAGTGCAGCACGTCCTCCACCTCCGGGGCCGAGAGCGGCGTCAGCGCCGACCCGCGGCCGGTGGGGACCAGGAAGAACACGCTCCACAGCGCGGCGCCCAGGTCGATCACGGTGCGCAGCACGTCGGGCAGCTCGTCGACGTTGCCCTGGGTGACGGTGGTGTTGACCTGGAGCCGGAAGCCCGCGTCCTTGACCCAGCGGGCCGCGCGCAGGGTGTCGTCGAAGACCCCCGGCACGCCGCGGAACGAGTCGTGGGTGCCGGCGACCGCGCCGTCCAGCGACAGGGACAGCGCGACGGCGCCGGCGGCGCGGAGCTCGGCGAGCACCTCGGGCGTGAGCCGCGGCGTCACGGACGGCGACAGCGCGACGTGCAGGCCGAGCGAGGTGCCGTACCGGACCAGCTCGGCCAGGTCGGGCCGCTCGAACGGGTCGCCGCCGGTGAGCACCACGATCGGGTAGGGCTTCCCGAACCCGGCGATGTCGTCCAGCAGGGCCTCGCCCTGCGCGGTCGTCAGCTGCCGCGGGTGCGGGCGGGTCTGGGCGTCGGCGCGGCAGTGCCGGCAGACCAGGGCGCACGCGCGGGTGACCTCCCAGATCGTGACCAGCGGGCGCTCCGCCGGGTCGTGGTGCAGGCGCCGGACGGCGGTCATCGTGCCTCCTGTGCGGAGAGCGCGGCGGCCGCCGCCTCCCCGGATCGGATCGCGGCCGCGAGCCCCAGGCCGTCGTACGACGCGCCGGCCAGGACCACGCCCCGGGGCAGTGCCGCCCGGGCGGCGGCCACGCGCGCGGGGTGGCCGACCGTGAGCTGCGGCAGCGCCGCCGGCCAGCGGCGGACGACGGCCGCGGCGGGCGACGCCGCGAACCCGGTCAGGTCGCGCAGGTCGGCAACGAGGACCTCGACGAGCTCGTCGTCGGCCAGGTCCCGCAGGCGACGGTCCCCGGCGCGGCCGGCGGAGAGCCGCAGCCAGCAGGTCTCGTCGTCGGCGAGGTGCGGCCACTTGTGGCCGAGATAGGTGGCGGCCTTGAGCAGCCGGCCGGTGCCGGCGGGCACGAGCAGTCCGGTGCCGGGCAGCGTGCCGGCGGCCCGGGCGGGCACGCCGACGACGACCGTCGCGACGTCGGCCGTCTCGACCGTGACCAGCGTGGCGGCCGCCACCGGTGCGAGGTGCCCGAGCAGCCCGGCGGCGGTGCGTGCCGGGACGGCCAGCACGAGGCCGTCGACGTGGTCGGGCAGCCAGGTCACCGCGACCCCGGTGCGCACGGTGACCCGGGGCTGGTCCGCGACCAGTGCGGAGGTGAGCGCGGACAGGCCCCGCGGCCAGGTGGCGAACGCCGGGCCCGAGTCCGCCGGGCGGCGCCGCAGCACCAGCGAGCTGCCCCCGGTGGCCGCGGGCACGAGCGCGGGGGCGCAGCCGCGGAGGCTCAGCCGGGACACGTCGCCGGCGTGCAGGGTGCCGAGCAGCGGGTCGACGAACGCGCGGGTCACGGCCCGGCCGAACCTGCGGTCCACGAACTCGCCCACCGACATGTCGGCGCCGTCGGCCAGGGGACGCATCCGCCGGGCCACGGCCGGCTCGAGGCCGGCGCGGGCCAGGCCGGACCACGTCAGGGTGCGGCTGCGGACCCCCGGACCGAGCCGGCTCGGTCCGGCGGGGCCGACCCCGGCCGGCAGCGGCCGCAGGCCGCGCGGGGTGACCAGGCGGGTGGCAGCGGGCGCCGCCGCGACGAGGGTGTCGCCGAGGCCGAGCTCGGCCACCAGCGCCGCCGCGCCGGGATCCGCCAGGTGCAGCGCCTCGGCGCCGAGGTCGAGGTGCGTGCCGGGGGCCACCTCGACGGTGTGCACCTGCCCGCCGACCCGGTCCTCGGCCTCCCAGACGGTCACGTCGGCGCCGGCCTGGGCCAGCCGCCGGGCGGCGACCAGCCCGGCCACGCCGGCTCCGATCACCGCCACCCTGCTCGCCGGCCGATCACGCACGGATCGACCCTGGCGCGGGTCCGCGGTGCGGGACGAGAGCCGTTGTGCGCCCGCCCGGGGGACCAAGGTCCCGATGGACTGTTCCGCGGGGGAGCCGGGTACCGCTTGTCCGCCGGTCGGCGCCACAGCAGACTGGCGAGAGCACCCCCACCCGACCGACCGCAGGAGGACGCATGACCCCGGAAGAGCCCCTGAGTGACGACGACATGACCACCGGCCCCGTGGTCGACCAGAGCGCCGGCGGCGGCGACGCCGACGGCACCGACGGTGACGGCTCCGACAGCGACGGCACCGACGGTGACGGCGCGGACGGTGACGGCTCCGACAGCGACGGCACGGACGGCGACGCCACGGACACCACCGACGGCGACGGCAGCGACAGCGACGGCACCGACGGCTGAGTGAGCGCACTCGACCTGCTGAGCGGTGACGCCCAGACCTTCCTGACGAAGGTCTGGGCGTCCCGCACACACCTCCACCGCACCGACCCGGACCTCCTGGTCGGCCTGCTGTCGCTCGACGATGCCGACCAGCTGCTGACCTCGACGGCGATCCGCACCCCGTCGATCCGCCTCGCCAAGGACGGCGCGGTGCTGCCGGAGTCGGCGTACACCCGCGGCGCCACGCTCGCGGGCAAGCCGCTCACCGGCCTGGTCGACGGCCGCAAGGCGCTCGACCTGTTCGCGGACGGCGCCACCGTGGTGTTCCAGGGCCTGCACCGGTACTGGCCGCCGCTGACCCGGCTGATCGCCGAGCTGGAGCTCGAGCTCGGCCACCCCTGCCAGGCAAACGCCTACCTCACTCCGCCCGGGTCGCAGGGCTTCGCCGTCCACTCCGACTCCCACGACGTGTTCGTGTTCCAGACCGCCGGCTCGAAGCTGTGGGAGGTGCACGGCGAGGACGGCGCCGACGAGGTCCTCCTCGAGCCCGGGCTCTCCCTGTACCTGCCGACCGGCACCCCGCACGCCGCCCGCGCGCAGGACACCGTCTCGCTGCACGTGACGCTGGGCATCAACCAGCTCACCTGGCGCGGCCTGGTCGAGCGCACGCTGGAGGACGTCGTCCGCAGCGTGCCGAACGAGCACCTGCCGGCCGGCTACCTGGACGAGCCGGCGCTGCTCGCCGCCCCGCTCGCGGACCATCTGGCCGCGCTGGCCGACGCCGTCCGCCGACTCGACGCGCCGGCCGCCGTCGAGGCCGAGATCCGCCGGTTCCTGACCTCGCGGCCGCCGCGGCTGGCCGGCGGGCTGCACGACGTCCTCGGCGAGGTCACCGAGACCACCGTGCTCCGCCGCCGCCCGGGCCACCCGTGCGTGCTGCTGGACCGCGGCGAGCGGATCGAGGTGCTGCTCGGCGACCGCGCGATGACCGTGCCCGCCTGGATCCGGCCCGCCCTCGACGAGGTCCGCGCCCGCACCGAGCTCACCCCGGCCGACCTGCCGCTCGACCCGCGGAGCAACCTGGTCCTGTGCCGCCGCCTGGTGCGCGAAGGGCTGCTGGCGATCGCGTGACGAGCTCCACGAACCGGGCCGAGCGCTGCGCGGCCCAGAGCCTGCTGCGGGACGAGTCGGTCGCCGGCACCGCCACCCACGTGCGCACCTGGCTGCTCCTGGAGCACGTCGGGCCCTGGGGCGAGGACGCGCTCCTCGACGCCCGGCTGCCCGACGGGCTCGGGCCCGCCCTCAAGCGGCGGGCGCGCGACCTGCGCGCCAAGATCCTGCTGATCCGCCGGTTCAGCTCGAAGCCGGACGGCCCCGGGGTGCGGGTGTTCGCGGCGCACGCCGACCCGGCCGCGCCGCGGCTCGAGAGCGGGGTGCTGGCCGACGAGCGCGAGGTGCTCGACCTCGACCTCGCGGCGTTCCGGGAGGGCGGCACGACCGGGCTCGCGCCGTACGACGGCTCGCTGTTCTGCGTCTGCACCAACGGCCGCCACGACGCGTGCTGCGCCGAGCGCGGCCGCCCGGTCGCGAAGGCCCTGGACGCCGCGCACCCGGACGAGACCTGGGAGGTCTCGCACGTCGGCGGCGATCGGTTCGCCGCGAACATGGTCGTGCTCCCGCACGGCCTCTACTTCGCGCGGCTCGACCCGGCCTCGTCGATCGCGGTGGCGGGTGCGCACCTGGCCGGCGAGCTGGACCTCGACCACCTGCGCGGCCGGTCGTCGTACCCGATGGCCGTCCAGGCCGCCGAGATCGCGCTGCGCCGCGAGCTCGGCGCGACCCGGGAGCGCGACGTCGTCCTGCTCCGCCAGGCCCGCGACGGCGACCTGACCACCACGAGCTGGCGGGTCGGCGGCGCGACGTACGACGTGGTCGTGCGCACCACCACCGACCCCGCGACCGCGACCCGGCTGACCTGCAAGGCGCTTCGGGACAACCCGGTCCCGACGCACGACCTGGTCAGCGTGGTCCGGCGAGCCTGACGACGCCGAGGATGCCCGAGCCGCCGTCCCACGTGGCGGTGAGGATCGCGTCACCGCTCTGGTGGTCGCGCATCGGCCCCAGCTCGCGGACGATGGAGATGTCGACGTTCGTCTGCTTCCCCAGCTGGTAGGCGCCGGCCGGCGCCCCACTGCCCTGGACCCGCACGCGCGGCTCCCGGACGACCTTCTCGCCGTCGATCTCGAAGTACTCCTCGGCCCCGGGCTTCCCGGCGACCGCCGTGGCGGCGAGCACGTTGACGAACACCGGGTCGGCCGCCCCGTCGTACACCCAGCGCGTGCCGAGCACCGAGTGCTCGGTCGTGCCGACCAGGTGGTCGTCGGCGCCGGCGAGCGGGGCGCCTCGGTAGGTCAGCGGCACGTGCAGCACCCGGGCGCCGTCCGCCGTTCGGAGCAGGATGCCCTCCAGCCCGACCTCGCCGTCCGGGTCGTCGAGCCGGTAGGAGCCGAACGCGGTGAGCTCCACGCCCTTGATCGACCAGGGCTGGTGGGGCAGCCACTCCTCGAGCAGCTCCTTCTTGGTCGGGGTCAGCGTTGCCTCGTGCAGAAGAGCCATGCGGCGAGCCTACGGGTCTCACCCGCATGGCGGCCGGTCACGGTGGGCACCGCCCGGGGGACCCACACCGTCCCCCAGGGAGCCGCCATGCCCACGTCGACCCGCCACGCCGTCGCCGCGCCCTTCGCCGCCCACGACGACTGGCGCCTGGATGCGCGGTGCGCCACCGAGCCGCCCGACGACTTCTTCCCGATCGGCGAGGGGCCCGCGGCGCAGCAGCAGGCGCGGCGGGCGAAGGGCGTCTGCCAGGAGTGCCCCGTCCGCGAGCAGTGCCTGGAGTGGGCGCTGGCGGCCGACGTCCGGCACGGCGTCTTCGGCGGCCTGGACGAGGGCGAGCGGATGGCACTGCGCATGCCACGTCCGCGTGGCGGCGGATGACGCGTCTGCGCGGCAGGTACGGCGCGGCCGTCGCCATCGCGCTCCTCGGCCTGGTGCCGAACGTCGCGCTGCAGACCGGCTTCCCGGCCGTCGCCCCGCTCGTCACCGGCGCGCTGGGCGCCGGTTCGACGGCCGTCCAGGTGGTGGAGGGCCTCGCGAGCGCGGCGTACGCCATCGGTGCGGTCGGCGCCGCCCAGCTCGCGCAGCGGTATGGCCGGCTTCCCCGCGTCCCGGCTGCCGGTCACGGCGGTCGTGGTGAACGTGGGGATCTTCGGCGCGAGCACGGTCGGCCCGATCGTCGGCGGGTACGCCGCCGACGCGGGCAGCTGGCGCGCCCTGTTCGTGGCCAGCGCGGTGCTCGGCGGGATCGGCTGGGTCGTGGCGCTGACGGGGTACGCCGACCGCGGCCCCGCCGACCCCGACCAACCCTTCGACGTGCCCGTGCTCGTGCTGACGGTGGTGGCGACCGTGGCGACCTTCGTCGGCGCGTCGCTGCTCACCGGCCGCACCATCTACTCGCCGTCGGTCTGGCTCCCGCTTCTCGCCGGCATCGCCGCGCTCGTGGTGCTGCTCGCCGTCGAGAACCGGAAGGACGACGCGCTCATCCCGGTGCGTGAGCTGGCGACGCAGGTCCCGGTGACCGGGGTCATCGCGGCCTCGATCGGCGGCGCGGTCTTCGTCGCCGCGGTCGGCCTGCTCCAGCAGACCCTGGCCGCGGCCGGGGAGTCGCCCGCCGCGATCGCCGCGCTGTGCTGGCCGATGCCGGTCGGTGTCGTGGTCAGCGCGATCGCGTTCGGCGCGCTGCTGCGGACCCGGCTGGTCCCGGTGCTCGTCGACGTCGGCCTCGCCCTGCTCATGGCGGGTGCCGCGCTCCAGCTCGTCGGCGGAGCCACGCCGTCGGACGGGCTGGTCCTCGTCGTCGGGTTCCTGCTCGGCGCCGGCGCGGGCGCCACCGTGTCGCCCGGGCTCTTCGTCACCGGCTGGGCGCTGCCGTCCTCGTCGCTGGGCAAGGCCTTCGCCCTGGTCCAGCTGGTCCGCTCGACCGTCACGTACGCCGTCGCGCCGGTGCTCCTCTACGTGGCGGCGCGCAGCGGGCTGTCGTCGGCCCTGGTCGCGACCACGGTCCTGGCCGCGGCGGGCCTGGTCGCGGCGCTGGGCATCCCCGCGCTCTCCGGCGCCCGGCTGTGGAAGCCCGACCTCGAGGGCTGGCTGGACGGCGGCCGCGCGCTGCCGTCGCCGTCGTTGACGCGTGTCAACTCCCGACACTAGCGTCGCCGGGGTGCCCCCCACCACCGCCGTCATCGGTGCCGGCATCAGCGGTCTCACGGCCAGCAAGATGCTCGACGACTACGGCATCCCGTACACGACCTTCGAGACCTCCGACCGGGTCGGCGGCAACTGGGCGTTCGGCAACCCGAACGGCCACAGCTCGGCGTACCGCTCGCTGCACATCGACACCTCGAAGCACCAGCTGTCGTTCCGCGACTACCCGATGCCCGACGACTACCCGGACTTCCCGCACCACACCCAGATCAAGGCCTACCTCGACGGGTACGCCGACGCGTTCGGGCTGCGCGAGCACATCGAGTTCGAGAACGGCGTGGCGCACGCCGAGCGGCGGCCCGGCGGCGGGTGGGATGTCCTGGACCAGCGCGGCGAGCACCGGCGCTTCGACCTGCTGGTCGTCGCCAACGGGCACCACTGGGACCCCCGCTTCGCGGACTTCCCGGGTGAGTTCACCGGCGTCACGCTGCACTCGCACCACTACGTCGACCCGCGCACCCCGATGGACTTCACCGGGCAGCGGATCCTGATCGTCGGCATCGGCAACAGCGCCGCGGACATCGCGGTCGAGCTGTCCAGCAAGGCACTGCAGAACGAGGTCGTGCTCTCGACCCGCTCCAGCGCGTGGATCGTGCCCAAGTACTTCGCCGGCAAGCCGGCCGACAAGTACTACCGGACCTCGCCGTACGTGCCGCTGAAGTGGCAGCGCAAGCTGGTCCAGGCGCTGCAGCCGGTGACCGCCGGCCGGCCCCAGGACTACGGGCTCCCCGCGCCGAACCACAAGTTCTTCGAGGCCCACCCGACCCAGTCGGTCGAGCTGCCGCTGCGGCTCGGCTCGGGCGACGTGGTCGCGAAGGGCAACGTCGCGCGCCTCGACGGGGAGACCGTGTACTTCGAGGACGGCACCAGCCGGGACGTCGACGTGATCATCTACGCGACCGGCTACAACATCACGTTCCCGTTCTTCGACCCGTCGTTCCTCAGTGCGCCGGACAACCGGATCGACCTGTACAAGCGCATGTTCGTGCCCGGCCTCGACGACCTGGCGTTCGCGGGCTTCGCCCAGGCGGTCCCGACGCTGTTCCCGTTCGTGGAGTGCCAGGCGCGGCTGCTCGCGGCGTACGCCGCCGGCCACTACGCGCTGCCGCCGGTCGCGGAGATGCGGCGGGTGATCGCCGCCGAGACCGAGAAGTACACCGGCCACATGGTCCCCAGCGCCCGGCACACCCAGCAGGTCGACTACTTCCTCTACGAGCACGACCTGCGCACCCGGGAGCTGCCGGCGGGCCGCAAGCGGGCGGAGGCCGCCCGGTGACCGCGACCAAGGGCGACGCCCGCCGCAGCGCCCTGCTCACCGCGCTCGAGGAGCACCTCGAGCGCGCCGGCCTCGACGACATCAACGTCGCCGACATCTCCCGGCGGGCCGGCGTCACGCGCTCGGCGTTCTACTTCTACTTCGAGAACAAGGCGGCCGCGGTCGCCGCGCTCTACGAGGAGATGTACGCCGACGGCTTCGACGCCGCCGACGTGCTGGGCGGCGCGGGCAGCCTCCACGACCGGATCTCGACGGCGATCCGCGCGATCTTCGTCGGCTGGGGCCGCCGCACGCACCTCTACCGGGCGATCCTCGACGCCCGCGCGCAGAGCCCCGCCGTCCGCGACCAGTGGGACGCCTTCCAGCAGTCGTACGTCGACCTGGTCGCCGAGCTGATCCGCGAGGAGCGCGCCAGCGGCGCGGCGCCCGCCGGGCCGGACCCGCACGGGATCGCGACCGCGCTGCTCGACCTCAACGACCGCACGCTGGAGCGGCTGGTGCGCGCGCCCGGCGGCTTCGACTGGGAGACGCACCTGGAGTCGGTCGTGCACGTGTGGCTGGCGAGCATCTACGGGAGGGACGCATGAAGGCTCCGTCGATGAAGCGGGGAGAGCTCACGTTCCCCTCCGGCGCCGCCGAGTGCCACGCCTGGCACTTCACCGGCGAGGGCGACGACCTGGCCACCGACGCCGGGCGGCCGGTCGTGGTGATGGCGCACGGCCTCGCCGGCACCAAGGACTCCGGCCTCCAGCCGTTCGCCGAGGCGCTGGCCGGGGCCGGGCTCGACGTCCTCGCCTTCGACTACCGCGGCTTCGGCGCCAGCGGCGGCGAGCCGCGGCAGACCGTGTCGATGTCCGGCCAGTTCGACGACTACCGCGCCGCGATGGCGGCCGCCGCGCGCCTCCCGGGGGTGGACCCGGCGCGGCTGGTGCTGTGGGGCGTCTCGCTCGCCGGCGGCCACGTGCTCGCCGCGGCCGCGCACCGCGACGACGTCGCGGCGGTCGTCGCGTTGACGCCGCTGGTCGACGGGCTGGCCGCGGGCCGGCACGCGCTGGCGCACCACCAGCCCACCGCGATGCTGCGCTCCACGGTCCTCGGGCTCGGCAGCCGGCTGGGCTCCCGGCGGATGATGCCCGTCGTCGCGCGGCCGGGCGAGCTCGGCGCGCTCACCCTCGACGGGTGCCTGGAGGACTACCTCGCGATCGCCGGCCCGACCTGGCGCAACGAGGTCGACGCGGCGGTCGGCCTCGAGCTCGGCAACCACCGGCCCGGCAAGCAGGCCAAGCACGTCCGTGCCCCGCTGCTCGTGCAGATCGCCGACCTGGACCGCTCGGCGCCACCGCAGGCGGCCGCCAAGGCGGCGTTCGCCGGCCGCGCCGAGGTCCGCCACTACCCCTGCGACCACTTCGACGTCTGGCCGGGCAAGGCGTGGCACGACCCCGCCGTACGACACCAGGTCGCCTTCCTGCGCCGCCACCTCGCGCCCCGCTGACAACCTATTGACGCATGTTCAATAGCGGGCGTACCGTCGGTCGGGTGACGACCCTGGACGACGTCAGCAGGCTGACCAGCGAGCGGTTCCGGCGGATGAGCCCGGGCAACCAGGAGAAGCTCCCGCCGGTCCAGGACCGCGGCCTGCCGCCGGGTCCGCGGTGGCCGGTGCTCGTCCAGACCGCGGCGCTGCTGCGGTTCCGGCACCGGCTGCACCCGTACCTGCGCCGGCGGTACGGCGACGTGTTCACCCTCCGGATCGCCCCCGGCGGCCGGCCGCTGGTGATGTTCACCCGCCCCGAGCACGCCAAGGAGATCTTCGCCGGTGACCCGGAGGTCTTCCACGCCGGCAAGGCCAACGGCATCCTCGGCCCGATCATGGGCGAGCACTCGCTGCTGCTCCAGGACTCCGGCGAGCACAAGCGGGCTCGCAAGCTGCTGATGCCGGCGTTCAACGGCCACGCGCTGCGTGAGTACCAGTCGCTGGTCACCGAGGTGGCGCGCGCCGAGATCGCCACGTGGCGCTCGGGCGAGGAGTTCCGCTCGCTGGACCGGATGAACCGGCTCACGCTCGAGGTGATCCTGCGGGTGGTCTTCGGCGTCACCGACGAGCGGCGGCTGGCCGAGCTGCGGCCGCGCGTCAACGCGACCGTCAACATCAGCCCCGCCGTGCTGCTCGGGTGGGGCTACCCGCGGCTGCAGAAGTTCAGCATCTGGAAGGACACCATCGACAACCAGCTCGAGCTGGACCGGCTGATGTACGCCGAGATCCGCGAGCGCCGTACCGCCCCCGACCTCCACGAGCGCACCGACGTGCTGTCCCGGCTGATCGTGCAGGGCGAGGACGGCGACCAGTTGAGCGACACCGAGCTGCGCGACCAGCTCGTGACCCTGCTGCTCGCCGGCCACGAGACCACGGCCTCGGCGCTGGCCTGGGCGCTGTACGAGGCCGGCCGCGACCCGGAGTTGCTGGCCCGCTGCCGGACGGCCGCCGACGAGGGCGACGACGAGTACCTCGAGGCGGTCCTGAAGGAGTCGATGCGCCTGCACCCGATCATCCCGATGGTCGTGCGGACGCTGATGAAGCCGGCCACGATCGGGGGCTGGGACCTTCCGGCCGGCACCACGGTCGGGCCGTCGATCATCGTGGCCCACCAGCGCGAGGACAACCACCCGGACCCGTGGTCGTTCAAGCCGGAGCGCTTCATCGGTCACAACCCGCCCACGAACACGTGGATCCCGTTCGGTGGCGGCGTCCGCCGCTGCATCGGCGCCGGCTTCGCCCAGATGGAGGGCGTGGCCGTGCTGCGCGAGGTGTTCGCGGCGTACGACGTCGCGGCGGCCGGTGACGACGAGCCGAAGGTCCGCAACATCACCAGCGTGCCGCGCCGCGGGGCGCGGATCCGGGTCACGGCTCGGTAAATCGGTTCCCGCCGCGGGCGGCGCCCTGCGACGATCACCCCTCGTGATCGAACGCCTGCGCGCGCTGCGGATGGACACCACGCCGCTGCGCACCTCCCGTGACTTCCGGCTGCTGTTCCTCGCCGGCACGGTCTTCTACTTCGGCGCGATGGTCAGCTACGTGGCGGTGCCGTACCAGGTCTACACGCTGACCGGCTCCAACTTCGCGGTGGGCGCGATCGGCCTGGTCGAGCTGGCGCCGATCCTGGTGTTCGGCCTGTACGGCGGCGCGCTCGCCGACCACGTCGACCGGCGCAAGCTGCTGATCGCCACCGGACTCGGGCAGGCGGTGTTCACCGCGATCCTCGCCGTGAACGCGTTCCGCGACGAGCCGGACGTGTGGCTGATCTTCGTGGTCGCGGTCGCCCTCACCTCGTGCGGCGCGCTGCAGCGGCCGTCGCGCGAGGCGCTGCTGCCGCGCACCGTCGCGCACGACCAGTTGCCGGCGGCGAACGCCCTGTCCAGCCTGGGCATCCAGGTCGGCCTGCTCGCCGGACCGGCGGTCGGCGGCCTGCTGGTCGCGTACGTCGGCATCGGCTGGTGCTTCCTCGTCGACGTGTGCGGCCTGTTCGTCGCGTCGTACCTCTACCTGCGGATGCGCTCCTACCCGCACCGCGAGGAGACCACGCCGCCCAGCCTGGCCGGCATCAAGGAGGGCATGGTCTACGCGTTCCGCCGCCGGGACCTGCTCGGCACCTACTTCGTCGACATCGTGGCGATGATGTTCGCCGCCCCGGTGGTGCTGTTCCCGGCGCTCGCCGAGGAGGTCTTCGGCCGGCCCGAGCTGCTCGGCATGCTCTACACCGCCGAGGTGATCGGCGCGATGGTCGCGACCGCCCTCTCCGGCTGGACCGCCCGCGTCCACCACCACGGCCGCGCGATCGTGCTCGCCGCCGCGGCGTACGGCGCGATGATCGCCCTCGCCGGCGTGATGCCCTCGATCTGGCTGGTCGCGCTGTTCCTCGCGCTCGCCGGCGCCGCCGACATGATCTCCGGCATCTTCCGCTCCACCGTCTGGAGCCAGACGATCCCCGAGTCCATGCGCGGCCGCCTCGCCGGCATCGAGATGCTCTCCTACTCGATCGGCCCACTCTCCGGCCAGGTCCGCGCCGGCGTCACCGCCGACCTCTGGTCGGTCCGCGGCGCCATCACCTCCGGCGGTCTCGCATGCGTCGCCGGCGTCGGCGCCACCGCCCTGTGGCTCCGGGACTTCTGGACCTACGACGCGCGCACCGACGAGCACGCGGTTGCCGAGCGGGCCGTGCGCGAGGCGGCCGGAGAGAGCTGAGCGAGCTCCTGCTCTCCCCGGCTCGAGAAGTTCGTCGGGTCGGAGGGCGCCGGACGCGCCGGGCCGGACTCACGGTCGCCGCGCACCCGGTCACAGTCACGGTCGTGCGCTTCGCGGCGGCGGGCGGGTCCGCGCCGTCTCCGACGACGGTGGCGCGACGCTCGCCCACGAGGCTCCGGTCGCCGGATCGCCGGCCAGCGACTGGTAGACGATCGGCGGCGGCGTCCTGGTCTACGTGACGTCGAGCGAGTCCGGCGACCCAAAGACGTGGCACTTCGGCGCTTCGTTCGCCCGCCCCGAAGGTCGGTTGTCAGCGCTTACGAGTTGCTGGCCAGACGGACCGAGGGCGCTGCCTCGCAAGCCGGCAGCTCTTCGACGCCGACGATGCCGCGCTGGTGCACGACCAGCGGGTGAGTCCCCGGCGCCGAGCACTAGCCCGGCCAAGGCTCGCGGCCAAGACTCTATCGAGTGCGGTCGCATCTCTTCCCGCCGCACGACGCGATCACGAGGGTGCGCTCGGTTGGTCCGACTCCGTATCTGAAGACGTCTCTGCATTCTGGCTCTTCGCTACGTACTGGTCGCGTAGGTACTGCTCGAAAGGTTCGTGTTCGCCCGCCATTGAAGCCCGAGCTGTGGACCCGTACGGCGGCGCGGGTGAGGGCCGAATCGGCAGGAGTGGTGCGATTCCATGCCGGGCCAGGATCCAGAGAACGATGAGTCGCGCTGTACGCCCATTGCCGTTCACGAAGGGATGGATCCGGACCCACTCACCGTGCGCGTAGGAGGCGATCCGAAGTACGGCCATGTCCCGAGCAAGCGGCGGCAGGTCGTATGTGCCGAGCTCTTCGATGTCGTCTCTGACCCGCGCTAGCAGCGCCTCAACTTGACCGAAGACGAGGTACGACCGGACCCCTCGGATTCCACCTACATGGTTCTCGGCGTCAAGAAGCTCGGAATGGGTCGAGTCCCCCCGGAAGTTGCCAAGATATGCGTCGCAAGGGACGGGTATGCAGTCGTACATCCGACGATGCCAAGCCTTGATAAGCTCAGCCGTTATCGGGTCGCCGCTAAAGGCATCCAGAACCACGTCCTGAGCAACTTTATCGAGGTTGCTCTGCAACGCCGGAGTGTCTGGATCATCACTCCATTGGGGGCCAACCATCGGTGCTCTCGTCCTTTCGACGAGACCCCGCGGCTACCACCCTTCTTGGTTAGCTCTGCTGATCTCGTCTTCGTCCAGGAGGTGTGCTCCACCGACCGTGTGGCTACTCGTTGCCCGCTCGTCGACGTCGCGCACTCGTTGAAGGTACTCGACCGGGTCCGAGATTTGGGGCAGGGCCGTTGAAGCGGCGACCGCCCCCAGCCGAGCGATCTCGGAAACAGTGTTGTCCCATTCGATGTCGTGAGCCTCTCGCAACCGATCCTCTAGCGAAGGAGCACCCGCCGACACTAGGCGGCGGACATCATCGATACCGAGGCGTGAAATCGCCACCTCCAGGGACGCCCGAAGCTTCAATGCGCGGCGCGCACCCGAAGAGCGAACGGACGACGAAGGGTTGTTCTGCCAAACGTAGAACGTGGCCTCTGGCACGCCGGCGATCGAGCAGGCATCGCGCTGACTGACGCCAAAGAACTCCTTGAGCCACAGCACGGCACGATGGCCGGCGTTCCCTGTCTCTTCTGAAGCCTCGGGACCTCGCGTCGTCGGCGCTGCTATCAGCGTGGGTGGACGGTCATAGTCGAAAGTTGAGACCCACTCCGAATTGTGCGCAGTGAATGTCTCGATCGAACCGGGGCGCTCGTAGAGGTCGGCGGTAACGGAGCAATGGATCGTTGAATAGCTAACGATCCCATCATCGGTGGAGGTCCAGTAGTTGACCAAGGGCACGTGGTGGTGGCCAGGTACGCGCCGCAGGGAGTAGTCGGGCGTTGACCAGACCTCACTGACCGAGTGATCGGTCGACTGAATCGGAGACCGTAAAGTACCGTTCTTCCCGAGGCCGAAGGTCACGCCGTAATCCTTGTGGCCAGTGTTCACTTAGCGTCACCCCCATCTATCGGCCCCAGCGCGAGCCATCCGTCTTTGGTCAGGACCTGCTGAAACAGAGCGAGCTCCAGGTCGTGGAGTTCATCAGAAACCTCGAGCAACTCCTCGGCGTCAAAGGCCTTGGTCGCTTCTCGGTAGGTATCGATGTCGATCAAGATGCCGTACTCCCCAGATTCCTGGTTGATCAGCGCGCTGCTGACCGCTGCGTTCAGATCTTCCACCACGAGGACGTGCCGCGACTGTGTCATGCCGACCTTTGTGTCAATCCCCTGGGGATCGAAACCCAGGAACCGGTCGCTTATGAACGGAGTCAGGTCTGTCGGATTCTGAAATGGCTCGGCCTCGAACGCTGCGGCGAATGCGGTGTTTACGAATCGTAGCCCGACCCTGGTCGTGACCCCCGGAGACATGACCTTGTCCACCGCCGAGAGGAGGGCGGCGATCCAGTCCCGGAAGTTCCCCTTCCACGCTCCGTAACTCTGCGTCTCGAATGTGACAACGTCACGGCCTAGCGTCACAGTCGCTCTGCCGTCCGGCGACACCAGGCGCCAAACGTCTTCCCCAGCTTGCGGTCCCCCGGCAATCGGTTGCACGGAACCGATCGACATTTGAAACAGGGTCTCATTGCGGATCCGGGTCAGCTTCAAGTCTGGGCCAAGGCTGGCTTGAAACTCAAACGCGGCTCGGCCGTCATCAAGCTTCACGTCGCTAGCGAAACGGACTTGCCAGATCACATTTGCGAGCGGAGCTCGCTCTACCTGCCGATCGTCAAACGGCAGGTCGGCGAAGCGGTTGCTCATACCACAGATCCTCCGTCTACACAACCTAGAGCGTTATTAGAGTGTAGCGTCTCCGGCTCCAAACCCCACCTCGAAATCGCCACCTGTGGACTCTGCGTGTCTTGACCGCTCTGAGCGCGACGGTTCGTTGTGGCCTGCCGCCACGGGCACGCGATCCGGCGGTGCGCCCCCCTCGACGCGCTGCGGCCCGCTTCGAAACGCTGCCGGGTCGGGTGGTTAGCGCGCTTCCAGCACCCGCGCCAGGAACCGCCGGGTCCGCTCCTCGCGCGGGTTGGCGAGGACCTCGGCGCCGCCGCGCTCGGCGATGACACCCTCGTCGAGGAAGAGCACCTGGTCGGCGACGTGCTGGGCGAAGCGGACCTCGTGCGTGACGATCACGAGGGTCCAGTTCTGCGCGGCGAGATCGCGGATGACGGCGAGCACCTCGCCGACGAGCTCGGGGTCGAGGGCGGAGGTGGGCTCGTCGAGCAGCAGCACCTCGGGCTCGAGCGCGAGGGCGCGGGCGATGCCGACGCGCTGCTGCTGGCCGCCGGAGAGCTGCGAGGGGTAGGCGTCCTGGCGGCCGGCGAGGCCGACCTGCTCCAGCAGGGCGCGGGCGTCGGCGACCGCCTCGTCGACGGGGCGCTTCTGCACCTGCACCGGGCCCTCGATGAGGTTGCCGAGCACGGTCTTGTGGGGGAACAGGTTGTGCGCCTGGAAGACCATGCCGCTGCGGGCGCGCAGCGCCTTGACCGCCCTGCGGTCGGGCCGGGACGAGAAGTCGATGGCCGCGTCGCCGATGCGGACCAGGCCGGCGTCCGGGGTCTCGAGGACGTTCATCGAGCGCAGCACGGTCGTCTTGCCGGACCCGGACGGCCCCAGCAGCACGGTGACGGTCCCGGCGGCGACGGTGAAGTCGACGCCCTTCAGCACCTGCTGGTCGCCGAAGGACTTGGTGAGGCCGCGGACCTCGATCAGGTCGCTCATGTCGCGTACCTGCTCAGCCGTCGTTCGAGCGGCCCCTGCGCCAGGCTCACGAGGTAGCAGACCACCCAGAAGTACAGCGCCGCCATCGTGTAGAGCGGCAGGTAGTCGGTGGTCGCCGCCGCGGTGATCTGCGCCTCGCGGAACAGCTCGGGCACCAGCACCAGCGAGGCGAGCGCGGAGTCCTTGATCAGGGCGAGGAGCGTGTTCCCGAGCGGGGGTACGGCGATGCGGGCTGCCTGCGGCAGGATGATCCGCCGCATCGATTGCCAGTAGTCCATGCCGATCACCGTGGCCGCCTCGTACTGTCCGCGCGGCACCGACAGGATCGAGCCGCGCACGACCTCCGCGGCGTACCCGCCCACGTTCAGGCTGAGCGCGATGATCGCGGCCGGGTAGGGGTCGAACTCGATCCCGATCTGGGGCAGCCCGTAGAACACGATGAACAGCTGCACCACCAGCGGGGTGCCACGGATGATCGAGATGTAGGCACGGGCGATCCAGTCGAGCACCCGGATCGACGACAGCCGCGCGAGCGCGGCAGCGATGGCGAGCACCATGCCGAACAGGAAGCTGAAGATCGTCAGCGGGATGTTGCCCTTCAGCAGCCCGGCGAACATCGGCCCGGCGGTGTCCTTGACGACCTCCCAGGTGGTCCGGGAGTCCGACGCCTTGACCGACACCTCCTCCGTGCTGCCCGGCACGGTCACGTCCGCGCCGAAGTAGCGTTCGGAGATCCTCGCGAGCGTGCCGTCGGCGGTGAGGGTCGCGATCGCGGTGTCCGCCTCCGCCTGGAGCTCCGGGTCGCTCTTGCGGAAGGCGAGCGCCTGCTTCAGCTCCTCGTCGCCGGCGTCGCCGGCGATCTTGACCTGCTGGTTGCCGGACGTCGCCAGGTAGTCGAGCACCGCGATGTTGTCGTTGACGATGGCGTCGACCCGCCCCTGGATGAGCAGCTGCACGCCGGGGCCGAAGTCCTGGACGTAGGCGATCTTCGCGCCCGCCTCCTTGGCGACCTGCGCCCAGTTGCTGCTGGCCGTCTCCGCGACCGTCTTGCCCTTCAGGTCCGCCAGCGAGGTGATGTCGTTGGTGTCCCTGCGGGTGACGATGACGCCCCGCGAGTACGTGTACGGCGTGCTGAACAGGTACCTCGCCTCGCGCTCCGGGGTGATCGTCACCTGGTTGGCGATCACGTCGATCCGGCGGGAGTCGAGCGCGGGGAAGAGGGAGTCGAACGGCGCCTCGACGAACTGCAGGTCCCAGCCGGCCTCGCGGGCGATCGCCTTGGTCACGTCGATGTCGAAGCCGGTGAGCTCGTTGGTGTCCTGGTCGCGGTAGGTGAACGGCGGGTACACGCCCTCGGTCCCGACCCGTACGACGCGGTGGTCGTCCGCGTTCGCCGGCCCGCCGATGGCGAGCAGCCCGCCGAGCAGGGCGAGCAGGACGAGGAGACGGGGCACTCGCTCCCGTTACCCATTTCCGGGCAGGATCAGGCGGCCTGGACCCAGCGGCCCGGCTCGACCTCGGTCCAGTCGGCACGTGCGCGGGGCTGGGCGGGCGCCCGGGAGCGGTGGACGTGCCCGGTCGGCGTGACCACCTCGACCTCGTGCGGCTCGAGCGGTCCGGAGCGCACCGTGTGGTGCCAGCCGGGCGTCTCCTTGGTGAGGTTGCAGTCCTCGCAGAGCCCCTGTCCGTTGAGGCCGGTGGTCGGGCCGCCGTCGGCGACGCGGCGGACGTGGTCACCGGCGCGGATCCGGGCGCCGCACCACGGGGTCCGGCAGACCTGGTCGCGCAGCGTGATGAAGTCGCGCAGCAGTCCGTCGAAGACGCGGGCCGTCGACTCCATCGCCACGAGGTGGTCGGTGTCGTCGATGCGGAACAGCCGCCGGATGCGCGTGGCCTGCTCGGGTGAGGCGTGGGCCATGGCCCGGGCGACGGAGGCGGGGATCGGGCCGAAGCCGGCGACCTCGGCGGGCTCGTCGTCGCCGGCGAGGAGGGCCTCGGCGCTCAGGACGAGGTCGATGCGGACCGGCGTGCGCTCCGCGGTCACCTGGCCGGTGAGGCGGGCGACGAAGTGGTCGGCGACCAGCTGCTCGACCGAGCGCTCGTCACCCCGGGCCCGGTCCGTCTCCGCTGCCTGCCGCAGCGAGGCCATGATCGCCGCGTAGTGGACGTCGGAGACGACAGCGCTGATCAGCCCGGTGCCGTCGCCCAGCCAGCGCCCGGAGACGCGCCGACGGGTGATCGCGTCCTCGCGGCGGCGGGTGGCGCCCGCGGGATCGACCCGCATCACCTCGCGGGCCGTCGCCAGCGACACCTCGCGGTCGCCCAGCGTGGCCAGCCGGTCGGCGAGCGCGGCGTCGACCGTACGGCGGTCCGCGGCGGCCAGGTCGCGGGTGCCGTCGGCGATCAGCTGGGCGCGGTGCTCGTTGATGTCGCCGCGCTCGAGCGCGGCCAGCGTGTGCGGGAGGTCGTCGACGAGCGCGACCGCCAGGGTGGTGAGGCGCCGGCCGCGGTGCGGGCTCTCGTGCCGGGCCAGCCCGACCTGCGCGCCGACGCTGCGCACGGGCTGCCCGGTGTCGGCGATCTCGGCGGCGATCCGCGCCTGCGCGGCGCAGGCCGCCGACTTGAGCCGCTCGAGCGCCTCGAGCCGGTCGATGCAGGCGGCGCCCTCCGGCACCGGAGCCCCGGCGAGCAGCGCCGCGACGGCACCGAGGTCGGTGTCGTCGAGGTAGTCCGCCGAGTCGAACATGTGTTCGATTGTACGCCGACTGAAGGGAGATTGCAAGGGCCAAGAAGGGACTGAATCTAGGCTCGCGACATGGAGCTGACGCCCGACGGGCGCTACCTGCTCGTCGACGGCCGACGGTGGCGCGCGACCGACTCGGCCATCCCGGAGAGCCGCCGCGAGGAGCTGACGAAGGCGCTGATGGCCTGGCGCCGCGAGGTGCGGCGGACCCGCGGGACCCCCGAGGAGCGGGCCGCCCGCGACGGGGTGCAGGCGGCCAAGGTCGCGCTCGGCGAGCGCGGCACGCCCTGGTGGGAGCAGTCCGACGACGAGCGGCGGGCCCGGTGGAGCGCCGACGTTCCCCTGCCGGGCGTCAGCGGCTGACCCGCCGCTGGACCGGGTCCAGGAACCCGCCGGCGAGGGTGCGGACCCACCACGCGCCGGACTCCCGCCGTTCCTGCCGCGTCGTGAACCGGTAGCGATAGAGCCGCGCGCGCACCCAGCGCGGCGGGTCGCCGGCGAACGGGTCGCGGCGCAGCAGCCCGGTGACCGCGGGCTCGCCCTCGAGCAGCCGCTGGGCGAGGGTCGGGAACCACGACCGCGCGTAGCCCGGGTTCAGGGCGGCGAACCACATCAGCCAGTCCAGCCGCAGGTGGTACGGCGCGACCTGCGGCGGGCGCCGGCGCACGTCGCCGGGCTTGCCGCGGAACTCGTACTCCTCCCAGGCCGCGTCGTCGTCGGGCCGCTCGGCCCGGGTCCCCTCGACCACGACCTCGTAGCGGATCCGCGTGATGCTGCCGAACGCGCCGTACGCGTTGACCAGGTGCCAGCGGTTGAAGGAGGCGTTCATCCGCTGTTGCCGCGAGAGCAGGTTCGCCGCGGGCCACCAGCTGAGCACCAGGACCACGACCGTGGCGGCGACCACCACGGCGACGTACGCCGCGGGCGCGTCGCCCGGCTGGGCGTCGCCGAGCGGGAGCGCGGACAGCGCGATCACGATCGTCAGCCAGTTGAGCCAGGCGAAGTTGCCGCTCAGCACCAGCCAGAGCTGGGTCACGATCATGATCGCCGCGGCGACGCCGGCGACCGGCTGGGGGAGGAACAGCAGGAACGGCACCGCGAGCTGGGTCACGTGGTTGCCCACCACCTCGACCCGGTGCACCGGCCGCGGGAGCCGGTGGAACCACCAGCTCAGCGGGCCCGGCATCGGCTGGGTCTCGTGGTGGTAGTCGAGCGCGGTGAGATCGCGCCAGACCCGGTCGCCGCGCATCTTGATCAGCCCGGCGCCGAACTCGAGGCGGAACAGCAGCCAGCGCAACAGCACCAGGACGAGCAGGGGCGGGCCGACGTCGTCGTTGCCGAGGAAGACCGCCAGGAACCCGGCCTCGAGGAGCAGCGACTCCCACCCGAAGCCGTACCAGACCTGGCCGACGTTGACGATCGAGAGGTACAGCAGCCACAGCACCACCCAGACCAGCATCGCGAGCGGCCAGGGCACGGCGTCGGTGAGCCCGGCCGCGGTCGCCAGCGACAGCGCCGCGCCGGCCCACGCGACGCCGGTGAAGAACCGGTCCGAGTGGTGGAGGTGGAAGAGGCTCGGCGCCTCCCGGAACGTCGTGTGCTCCAGGTAGCGGCCGACGGGCGTCAGCCCGCGCTCGCCGAGCAGCCCGGCGTACTGCCGGGCGGCCACCACGAACGCGACCAGGTAGATGACCGCCAGCCCCCGCTGGAACAGCTCGCGTCCCAGCCAGGCCTGCTCGGCGACGAACCACTCGGTCACGCAGGGCCGGTACCCATCGGCTACCTGATCGTGCCCACCCCGGGGACCAGCGGCAGGTCCAGCGCGGTGACCCACCCGGCCGGCAGGTCGTTGACGTACGGCACCGCGTTGAGCGCCCGCAGCCCGGTCGCGAGGCAGCCGGCGACGGCGGGGGCGCGTCCGGAGCCGTCGGTGAGACGGAACGCCGTCTCCTGGCTGATCGACGGCGAGCCGGTGATGTCGACGCGGTAGACGTCGTCGGCGGAGCCGGCCGGCCAGTCGGGTGCGGCGTCCAGGCCGATCCGGTTGACGTGCTCGAGGGTGATCACCTCGCGCCCGCCGTACACGCCGTTGATCGTGAAGCGGATCGCGGCGACGTTGCCGGCCTCGATGACGCCCTTGGCGGTCTTGCGGTCGGTCGGCGTCACCCACTTCTCCCACGTGGTGGTGATGTCGTCGAGCTCGATGCCGGCGGCGTGCGCGATCATCGGGACGGTCGCGCCCCACGCCATGATCAGCAGGTCCGGGATCTCCAGCAGGGGCGTGTACGCCGGCGGGCGGCCGATGCCCATCTCGTCCTCGTAGTCGCCCTCGTAGTCGGTGTAGTCGAGCAGCTCCGACGCGCGCACCGAGTCGACCCGGCCGCACAGGCCCATCAGCGTCAGCGGGAACAGGTCGTTGGCGAAGCCCGGGTCGATCCCGGTCGTGAAGCACGAGGCGCCGCCGTCCGCGCAGGCCTCGGTGATCGGGTCGCGCCAGTTGTCCGGGAGCTGCTTCATCCCCGGCCACACCCACGGCGTCATCGCGGTGGAGCAGACGTCGATGCCGGCGCGGAGGAACGCCGAGATGACGCGGATGTTCTCGTCGGCGTACTGCGCGGTGGGTCCGTAGTGCACGAGCGCGTCGGGCCGCAGCGCGATCAGCTCGTCGACCGAGGTGGTGGTGACGACGCCCGTCTCGCCCAGTCCAAGCAGCGTCCCGACGTCCTGTCCGGCCCGCGAGGACCGGGTGACCCCGACGCCGACCAGCTCGAACACCGGGTGGTCGAGGATCTCGGCGATCACCATCGAGCCCACGACGCCGGTGCCCCACACCACGACCCGCTTGCGTGTCATCGGTCGAACGCCTCTCGCACCTGGGCCTCGGTGAGGCCGTAGTCGTCGAGGGAGTAGCGGTGCGACGGCGCCGCCTTGCCCTCCTTCGCCTCGCGGTCGATCTCCTCGATCGCCGCCTGCACCTCGGGCGTCCAGTCGAGGCCGAATCGGTCGTAGACGCGGCGCGTCACGGCGACCGGGTCGCTGACCAGGTCCTGGAACGCGACGTCGACGAACTGGCTCTGGTCGTACTTCGGCCGCGCGTCGTGGAAGGCGTGGTAGGCCCGGGACCAGAGGTCGAGCTGGGTGCGGCCGATCACCTCGCCGACGTACGTCGTGCTGTGCCCGGCCGTGGTCTCCGCCGACAGGGAGCAGGACGACGCGATGCAGGTGACCGGGTCCCGGTGCGTGTAGACGATCAGCGCGTCGGGGTAGACCGCCATCAGGGCGTCCAGCGCGGTCAGGTGCGACGGGTTCTTGAGCACCCACCGCTTCTCCTGGTCGTTGAGCCCGACCAGCTGGAGGTTCTCCTTGTGCCGCGCGTAGGCGTCGGTCCAGTCCTGCTGCTGCAGCCAGGCCGAGTAGCGCGGCACGTTCGCGAGCGCCTCGTAGGAGCTGGACTTCCCGGTCTGCCGCAGCAGCCGCCAGCACTCCTCGACGGTGGTGGCGTCCATGTAGTGGATCCCCATGAACTCGGGGTTCTCGCCGTGGTGCGCGGCGAAGCCGGACTGCATCGCCGAGAAGATGGGGTCGGCCTCCCACGTCGAGCGCGGCGGCCGCGGCTGCGGGTACTGCGTCAGCCACATCTCCAGGCCCTGCGCCATCGGGTCCGCGTGCAGGTAGCGGTGCAGCGCGGTCGTGCCGGTGCGCGGCAGCCCCATCAGGAAGACCGGCCGCTCGATCGGCACGTCCGCGTGCCCCGGGTGCGCCGCGAACTGCGCCTGGGTGAGCAGGACGCCGACCAGCGCGCTCTTGACCTCCGAGCGCTGGAAGTAGTTGCCGCGCGGGGTGAGCCCGGCCTCGGGGGACGCGAGGTCCTCGGTGAGGACGCGCAGGCCCTCCTCGTGCAGGCCCGCCCCGAAGTCGGAGAGCCCGGTGGTGCGGACGGCGGCGGCCACGATGTCCTCGTAGCTGCCGACGTCCGCCCGCTCCCGGGTCATCACGTTGTCGCTCATCGGCCGGCCATGCTCAGTCGTGGAACTCGCCGCAGTCGACCGTGAGCATCTGGCCGGTGACCGCCGACGCCAGGTCGGAGGCGAGGAACAGCGCCGCCCGCGCGACCTCCTGCGGCGACGCGAGCCGCTTGAGGTCGGTCGGCGCGGCCTTCTCGGCGTACACGTCCTCGTGCGTCTTGCCCTCCACCGCCGCGAGGAAGTCGAAGTAGCCGCGGTTGACGTCCTCGTAGATGTACGACGGCGCCACGCTGTTGACCCGGATCCCGCGCGGGCCGAGCTCGGTGGCCAGCGAGGACGCGAGGTGCTCGAGGGTGCCCTTGGAGAGCTTGTAGCCGGCGTACTCGGGCTGCGAGGAGAACACCACGCACGAGTTGAGCATGATGATCGAGCCCTTCGACTCCGCGAGCGCGTCGGCGAACAGCGCCGACAGCCGCAGCGGCGCGAACACGTTGGTCTCGTTGACCTTCGCCAGCTTGCGCGGCTCGATCTGGGTGATCGGGTCCATCGGCGGGATGGTGAACGCGTTGTTGATGACGCAGTCGACGCGGCCGAACGCCTCCAGCGTCCGGTCGCGCAGGTTCACCCGGGAGTCCTCGTCGGTCACGTCGGCGACCACGCTCAGGACCTTGCCGCCGTGCCCCTCGAGCTCGGCCTGGAGCTCGAGCAGCCGGGACTCGGTGCGGCTGGCGATCACCAGGTCCGCGCCCATCCTCGCGGCCTCCTCGGCGAGCGCGCGGCCCAGGCCGGGGCCGATGCCGGAGACCACCAGGACCTTGTCCTTCAGCAGGGGTACGGCAATGTAGCGGTCCTCGATCGAGGTGTCGTGGGCCTCTGCATATCCGAGGTCGGTCATCAGCTCAGCATCCTTCGGGCAACGGAGCGCTGCCGGGCGGCGATCCGCGCGGCGTACTCCTCGGTGGAGACGGGGGTGAAGTAGGGGAGCCGGTCCGGCACGTCGGCGACCGGGACCTTCTCGACGACCGGTCCGTCCTCGGGGCCGAGGTCGCGCTCGAGGCGCTGCCAGCGCAGCATCAGCGACCCGGTGCGGTGCCCGAGGCACTCGAGCCAGTTCGCGATCGCCCGGCCCTCACCAGCGGGTGAGCGCTCCGAGATCACGAACCGCATCTTCCCGTCCGGGTCGGTGACCGCCTGCGCCTTCGTGAGCGAGGTCTGGTGGGTCTCGTAGTCGGTCGAGATGTACCAGTCCGAGCCGATCTGGATCGCCTGGTAGGCGCAGTCGGTGCACTCCGGGACGGTGACGATCAGCGCCTCGTCGTCGGCGAGCTCGTAGTGCCCGATCGAGGAGCGCTGTGACGACAGGCCGCCCGGCGTCGACTGCGGCGGCGTCGGCTGGTTGACCGGCTCCTTGTACTGGAAGAAGTGGGGGAACGCGAACCACGTCTGGATGGAGCCGGTCAGCAGCTTGGCGGCCACCTCGTACCTCTTCGCCAGGCGCTCCCGCGTCAGCGGCTTCGCCGGTACGCCGAGCGTGTCGGTGCGCTCGATCCAGAGCTGTCCGCGCTGCTCGGTGTCCCAGTCGTTGAAGACCTCGCGGACGATCATCGTCTTGGCGCCGGGCTCGGCGACGTAGGTGAACTCGAACGCCCCGTCGTCGGCGATGTCCAGCTCGCGGTCGTCGAACGCCAGCATCGAGGTGGCGGCGGAGTCGGCCGAGTAGGCACCGCCCATCACCTGGAACGACAGGTCGGCGCTGGTGCCGCGCACGCCGCGCACGACGTACTCGACGCCCTCCTGGAGGTAGGCGTTGAAGTAGATGGCGTCCGGGTTGTCCAGGCCCTGGCGCGAGTACTGGTGGGTGGGGTTGATGAACACCGGGCGGTCGAGGTCGTGGTCGAAGGCCATCTGCATGGCCATCCGGATCCGACCGGCCAGGTAGTCGTAGCCCTCCAGCAGGTCCTGCTCGGTCCTGATGAACGGGGCGCCCTCGATCAGCCGCTCGGCCTCGGCGATGGCGTCCTGGAAGGGCCGGGTGATCTGCGTCAGGTCGCTCATAGCTTGTGGATGATGTTCTCGGCGTACTTCTCGAGGTGCTCGACCTTCTTCTCGAGCGGCTCGGTGTCGGGGCCCTTGATGTAGGGCATCCGGAAGCCGACGATGCAGTCGGTGACGCCCTTGTCCTCCAGGCGCTTGATGCCGTCGAGGGTGTAGGCGTCGTACGAGATCACGTGCACCTCGAAGTCGTCGCGGGTGTCGCCCTCCTCCGCGCGGATCTCCGCGAGGCGGGTCAGCAGCCGGTCCAGCTCCTCGCCGTCGCCGCCGGCGTGCATCCACCCGTCGCCCTTGCGTACGGCGCGGCGCAGCGCCGCGTCCGCGTGGCCGCCCACCAGCAGGGGGATCTTCGCCGGCGCGGCCGGGCACTGCTTCAGGGCGTCGACGTCGTAGAACTCGCCGTGGTACTCGAAGAACTCGCCGCTCGTCAGGCCGCGCAGGATGTCCATGCACTCGTCCATGCGCTTGCCGCGCTTCGCCCAGTCGACGCCCAGGGCGGCGAAGTCCTCCGGCCACGGGGAGATGCCGACGCCCAGGCCGAGCCGGTTGCCGGAGAGGAACGCCAGCGACGAGGCCTGCTTGGCGACCAGCACCGGCGGCCGGATCGGCAGCTTGAGCACGAACGGCGTCAGCCGCAGCGTGGTGGTGTGCGCGAACAGGTGCGCGCACAGGACCATCGTCTCGATGAACTCCTTGCCCTCCAGGAACTCCCGGTCCCCGGTGTCGGTGTAGGGGTACTTCGAGTCGGAGTCCTTCGGGTAGATCAGGCTGTCGGCCACGGTCATGCTCGTGTAGCCCGCCGCCTCGGCCGCCTGCGCCAGCGGTGCGTAGTACGTCGCCTGCGTCATCGCCTCGGCGTAGCTGAATCGCATCTCACGCCTTTCGGTTATTGAGCCTGTCGAAATATAGAACGTGTTTCAGTTTTGTGCCAGAGTCCCCCTGTGGACCTCCAGGAGATCAGCGACCGCCTCGAGATCGAGGGGGCGATCGTGCGCTACACGCGCGGCATCGACGCCGGCGAGTGGGACCTGCTCGACACCGTCTTCACGCCGGACGCCGAGATCGACTACACCGAGTCCGGCGGCATCGCCGACACCTTCCCCGCCGTGAAGGCGTGGCTGGCCGAGGTGCTGCCGGCGTTCTTCCCGAAGCGGATGCACTCGCTGCACCAGGTCGACATCAGGATCGACGGGGACCAGGCCACCGCGACGGCGTACTTCCACAACCCGATGCCCATTCCCGACACGCAGGGTGCCGACGGCGCCGGCGGGGAGAAGGTCGTCGAGTTCGGCGGGCTGTACCACCACACGTTCGTGCGGACGCCCGACGGCTGGCGCAGCCGGAGGCTGCACGAGGAGATCGTGTGGAAGCGGGGGCTGTGACCCACCCGCCGCGCCGGGTCTTGCGGTCACCCTGACAATGGGGGCATGTCCGAGCAGCTGCCCGAGGGCCCCGGCGAGCACCCGATCATCGCGGGCGTCGGGGCGCTGGTCGGCGTGGCCATCGCGGTGGGGCTGATCCTGGGCCTCGTGGTGCTCGCCGGCACGCGCGTGCTCGGCCTCGACGGCGGCTCCGGCGAGGGCAGCTCCGGCGGTGGCCGGTCCATGTACCTGCCCCGGCCGGAGAAGACGCCGACCGAGACCAGCCCCCAGATCACGCTCGCACCGGGCGACGAGTCCTCGCCCACGGCCGACAGCAGGCCGTCGGACAAGCCGACGGAGTCGGCCTCGCCGCGCAAGGAGATCTCGCTCTCGGCGTCCACGACCCAGGCCGCCCCGATGGAGCAGTTCAACCTGACCGGCGTCTACCCGGGTGGCGAGGGCGCGATCCTCACCGTGCAGCGGTTCCAGGACGGGTCGTGGCAGGACTTCCCGGCCACCGGCTCCGTGAGCGGCGAGGTGTTCCAGATCCCCGTGCAGACCAGCCAGCCCGGCGTGAACCGGTTCCGCGTCATCGACTCCGACAGCGAGCTCCAGTCCAACGAGATCCGGGTCACGATCGGCTGACACCGCCACCCGGAGGGTGATGCAGGTCACGCCGGACCGTGCGATGGCCTCTCCACCTGCGCGCCCGCGGCGCCGATGAGTCCTCCGGCGGGTAGCCTCCCGGACCCGTGCGCCCCGAGGAAGAGAGCAGATGAGGGACCCCATGCGCGCTCGCGCACTGTCCCGGACGGTCGTCGCGACCGGCCTGGCGCTGGCGACGGCCACCACGATCGCCGCGACCACGAGCGCCAGTGCCGAGGATGCCTCGGGCCGCGGGGGCGTGCGGTACTACGACCGGCCGGTCGCCCCCCTGCTCCCGCAGCGTGGGCTCGAGCCGGTCCGTCCGGTGGGCCCGGCCGACTACACGTTCCTGTCCGCCCCGGACTTCATGAACGCCGACGTCGCCGATGTCTCCGGGCTGCCGACGTGGCACCGGGGGCTGCCGAACTCCTGGAACTCCTCGTACGCGCAGATGGTCGACACCGTCCTCGACACGTTCCAGGCCGAAGGCCCCGACGACGTGTTCGTCGCCGGAGACCTGGTCGAGGGTCACTGGGGGGAGGACGCCGACCGCACCGGCATCTTCGGGCCGGCCCGGACCAACGCGCAGCGGAAGGCCGCGCTGAAGCGCACCGCGAGCTTCTACTTCTCGCAGTGGCGCCAGCGGTTCGAGGCCCGCGGCCTGCCGGTCCTCGCCGCCCTCGGCGACCACGACATCGGCGACAACCCGTGGGCGGGTGGCCGGCACGCGGCCGACAACCGCTTCAAGCTGCACCAGGTCCAGACCTTCAAGAGGGCGTTCTTCGAGAAGGTCATGGCGGCCGCCCGGCTCGGGAACCGTCCGCCCGGTCCGGCGCACGGCACCGCCTTCGCCACCTACGTCGCCCCGGAGGTGCTGCTGGTCACCGTCGACGTGTTCAGGAGCACCCGGCGCGACGTCGTCACCGAGCTCGACCCCCAGCAGCTGCGCTGGCTCGGCCGGGTGCTCGCCGCCGCGAACCGGCGCGGCACCGACTGGATCATCGTGCAGGGCCACACGCCGGTGATCACGCCGGTCCGCACGTACGGGTCCTCGGCGATGTCGTACACCGGCGGCACCAGGTCGGCGTTCTGGAAGGTCATGGTCAAGAACCGGGTCGACCTCTACCTCAACGGCGAGGTCCACGACATCTCGGTCCGGCGGGCCGACGGCATCACCCAGGTCAGCCACGGGGGGACCCTGCAGATGGCGACCCCCAACGGCAGGGGCGCCACCAACTACGCCCTCGGCCAGATCTACGGCGACCGCCTGTGGCTGCGCGACAACCGCTTCGCCCCGCGGATGGTCGACACCTCCGCCGAGCTCTGGCAGGTCGGCCGTACCCACCGTCCGGTCGTCCGCAAGGAGATCTGGGACGAGCCGCCGGCGCAGGGCCACCTGGTCCTGACCAGCGACAACCAGCTGCTCTACAGCGACGGCGCCTTCATCCCGTACGCGGGCTGACGCGGCGGGACCTGGGGTCGGAGCCGCGCGGTGAGCGCGGGCTGGCCGGCGACGACGCCGACGAGCACGAGCAGCATGCCCAGCGCCTGGGTGGCGCCGAACGCCTCGCCGGCGAGCGCGACGCCCACGAGGGTGCCGGCGACCGGGTTCAGCAGCCCGACGAGGGACACGGCGGCGGCCGGGAGCCGGCGCAGGCCGCGGAACCAGAGCACGTTCGCCAGCACGGTGGCGACGCCGCCGAGGTAGAGGAAGCCACCGACGGCGGGCAGGTCCAGCGGCGGCGGGGCGCCCTCGACGACCAGCGCGACCGGGAGCAGCACGAGGCCGCCCGCGACCAGCTGCCACCCGGTGAACGTGATCAGGTCGACCGGCGGCGTCCAGCGCTTCACCAGGATGTAGCCGAGCGAGGACATCGCGACCGCGGCGAATGACGCGGCGACGCCGACCGGGTCGGGGGTGGCTCCGCCGCGGAGCACGAGCAGCGCGACGCCGCCGAACCCGATCGCGGCGCCGGCCAGCGAGAGCACGGTGGGCCGCTCGCGGATCAGCCCCCACGCGAGCAGCATCATCATCACTGGCGCGGTCGCCGTCAGCGTCGCGGCCAGGCCGCCCGGCAGGCGGTAGGCGGCCACGAAGATCAGCGCGAAGAAGGCGCCGACGTTCAAGGTGCCGAGCAGCAGCGCCCGCCACCACCACCTGCCCTGCGGCAGCTGGGGCCGGAAGGCGAGCAGCAGCAGCCCGAAGGGCAGCGCCCGGACCATCGCGCCGAAGAGCGGGCGGTCCGGCGGCAGGTACGTCTCGGTCACGTAGTAGCCCGAGCCCCACGCGATCGGGGCGACGGCGGTGAGCAGCAGGGTGCTGCCCCAGCGACCGGGCGAGCTATTAGTTTCCACGGAAAGGATAATAGTTTCCGGGTGAGATATGTTCCCCATCGTGAGCAGCCCCGCGGAGCGCGATCTCGATCACGTCGGCCGGATCATGGCGCAGTGGAACCGGGAACGGCCGGAGCTGGACGTCTCGCCCCAGGGGGTGATCGGGCGGCTGCACCGGCTGGCCGCCCGGCTCAGCGAGGAGCTGGCGGCGGTCTACGGCGAGTTCGGGCTCGGCGAGGGCGAGTTCGACGTGCTCGCGACCCTGCGCCGCGCGGGCGCGCCGTACGAGCTCACGCCCGGCGAGCTGGCCCGGCGGACGATGGTGTCGTCCGGGGCGGTCACCAAGCGCGTGGACCGGTGCGTCGAGCAGGGCTGGGTGACCCGGCGGGTGAGCGACAGCGACCACCGCGGCCGGGTGGTCGCCCTGACGGCGTCGGGCCTCGAGCTCATCGACCGCGCGTTCGAGGCCCACATGGCCAACGAGCACCGGCTGGTCGGGATGCTGGACGAGATGGAGAGGGCCCGGCTCGCCCACCTCCTGGAGAAGTGGGGCCGGGCCCTCGGCGACTGACCCGCCGAGTCGGCGCCAGTGCAGGTCCGGAAGGCGCCGAGTCGGCGCCAGTGCAGGTCCGGAAGGCGCCGAGTCGGCGCCAGTGCAGATTGTCGCCTGCAGTAGCGCCGACTCGGGGGTCGCGCGGCCTGCAGTAGCGCCGACTCGGGGGTCGCGCGGCCTGCAGTAGCGCCGACTCGGCGGTGGGGTCAGTCGGGGATCCAGTCGAACGTGTCCGGGTTCGGGCCGCGCCGGCCGTCCTCGCCGCGGTCGAGCGCGGTGATCGCGGCGACCTCGTCGGGGGTGAGCCGGAAGTCGAAGATGTCGAAGTTCTCGCGCATCCGCTCCACGTGCGTCGTCTTGGGGAACACGATGTCGCCGCGCTCGATGTGCCAGCGCAGCGTGACCTGCGACGGGGTCTTGCCGTGCGCGGCGGCGATCTTCCCGACCACCTCGTCGCCGAGCACGTCGCCCTGCGCGATCGGCGACCACGCCTCGACGACGACCTGGTGCCGGTGCGAGGCGGCCCGGGCCTCCTCGTTGCCGAAGTAGGGGTGCACCTCGATCTGGTTCACGACCGGCTTCACGCCCGTCTCCTCGATGATCCGGTCCAGGTGCGCGGGCTGGAAGTTCGAGACGCCGATCGACGCCGCGCGCCCGTCCTGCACGAACTCGGCCAGCGTGCGCCAGGTGGAGACGAAGTCGCCGTCGTACCGCGTCGGCAGCGGCCAGTGGATGAGGAACAGGTCGATCCGGTCGAGCCCGAGCTTGCTCATCGTCTCGTCGAAGGCGCGCCGGGCGGCGTCCGGCTCGTGGAAGCTGTTGTTGAGCTTGCTGGTGATGTAGAGCTCGTCGCGCGGGATGCCGGAGGACCGGATCGCCTCGCCGACGCCGGCCTCGTTCTGGTACATCTCCGCGGTGTCGATGTGGCGGTAGCCCACCTCGAGGGCCTGCCGGGTCACCTCGGCCGTGTCCTCCGGGGGGACCTGGAAGACCCCGAAGCCGAGCTGCGGGATGGTCGTGTCGTCGTTCAGGGTGATGGTCGGAACGGTCATACCTGTATGAATCACCGAGCGGGGGGCGGATCATTCCCCGGTGGACTTCTCCGAGTACGACGCCCGCCTGGCCGCCTATGCCGTGATCGAGCGGGAGGACCACGTCCTGCTTGCTCTCTGGAACGAGCCCGCCGAGCCGCTCTGGACGCTGCCCGGGGGCGGGGTCGGGCGGCACGAGACCGTGGAGGAGGCGGCGGTGCGCGAGGTGCGCGAGGAGACCGGGTACGACGTTGAGCTGACCGGCCTGCTCGGGGTGAACACGGTCGCGCTCGAGCGGGCGGGGCGGCCGCTGCGCCACGTCCAGGTCGTGTTCTCGGCCCGGGTCGTCGGCGGCGTGCTGACCGCGGAGGTGGACGGTTCGACCGACGAGGCGCGGTGGATCCCGCGGGCCGAAGTCCCCGGCCTGCCACGGGTGGTGCAGGTCGCGAAATTCGTGGGCTGACCGGGAACAACCCCGGGCTGGCCCTGCGTTGAACCGGGTGATAGAAGTTGAGCCAGTTGGACTCAACTAGTTGGGGTCCGGGCCGCCGGAGCGGCACCATGGCCCGTAGCAGGACTCAATCCCCGGAGGTAACACACCATGGCACGTGCGGTCGGCATCGACCTCGGCACGACGAACAGCGTCGTCGCCGTCCTGGAGGGTGGCGAACCCACCGTCATCGCGAACGCGGAAGGCGCCCGCACGACCCCGTCGGTCGTCGCCTTCGCCAAGTCCGGCGAGGTGCTGGTCGGCGAGGTGGCCAAGCGCCAGGCCGTCACCAACGTCGACCGGACCATCCGGTCGGTCAAGCGCCACATGGGCACCGACTGGACCCAGAAGATCGACGACAAGACCTTCACCCCGCAGCAGATCAGCGCGTTCGTGCTGCAGAAGCTGAAGCGGGACGCGGAGGCGTACCTCGGCGAGACCGTCACCGACGCGGTGATCACGGTCCCGGCGTACTTCTCCGACGCCCAGCGCCAGGCCACCAAGGAGGCCGGCGAGATCGCGGGCCTCAACGTCCAGCGCATCGTCAACGAGCCCACCGCGGCCGCGCTGGCCTACGGCCTGGACAAGGGCGACGACCAGACCATCCTCGTCTTCGACCTCGGTGGCGGCACGTTCGACGTGTCCCTGCTGGAGATCGGCGAGGGCGTGGTCGAGGTCAAGGCGACCTCCGGCGACAACCACCTCGGTGGTGACGACTGGGACGCCCGGGTCGTCGAGTGGATGGTCAAGAAGTTCAAGGACAACAACGGCGTCGACCTGGGCGCCGACAAGATCGCCAAGCAGCGCCTCCAGGAGGCCGCGGAGAAGGCGAAGATCGAGCTGTCCTCGTCCTCCGAGACCACGATCCACCTGCCGTACATCACCCACGGCGAGTCCGGCCCGCTGCACTTCGAGGAGAAGCTGACCCGCAGCGAGTTCCAGAAGCTCACCGCGGACCTGCTCGACCGCACCAAGGCGCCGTTCCAGAGCGTGCTCAAGGACGGCGGCGTCGACGTCAGCAAGATCGACCACGTGGTCCTCGTCGGTGGCTCGACCCGGATGCCCGCCGTCACCGAGCTCGTCAAGGAGCTGCTCGGCGGCAAGGAGCCGAACAAGGGCGTGAACCCGGACGAGGTCGTCGCGGTCGGCGCGGCCCTGCAGGCCGGCGTCCTCAAGGGCGAGGTCAAGGACGTGCTGCTCCTCGACGTCACCCCGCTGTCGCTGGGCATCGAGACCAAGGGCGGCGTGATGACCACGCTCATCGAGCGCAACACCACGATCCCGACCAAGCGCTCCGAGATCTTCACGACCGCCGACGACAACCAGCCGTCGGTCGAGATCAAGGTGGCCCAGGGCGAGCGCCAGATGTGGTCGCAGAACCAGCCGCTCGGCAACTTCGAGCTGACCGGCCTGCCGCCGGCTCCGCGGGGCGTGCCGAAGATCGAGGTCACCTTCGACATCGACGCCAACGGCATCGTGCACGTGACCGCGAAGGACCAGGCCTCCGGCAAGGAGCAGTCGATGACGATCTCCGGTGGCTCCGCGCTGTCGAAGGACGACATCGACCGGATGGTCCGCGAGGCCGAGCAGTACGCCGAGGAGGACGCCCGGCGGCGCGACGCGGTCGAGACCCGCAACCAGGCCGACCAGCTCGTCTACACGACCGAGAAGTTCCTCGCCGACAACGCCGAGAAGCTGCCCGAGGACGTGAAGACCGAGGTGCAGGCCGACGTCGACGCGCTCAAGGCGGTCCTCGAGAAGGAGGACGCCACGGCGGAGGACCTCCGCGCCGGCATCACCAAGCTCGGCGAGTCCAGCCAGAAGATGGGCGCCGCGATGTACGCCGCGGCCGAGGCCGACGCCTCCGCCGCCGGCGGCTCGGACGGGTCCACCGGTGAGGCCGACGAGGACGTCGTCGACGCCGAGATCGTCGACGAGGGCACCGAGGACGAGACCAAGTGACCGAACCGTCCCAGGACGAGCAGGTCCGGTCGTCCGACCAGGCCGCGACGGCTGAGGAGCAGGAGACCCCTGCTCCTCAGCCGGACGAGCAGCTCACCCCGGCCGAGGAGTCCCCGGCCGAGGAGGAGCAGGAGATCGAGGACGAGCTGACCGTCGCCCAGCGCGCGGTGGGTGAGCTCACCGGCGACCTCCAGCGGCTGCAGGCCGAGTTCGTCAACTACAAGCGCCGGGTCGAGCGGGACCGCGAACTGATCCGGGAGAACGCGACGTACGCCGCGCTCGCCCCGATCGTCGAGGTCCTCGACACCATCGACCGGGCGCGGGAGCACGGCGACCTGGACCCGGGCTTCCAGGCGGTGGCCGACCAGCTCGAGCGGACCGTCGAGCGGCTGGGCCTGAGCAAGTTCGGGGCCCCCGGTGACGCGTTCGACCCGACGATCCACGAGGCCCTCAGCCACGTCGGCGAGGACCCGGAGGTCGAGGTGACCACCTGCAAGGTGATCGCCAAGGCCGGCTACCGGATCGGCGACCGCGTCGTGCGCGCCGCGCAGGTCCTCGTGGTCGACCCGGCCACCAGCTGACACACGAGACGGGGAAGGGAGGTGCGCTGTGAGTGCGACTGACAACGGCTTCCGGGCCGACTGGGCGCAGAAGGACTTCTACAAGGAGCTCGGCGTCGCGAAGGACGCGTCGGCCGACGAGATCAAGAAGGCCTACCGCAAGCTCGCGCGCGCCAACCACCCCGACTCCAACCCCGGCGACACCGCCAAGCACGACAAGTTCAAGGCGGTCGCGGAGGCGTACGACGTCGTCGGCGACCCCGAGAAGCGCAAGAAGTACGACGAGATGCGCGAGCTGTACGGCTCCGGTGCATTCCGCGGCGGCTTCGGCGGGGGCGGCGCGGGCCAGGGCGGGTTCAACCTCGACGACCTGCTGCGCGACCAGGCCGGCCGCGGCGGCGGCTTCGGGGACATGTTCGGCGACCTGTTCGGCGGTGGCGGGTTCGGACGGGGCCGCCAGCAGCGGTCCCGCCCGGCCAAGGGCCCGGACGTGGAGACGTCGGCGACGATCAGCTTCACCGACGCCCTGGAGGGCGTCACGATCTCGCTGCGGCTCACGTCCGACGCGCCCTGCCCGGACTGCAAGGGCACCGGCGGCAAGCCCGGCACCAAGCCGCGGGTCTGCCCGGAGTGCGAGGGCGCCGGCTTCGTCGTGGCGTCGGCCGGCGGCGCGTTCTCGATCAACGAGACCTGCCCGGTGTGCGCCGGGCGCCAGCTGATCTACGACGAGTCCTGCCCGACCTGCCACGGCAGCGGCCGCGGCATGTCCGCCCGCACCATCCAGGCGCGCATCCCCGCCGGCGTGAAGGACGGCCAGCGGATCCGGATCCGCGGCAAGGGCGCGGCCGGCGAGAACGGTGGCCCGGCCGGTGACCTGTTCGTCACCGTCAAGGTCTCCCCGCACCGGCTGTTCGGCCGCAAGGGCGACAACCTGACGCTCGACGTCCCGGTCTCGTTCGACGAGCTGGTGCTCGGCGCGGAGATCCGGGTGCCGACCCTCGGCGGCGCCCCCGTGACGCTCAAGGTCCCGGCGGGCACGCCCAACGGCCGCACGTTCCGCGTGCGCGGGAAGGGCGCGACCAAGGCCGACGGGTCCAAGGGCGACCTGCTGGCGACCGTCGAGGTGGCCGTGCCCGGGACGCTGCCCGCCGACGCGCGGTCGGCCGTCGAGGCCTACCGGGCCGCGATGGCCGACCGGCCGCTGCGGTCCAAGCTCTTCGAGGAGGCGTGACGTGCCGTCGCGCCGCCCACCCTTCGAGCCGCCGGGCCCGGACGCGGCGGTGTTCGTCATCAGCGTCGCCGCCGAGCTGAGCGGACTGCACCCGCAGACCCTGCGCACCTACGAGCGGATGGGCCTGATCACCCCGGGCCGCACCGGCGGTGGCGGTCGCCGCTACTCGCCGCGCGACATCGAGCTGCTGCGCGAGATCGCCGAGCTCACGTCGTCGGGCATCGGCATCGAGGGCGTGCGCCGCATCCTCGACCTCCAGAACCGCGTCGCCGCCCTCGCGGCCCGCAACGAGGAGCTCGTGAACGAGCTGGCGGCGACCCGCGAGGCGCTGCGGCAGGCGCTCACGCCCCGGCGTACCGACGCCGCCGGCAACAAGCTCCCGGTGCTGCGCCGGCCCGAGCCGGGCCAGTCCGTGGTGGTGTGGCGTCGCAACCGCTAGACCGGCTCAGACGGCCGGCAGCTCGATCGTGAACACGGCGCCGCCGTCCGACAGCCGGTCGCGGAACTCCTCGGGGACGCCGTCGCCGTGGTCGGCGACGTCGATCGCCACGCACGGGCCGGCCGGCCGCTCCCGCACGTCGAGGGGCGGCCGGCCGTACTTGCGCGCGTTCGAGAGCAGGTTGCTGAGCATCTGCTCGAGCCGCAGCGGGTCGGCGCGCACCATCCGCAGGTCGGTCAGCTCGGCCACCGCTCCGGGTCGAGGTAGACCAGCAGCGCCGACGACCCCCGCCGCAGCGTGGCCTGCACCTGCAGGTCGCCGATCGCGACGTCGAGCGACATGTCGGCGTCGACCCGGTGGCGGGCGACCAGCTCGGCCAGCTCGGCCGACACCCGGGCCAGGGGTACGCCGGGGGTGAGGGCCTCGTCCAGCAGCAGCCGGGCGGCGGCGTTGGCGTACCGCACCGGCAGCGCGTCGTCGTCCCCGACCTCGAGCACGGCGACCGGCGCGAGCTCGGCGACCTCCGCCCCCGGCGGCGCCTCGGCGGGGGCCGTGGTGGTGGCCGGGGCCGCCGCGACCGTCCCGCGGCGGGCCAGCGCGTCGCCCAGGTACGCCACCACCGCGGAGAGCGGCGCCCCCTTCTGCAGGTAGCCGTCCGCGCCGCGGGCCAGCGCCTTGTCGGACATCTGCTGGGCGCCGAACCCGGACAGCACCACGATCGCCGCGTCCGGGAGCGCCTCGCGGATGTGCGGCAGCGCCTCGAGGCCGTCCATCACCGGCATCGACAGGTCGAGCACGACGAGGTCGGGGCGCTCGGCGCGCGCCACCTCGATGCCCGCCGCGCCGTCCCCGGCCTCGCCCACGACCTCGTAGCCCGCGCGCCGCAGCGCGATCCGCATCAGCTGCCGGAGGTCCTCGGTGTCGTCGACGAGCACGACGCGCGGCGCGGTCATCGCTCTCAGTGGCCCCCGCCCACCGAGAGGACGGCCAGCAGGGTCAGCGCCAGCGCCAGCCAGGCGTGCGCGGCGGCGTGCCACTCCCGCCACGGCGCCGGGCGCCGGGGACCCCGCCGGGCGGCGGCCACGCACGCGGCCGCCGCGACCAGCTCCAGGGCGGCGCACGTGGCGTCCCACGTGCCGACGGCCTCGGGCCGGGGCAGCAGCCCGAACGGCAGGCCGGCGGTGCGGGTCACCGCCCAGAGCCCGACGACCGCGAGGTTGCCGGCCGCGCCCGCGGCCAGCCAGCGCCGGGTCGGCCGGCGCAGGGCGCGCTCGGCCCAGGCCAGCTGGACCAGTGCGCAGGCGACGAAGAACGCCCCGACCACCAGGCGCTCGCGCAGGTGCGCCGGGATCATCGCGGCGTGGATCCCCGCGGCCGCCGCGGTGCCGGTCACGGCCACCGGCAGGAGCAGCGTCGATCCCGGGGCGGCGAACCGCGCGGGGCCGGCGGGCGCGGTCAGGAGGTCGGTGACCCGGCCCAGGGCGATGGTCGGCGCCAGCAGCGACCCGAGCCCGGCCAGGCCGGCCACCACCAGGGCTGCATGCACCCCGTGCGCCAGCATGTCCGCAGCGTAGGGTCCCGCGCGCCCGAGCGGGAACAGGACGCGGAAATTCCCGGAGTTGAGTGGAACAGACTCAACTTTGGCCGCGTTGGAACCTGTGTCGGGCACAGGGGGTGCCCGCACCCACCGAGCACGCAGGAGAATGACCAGCATGAGCCAGTTCGGGGCCGAGAAGTTCACGACCCGCAGCCGGGAGGCCGTCGAGGCCGCCCAGCTGATCGCCACCACGGCCGGCAACACGCACACCGAGCCGATCCACCTGCTCGTGGCCCTGCTGCGCCAGGAGGACGGGACCGCGCGGAACCTCGTCACCAAGGCCGGCGTGGACGCCGCCGCCCTGACCGCCCGGGCCGAGGCCGCGCTCGCCGCGCTGCCCACCGCGAGCGGCGCCACCGTGCAGCAGCCGGCCGGGTCGGCCGCGCTCACCCGGGTGCTCGCGGGCGCGCTGGACCTCGCCGCGAGCATGAAGGACGACTACGTCGCGACCGAGCACCTGCTCATCGCGATCGCCGGCACGCCCAAGAATGACGGGGACTCGGCGCAGAAGCTGCTCGCGGACGCCGGCCTCACCGAGGCGGGGCTGCGGGAGGGCCTCACGGCCGTGCGCGGCAACCGCCGGGTGACCAGCCAGGACGCGGAGTCGACGTACGAGGCTCTCGAGAAGTACTCCGTGGACCTGACCCAGGCCGCCGAGGAGGGCCGGCTCGACCCGGTCATCGGCCGGGACGCCGAGATCCGCCGCGTGGTGCAGGTGCTGTCGCGGCGCACCAAGAACAACCCCGTGCTGATCGGCGAGCCCGGCGTCGGCAAGACCGCCGTCGTCGAAGGGCTCGCGCAGCGCGTGGTCGCCGGCGACGTCCCCGACTCGCTCAAGGGCCGCCGGGTGCTCAGCCTGGACCTGGCCGCGATGGTGGCCGGGGCGAAGTACCGCGGCGAGTTCGAGGAGCGGCTCAAGGCCGTGCTCGAGGAGATCAAGGACTCCGGCGGCCAGGTCATCACCTTCATCGACGAGCTGCACACGGTCGTCGGCGCGGGCGCCGGTGGCGACTCCGCGATGGACGCCGGCAACATGCTCAAGCCGATGCTGGCGCGCGGCGAGCTGCACATGATCGGCGCGACGACGCTTGACGAGTACCGCGAGCGGATCGAGAAGGACCCGGCGCTCGAGCGCCGCTTCCAGCAGGTCTTCGTCGGCGAGCCCAGCGTCGAGGACACCATCCAGATCCTGCGCGGCATCCAGGAGAAGTACGAGGCGCACCACGGCGTCCGGATCACGGACGCCGCGCTGGTCGCCGCCGCCACGCTGTCCGACCGGTACATCCCCGGCCGCCAGCTGCCCGACAAGGCCATCGACCTCATCGACGAGGCCGCGTCCCGGCTGCGCATGGAGATCGAGTCGTCCCCCGAGGAGATCGACCAGCTCCGGCGCCAGGTCGAGCGGCTGAAGATGGAGGAGTTCGCGCTCGAGAAGGAGTCCGACGAGGCCTCCCGGGAGCGGCTCGAGGCGCTGCGCCAGGACCTCGCGGACCGCGAGGAGGAGTTGCGCGCGCTGGAGGCCCGCTGGGAGCGGGAGAAGTCCTCGCTCGAGGGGGAGGGCGAGCTGCGCCGCCAGCTCGACCAGCTCCGCATCGAGGCCGACCGGCTGCAGCGCGAGGGCGACCTGGGCAAGGCCAGCGAGATCCTCTACGGGCGGATCCCGGCCCTGGAGCGGCAGATCGAGGCCGCGGGCGAGGCCGAGAAGACCGACCTCGAGCCGCTGGTCGGCGAGGAGGTCGGTGCCGAGCAGGTCGCCGAGGTGGTCGAGGCCTGGACCGGCATCCCCACCGGCCGGATGCTCGAGGGCGAGACCGCCAAGCTGCTGAAGATGGAGGAGGTCATCGGCGAGCGGCTGATCGGGCAGCGCGAGGCCGTGACCGCGGTCAGCGACGCCGTGCGCCGGTCCCGCGCCGGCATCAGCGACCCGCACCGGCCCACCGGCTCGTTCCTGTTCCTGGGCCCGACCGGCACCGGCAAGACCGAGCTGGCCAAGGCGCTCGCGGACTTCCTGTTCGACGACGAGCGGGCGATCGTCCGCATCGACATGAGCGAGTACTCCGAGAAGCACTCGGTGGCCCGCCTGGTCGGCGCCCCTCCGGGCTACGTCGGGTACGACGAGGGCGGCCAGCTCACCGAGGCCGTGCGCCGGCGCCCGTACAGCGTCGTGCTGCTCGACGAGGTGGAGAAGGCGCACCCGGAGGTCTTCGACATCCTGCTCCAGGTGCTCGACGACGGCCGGCTCACCGACGGCCAGGGCCGCACGGTCGACTTCCGCAACACGCTGCTGATCCTCACCAGCAACCTGGGCTCGCACTTCCTCGTCGACCCGCTGCTGGACCCGGAGAAGAAGCGCGACTCGGTGATGGCGGTCGTGCGCTCCTCGTTCAAGCCCGAGTTCCTCAACCGGCTCGACGAGATCGTGCTCTTCGAGGCGCTGACCATGGACGAGCTGACGCACATCGTCGACCTGCAGCTCGGGCTGCTGGAGAAGCGGCTGGCGGTCCGCCGGATCGCGATCTCGGTGACCGAGGCCGCGAAGCGGTGGCTGGCCGACACCGGCTACGACCCGGCGTACGGCGCCCGTCCGCTGCGCCGCCTGATCCAGTCCGCGATCGGCGACCCGCTGGCGAAGATGCTGATCTCCGGCGAGGTGGCCGACGGCGGCAGCGTCACCGTGGACCGGTCGCCGGACGGCGACGGGCTGCTGCTGACGACCGCCTGAACCTGGCGTGGTGAAATGAGCCGGTGAGCGAGAAGAGCCCCCGACCGCGTCAGGTGACGATGGTCGCGTGGCTGACCATGGTCGGCTCGGTGATCGTCGTGCTGCTCGTGTTCGACCGGGTCTCCGGTCTGCACACGCTCGAGACCCGGCAGTCGATCGAGAAGTTCCTGGCGGAGCCGCCGGGCAGCGACCTCGGGCTCGGCGTCGACGGCGTGCTGTCGATGATCCGGACGCTCGCGATGGTCACGGCGGGCTGCGCGACGGCGGCGGCGATCCTGGGCTACCAGGTGCTCCGCCGCAGCCGCAGCGCCCGGCTGGCCCTGACCGTCCTCGCGGTCCCGCTGTTCTTCGCCGGGCTGGTCACCGGCGGGTTCGTGTCGTCGCTGGTCGCCGCGTCCGCGGCGATGCTGTGGCTGCAGCCGGCCCGCGACTGGTTCGGTGACACCCCTCGGACCGCGCCGGCAGCGCCGGCCGCGCCGGCCCCGCCGGCGACCCTCGTGGCAGCCGCGCCGTCGGCGCCGGTGGCCGCGACGTCGTCGGCCCGGCCCACGGGCGTGACGGTGGCCTGCGTGCTGACCTGGATGGCGACCGGCCTCACCACCCTCGGCCTGGTCGCGACCGGCGTGCTGCTGGCCCTCCGGCCCGAGACGCTCCTCGACGAGGTGCACCGGCAGAACCCCGAGCTCCGGTCCGAGGGCGTCAGCGACGACCTGCTGATCGGCGTCACGTTCGCGCTGATCGCGGCGATGGTGCTGTGGTGTGTGTCCGCCGCCGTGCTGGCGGTGCTCGTCTTCCGGCGCACCGAGTGGGCGCGGATCGTGCTGGTGGTCTCGGCGGGCACCGCGGCCGCGCTCTCCCTCGTCGGTACGGCGATCGGCGCGTTCCTGCTCGCGCTCACCCTGGTCGCCAGCGTGGCGACGCTCGCCCTGCTGCTGCGGCCCGACGTCCGCCAGTGGTTCAGCCAGCGGCCAGGTCAGCGGCCGCCAGCCGTGCCAGGCCCTCCTCGATGACCGACTGCTCCTTGCAGAACGCCCAGCGCACCAGGTGCCGGCCGGCGTCGGAGTCGTAGAACCCCTGCGTCGGGATCGCCACGACGCCGGCTCGTTCCGGGAGCGCGAGGCAGAAGGACCGGCTGTCCTCCCAACCGAGCGCCGAGACGTCCGTGGTCGCGAAGTAGGTGCCCTCGGGGACCCGGACGTCGAGCCCGATGCCGGCGAGCCCGGCGCACAGCACGTCGCGCCGCGCCCGCAGCTCGGCCGCCAGCTTGCGGGGGAAGTCCGCCTCCTCGTCGAGGGCGTACGCCACCGCGGGCTGCAGCGGCGACCCGGACGTGAACGTGAGCCACTGCTTCGCGGCGAGCACCGCGTCGACCAGCTCGGCGGGGCCGGTCGCCCAGCCGACCTTCCAGCCGGTGAACGAGTAGGACTTGCCGACGCTGGACAGGGTGAGCGTCCGCTCGAACATGCCCGGCAGCGTCGCGATCGGCACGTGCTCGTGGTCGTCGAACACCAGGTGCTCGTAGACCTCGTCGGTGATCACCACGAGGTCGTGCTCGATCGCCAGGTCGGCGACGGCCTGCAGCTCGGCGCGGGTCAGCACGGTGCCGGTGGGGTTGTGCGGGGTGTTCAGCAGCACGAACCGGGTCCGCGGCGTCACCGCCGCGCGGAGCTCGTCGGCGTCCAGCCGGAAGTTAGGGGAGCGCAGCGTGACCGGCCGGCGTACCCCGCCCGCCATCTGGATCATCGCGGTGTAGGAGTCGTAGTACGGCTCGAGCACCACCACCTCGTCGCCCTCGTTCACCAGCCCGAGCAGGGCGGCCGCGATCGCCTCCGTGCAGCCCGTCGTGACGACCACCTCGCGGTCGGGGTCGAGCTCGAGGCCGTAGTGGCGCAGCTGGTGCCGGGCGATCGCCTGGCGCAGGGCGGGTACGCCGGGGCCGGGCGCGTACTGGTTGAGCCCGTGCTCGAGGGCGTGCACCGCGCGGGCGATCACGTCGGGCGGGCCGTCGACGTCGGGGAAGCCCTGGCCGAGGTTGACCGACTGGGTCCGCGCGGCGAGCGCGGACATCGCCGAGAAGATCGTCGGTGGGATGCCGTCGAGACGGTGGGCGAGCATGTGTCGACCCTAGCCGCGCCGATAGTGTCGGCCCCGTGGACGAGACGCTGGCCGCCGGCCTTGCCCGTGACGTGGACGCGATCTGCCGCCTGACGGGGGAGTTCACGCTCCGCTCGGGCCAGCAGGCGACGGAGTACTTCGACAAGTACCTCTTCGAGGCCGACCCCCAGCTGCTGCTGCGGGTCGCGCGGGAGATGGTCGGTCTGCTCCCCGACGACACCGACCTGCTCGGCGGCCTGGAGCTCGGCGGCGTCCCGATCGCGACGATGGTCAGCAGCCTGACCGGCCGTCCCGCGCTGTTCGTGCGCAAGAAGGCCAAGGAGTACGGCACCTGCAAGCTCGCCGAGGGTCCGGACGTCGCCGGCCGGCGGGTCACGCTGATCGAGGACGTGATCACGACCGGCGGTGCGGTCCGCGACGCGACGAACGCGCTGCGCGCCGCGGGGGCCACCGTCGAGGTCGTCGTGTGCGCCATCGACCGCAGCCCGGCCGGGGAGAACCCGCTCGCCGACGTGGGGCTCCAGGTGCGTCCGGTGCTCACCAAGGCGCAGCTGGACGCCGCCCGGCGGTAGCGAGCGCTCAGACCTCGCTGGTCTCTGCGGGAGCCGGGTCCACCTGCTCCGCCGAGTGCCGGGTGCGGTGCCGGCGGCGCTGCCACAGCTCCCACGCGATCGGGACCACCGTGAAGGCGAGGATGACGAGCAGCGCCTTGTCGATGTTCGCGCCGAGGCTCGGGAACGCCTGGCCGAGCGTGAAGCCGAGCAGCAGGATGCTGCCGACCCAGAGGACCGCGCCGACGAAGCTCCACAGGAAGAACCGGCGCCGGTCCATCCGCGTGACGCCCGCGACCACGGTGATGAACGTGCGGACGAACGGCACGAACCGGCCGATGACCAGCGCCTTGTTGCCGTGCTTGTCGAAGAACGCGTGGGTCTGGTCGAAGTACTTCTTCTTCAGGATCCGGCCGTTGCGCTGGTACAGCGGCGGCCCGATCGCGCGGCCGATCTCGTAGCCGACGACGTTGCCGAGGAACGCCGCAGTCGTCAGCAGCACGAAGCCGATGACCAGCTCGACCAGCGGCGGCGTGCCGAAGATGTCGATGCGGCCGGAGTTGAGGAAGAGTCCGAGCGCGAACAGCAGCGTGTCACCGGGCAGGAACGGGAAGAACAGGCCGCACTCGACGAACACGATGAGCAGGCTGATCCAGTAGAACGCACCGCCGAACTGGTCCAAGAGCCAGTTGGGGTCCATCCAGTCCATGCCCAGCAGCATCGGAGCCTGGGCCAGGGCTGTGGTCACCTGCTCACGGTACCTGCCGCTCGTGAACGGGACATGAAGTTCGCCTACCGTGTCCGCCGTGGAGGAGCGCGCGCCGTACGACCCGATGCCCCACGGGCCGGCCGAGGTCGGCGTCGGGCCGTGGGTGGGGCCGTGGCCCGAGGGCGAGCAGTACGACGCGACGCTGCTCGCCGAGGGCGACCGGCGCAACGTGGTGGACCGCTACCGGTACTGGACCGTCGAGGCGATCGTCGCCGACCTGGACACTCGCCGGCACGACTTCCACGTCGCGATCGAGAACTGGCAGCACGACTTCAACATCGGCACGATCGTGCGGACCGCGAACGCGTTCCTCGCCGCCGAGGTGCACATCGTCGGCAACCGCCGGTGGAACCGCCGCGGCGCGATGGTGACCGACCGCTACCAGCACGTCCGGCACCACGCCGACGTGCCGGCACTCGCGGCGTACCTCCACCCGCTCGGCGTCACGCTGCTCGGCATCGACAACCTGCCCGGCTCGCTGCACCTGGAGACCACGACGGTCCCCCGGAAGGTGTGCTTCCTGTTCGGCCAGGAGGGGCCGGGCCTCTCCGCGGGCGCGCGCGCCGCGTGCGACGGGACGTTCTCGATCGCGCAGTTCGGGTCGACCCGGTCGATCAACGCGTCGTCGGCGGCCGCGATCGCCATGCACACCTGGGTCCGCGAGCACGCCGACCTCTCCGACGAGGCGGCCTGGCGGGGGTGACCGGTCCGGGTCAGCGCCGGGTCTGCGAGTAGCAGCCCACGACGTACCGCCGCCCCGGGACGTCCCACCAGGAAAAGAGGTACTTCCTGCTGGTGAGGTGGCCGGCGCAGCCCCGCCGGGCGGCGCGCCGGACGGTCGACTGAGTGGCCTTGCCGCGGGCGTAGAAGGCGTACGACGAGCGCCACGCGTGCGTGTCAGCGCAGGTCGTGAAGTGCCGCTTGCGGGTCACGCAGCGGGCGACGTCGTCGGGGAGGTCCGCGCTCAGCGGCGTCGGCGTGAGGGGCAGGTCGGTGAGCCGGCTGTCCTCGGGCACGGCGACGAGGCAGTCGAACCAGCGCGCCCCCAGGCTCTTCTGCTGGGCGGTGGGCGCGAAGAAGTAGGTGCGGTACTGCGAGCGGTAGAGCTGCAGCCGGTTGCGGCCGATCGTCGCCGCCTGCGCGGGCCCGCACACCTTGTTGACGGCCTTGAGGATCGCGCGCCGGGGGGAGTCCCACGTGAGGTCGTCGGGCAGCAGGGCCACCGCCGTGACCAGCAGCGTGTGGTCCTGGGAGCAGTCGACGGGGAGCTCGGGGCTCGCCGGCGCCGCGGCCTGGCGCAGGGTCAGGTCGAAGCAGGCGCCCACCGGTGGCGCGCCGAACCAGGTCGGATCTCCGGCGACGGCCGGGGCGGTCCCGAGGAGGCCGCCCGCGAGCAGCAGCGCGGCCGTGGTGGCGAGGGTGCTCCTGGGGGAGAGCGGCGATCGGCGCATCGAGGTGACCTCCCCCGAGACCCGACAGACGGATGTGGCCACTGTAGGACGGCGGCGCCGGCCGCGCAGGAGATCCGTGCCGAGCGGGCAGCTCGCCGGCGATCGGTTGTCATCGGCCTCCCGTCCTCGCTCAGCCGGGGTGCTCGCTCGTCATCAGGAGCCCGCGCAGCGACTCCAGCCCGCGCGACGAGTGGCTCTTGACCGTGCCCTCCGCGATGCGCAGCTCCCGCGCGGTCTCCTCGACCGAGAGGCCCAGCCAGTGGCGCAGGACGACGACCTTGCGCTGCATCTCGGGCAGCGCCTGGAGGGCGTCGACGAGCGCCGACCGCTCCTCGGGGGCGAGGTCGGCTCGCGCCGCCTCGTCCCGGCCCTCGAGGCCCGGCCGCTCCCGGCGCCACGGGCGCCGTGACTCGTCGATGCTCGTGCGCACGATGATCTGGCGGGCGTAGGCCTCCTCGCGGCCGGCGCTGTGGATCCGCGGCCAGGCGACGTACAGCTTGAGCAGCGAGGTCTGGAGCAGGTCCTCGGCGAGGTGCCAATCGCCGCAGATCGCGTACGCGACCCGGCGCAGGTGGCCCTGCCGGGCGGTCACGAACCCGGCGTACTCCGCATCCCGTGCGTCCCGAGACGCCCGGCTCATCGCAGACCCTCGCCGCTGGCGTACTGCGACCGGGCGTAGGTGAGCAGCTCGTCGAAGGTCGCGCCGACGACGTCCCGGGGCGGCGTGGTGATCACGTCCAGCTTGCCGTCGATCACCCGCCACACCACGAAGTACGACCTGCCGGTGGCCCGGACCTGGACGACGGCCGCGCCGGTCTTCGCGCCGGGCGGGGCGAAGTCGGGACCCAGCCGAGGGTCGTCGGTGCGCTGCAGCACCTCGGTGCCCGCCGTCGGGTCGACCTCCCCGGTGCCCGCCAAGCGCATGGTCTGCGGCCAGCCGCCGTGGGAATCGCCGGTCTCGCCGACGGCCGCCGCGACCTGGTCGTCCACCCAGGCGCGAAAGCTCGCCCAGCCGTTGCTGGGCACGGACGACGAGTACCCGTAACCCTTGGTGTCGGTCTCCGCGATCAGCCACTGCCGCTGCCCCTCGTAGGTCAGGTCGAGCGCGACGGAGTCCTTCGGCAGCTGGTAGTCGTAGGGGTTCTCGATCCGCTCGTGCACGACCACGCCCGAACGGATCTGCAACTCGCCGTCGAGGTACCGGACCGGGGTGTCGTCCTCCCAGGACGCCGTCGGCGCCGCCGACCCGGACGGCGCGGGCGGCTCGGTCGCGATCATCCGCCCGGCGTCGCGCTCGGACCCGGGCGAGCCGATCGCCCAGGTGGCGCCGAGCACGGTCATCACCCCGCACGCCACGGCCGCCGTCGCCAGCCGGCGACGCCTCAGCGCCCGGTGGCCCTCGGCGATCCGCTGGTCGACCGGCCGGTGCGCCGGCTCTCCTGCGAAGGACTCCTCGAGCTCCTCGCGCAGCCGCTCCGTCAGTGACATGGTTCCCCGCCTCTCTCGTGCTCTTCCACCCGACAAGACGAGGCGGTCGCGCCGCGGGTTGTCACGGGGCCGGAAGTCGTCCCAGCGCCGCGACGGCCGCGTCGGCGTCGGCGACCACGACCCCGACGTCCTCGGGCAGGTCCCACGGGTCGATCAGCACCAGCGGCACGCCGGTCCGCCGGGCCAGCGCGATCTCGCTGAGCGTGCCCCAGCTGCAGCCGACCGCGACGACCGCGTCGGCGGCCCGGACGAGCAGCCCGTTGCGCAGCTCGCCGAGGCCGGTGGGCAGGAGGAAGGTGTGCTCCGGCGTGCCCTGGGACCGGTCGAGCCCGGGCATCAGCCCGATCGAGGTGCCCCCGGCCGCCGCGCAGCCGTGGGCCGCCGCCTGCATCACGCCGTGGTGGCCGCCGGTGAGCAGGACCGCGCCCCGGCCGGCGAGCAGCCGGCCCAGCCGCTCGGCGGCGGCGAGGTCCGACGGCCGGGCGCCGTCGGCCGGGCCGACCACTGCGACGTACCGACCCGTGAGCTGCACTCCTCAACGCTAGTAGGGTCGGAGCATGCCCATCGTGACTCCCGAGAAGTACGCCGAGATGCTCGACGCCGCCAAGGCCGGCCAGTACGCCTTCCCGGCCATCAACGTGTCGTCCTCGCAGACCCTGAACGCGGCGCTGAAGGGCTTCGCGGACGCGGGGTCGGACGGCATCATCCAGGTCTCCACCGGAGGTGCGGAGTACCTGTCCGGCCCGAGCGTGAAGGACATGGTCACCGGGTCGGTCGCGTTCGCGGCGTTCGCCCGCGAGGTCGCGAAGAACTACCCGGTCAACATCGCGCTGCACACCGACCACTGCCCCAAGGACAAGCTCGACGGCTTCGTCCGGCCGCTGCTCGCGATCTCCGAGGAGCGCGTCGCCCGCGGCGAGGAGCCGCTGTTCCAGTCGCACATGTGGGACGGCTCCGCCGTGCCCCTGGAGGAGAACCTCAAGATCGCCGAGGAGTTGCTCGAGCGCTGCGTCAAGGCCAAGGTCATCCTCGAGATCGAGGTCGGCGTGGTCGGCGGCGAGGAGGACGGCGTCGAGAACGCCATCAACGAGAAGCTCTACTCGACCCCGGCCGACGCCATCGCGACGGCGAAGGCGCTCGGGTACGGCGACCGCGGCTACTACATGACCGCGCTGACCTTCGGCAACGTGCACGGCGTCTACAAGCCCGGCAACGTCAAGCTGCGCCCCGAGGTCCTCAAGGAGGCCCAGGAGGCGGTCGTCGCCGAGTTCGGCCTCGAGCCCGGATCGAAGCCGTTCCACCTGGTGTTCCACGGCGGCTCCGGCTCGACGCCCGAGGAGATCGCGGCGGCGGTGGACTATGGCGTGGTCAAGATGAACGTCGACACCGACACCCAGTACGCCTTCACCCGCCCGATCGCGGACCACATGTTCAAGAACTACGACGGCGTGCTCAAGATCGACGGGGAGGTCGGCAACAAGAAGGCCTACGACCCCCGCGCCTGGGGCAAGGCGGCCGAGGCCGGCATGGCCGCCCGGGTCGTGGAGGCCTGCGAGAACCTGCGCTCGGCCGGCAGGTCGCTCGGCGCCTGACCCATCGTCGAGTCGGCGCTACTGCAGGTGGCCGACCTGCAGTAGCGCCGACTCGGGCGTTTCTGGACCTGCAGTGGCGCCGAGTCGGCGGCTACTCGGCTGGGGCGGCGGCAGGTGCGGCCGCGCCGGCGTACCCGGCGTGGCGGGGCTTCTCGAAGAACAGCACCGCGACGAAGCCGACGACGAACGCGGCGGCCGGGAGCAGCACCGACGTCGACATCGCGGTGCTGAACGACTCCGCCACCGCGGGCGGCAGCGAGCCGCCCGCGGCGGCGCCCTCGCCCTGGAAGGTCGAGGGCAGGCCCTCCGCGGCGAGGCGGGAGTCGATGAGCACGGCGATCGCGGCGGACCCGATCACCGCGCCCACCTGGCGGGTCGCGTTGTAGACGCCCGCGCCGGCACCGGCCAGCTGGATCGGCAGGTTGCGGGTCGCGGTGGCGCTGTTCGGCGCCCAGACGAACGCGTTGCCGACCCCGAACACGAGCATCGGCGGCACCGTCCACCAGATCGAGGTGTCGGGCGTCATCACGACGGTCAGCCACAGCAGCCCGACGATGAGGCACCCGAAGCCGGACGCGGTCAGGATGCGCGGGTGCACCCGGTCCGTGAGCCGGCCGATCGGCCGGGCCAGCACGAGCGTCATCAGCGCCATCGGGACCAGGATCAGCGCCGACCGGGTCGGGCTGAGCCCGCGCACGACCTGAGCCCAGATCATGATCGGGATCGCGACCGCGGTGATCGAGAAGCCCATCACCGAGATCGCGACGTTCGAGAGCGAGAAGTTGCGGTCGCCGAAGAGCCGCAGCGGCACCAGCGGCTCGGCCTTGTTGCGCGACTGCCAGAGGACGAACAGCCCGAGCACGACCAGGCCGCCCACGATCATCGACCAGATCACGGCGTTCCAGGAGTACTGGTGGCCCTCCTGGATGCCGAACACCAGCAGGAACATGCCCGCGCCGCTCAGCGCGACGCCCAGCCAGTCGAACCGGTGGGTGTGCGTCGGCAGCGCCGGCACCAGCCGGGCGGCGAGCACGAAGCCGATCAGCCCCACGGGCACGTTGATGAAGAAGATCCACTCCCAGCCCAGCCCGTCGACGAGCACGCCGCCGAGGATCGGGCCGACCAGGGTGGCCACGCCGGCGGTCGCGCCCCAGAGCGCCATCGCGGCGCCGCGGCGCGCGGCCGGGAAGATCCGGGTGATGATCGCCATCGTCTGCGGCGTGATCATCGACGCGCCGAGGCCCTGGACGACCCGGGCCGCGATGAGCATCCCGATCGAGCCGGTCAGGCCGCACCACAACGAGGCCAGCGTGAACACCGTCAGCCCGGTCAGGTAGAGGTTCTTCGGCCCGAACCGGTCGCCGAGGCGACCGGTGATCAGCACCGGGACGGCGTAGGCCAGCAGGTAGGCGCTGGTCACCCACACGACGTCGTTCACGTCGGCGTGCAGGTCCTCGATGATCGCCGGGGTCGCGACCGACACGATCGTGGTGTCGACCAGGATCATGAAAAAGCCGATGCACAGGGCGAACAGCGCCGGCCAGGGCTCCTTCCCGCCGGTCGGGTCGGTGGTCGCGTGCGGGGCTTGCTGGGTCACGGACCTACCTAACACCCGACCGTGGACAATTGGCGCCATGACCTCCTTCAGCGGACCGGACCTGATGGCGGGACCCCCGCCGACCCACCTCCCGGAGGACCCGGCCGCGGCCGACCTGGCGCCGGGTGCGGACGCGATGGACGTCGTCCGCCGGCACCCCGAGTCGCCGCTCGCCTGGGCCACGCTCGCGACCCTCGCGGCCGACGCCGAGGACGACCCGGTGACGATCTACGCCTACGCCCGGGTCGGCTACCACCGCAGCCTCGACCTGCTGCGCCGCAACGGGTGGAAGGGGCACGGGCCCGTGCCGTGGGAGCACGAGCCGAACCGCGGCTTCCTCACCTGCCTCGCCCTGCTCGCCCTGGCCGCGCGCGCGATCGGCGAGGACGCCGAGTGGGAGCGGTGCTCGGAGTTCCTGCGTGACTCGAGCCCGACCGGCCACGAAATCCTGCTGGGCCAGGAACTGCTGGGCGACGCGGACGGGGCCTGAGCCCGTCGGTAGCCTTGGCGGGTGACCGAGACGCCCCAGGAGCAGCCCGACCTCGACCTGAACGACCAGATGCTGGTCCGCCGGGAGAAGCGCGCGCGCCTGCTGGACGAGGGTCGCCAGCCCTACCCGGTCTCGGTGCCGCGCACGCACACCCTGGCCGAGGTCCGCGAGACCTGGGGCCACCTCCAGGCCGGTGAGGAGACCCAGGACGTCGTCGGCGTCACCGGGCGCGTGGTCTTCATCCGCAACACCGGCAAGCTCTGCTTCGCCACCCTCCAGGAGGGCATCGGGACCCGGCTGCAGGTGATGCTCAGCCTCGCCGAGGTCGGCGCGGACGCGCTCGCGGACTGGAAGCACACGGTGGACCTCGGGGACCACGTCTTCGTCGAGGGCCGGGTGATCTCCTCCAAGCGCGGTGAGCTGTCGGTCATGGCGTCGCGCTGGGAGATGGCCAGCAAGGCGCTGCGGCCGATGCCGGTCCTGCACAAGGAGCTCTCGGAGGAGGCTCGGGTCCGGCAGCGGTACGCCGACCTCATCGTGCGCCAGGAGGCGCGCGACATGGTGCGCACCCGAGCGGCCGTCGTCCGGGCCGTGCGCCGGACCCTCGAGGACCAGGGCTACCTGGAGATCGAGACGCCGGTGCTCCAGCTGATCCACGGCGGCGCCCGGGCGCGGCCGTTCCGCACGCACATCAACGCCTTCGACCAGGAGATGGTGCTGCGCATCGCGCTCGAGCTGAACCTGAAGAAGGCGGTCGTCGGGGGCGTCGACCGGGTGTTCGAGATCGGCCGGATCTTCCGCAACGAGGGCGTGGACTCCACCCACAGCCCCGAGTTCACGATGCTCGAGGCCTACCAGGCCTACGGCGACCAGCACACGATGGCCGCGCTGATCAAGGACATGATCCTGGCCGCCGCCGACGCCACGGGGTCGCGGCAGATCGAGACCGCCGACGGCACGATCGACCTCGACGGCGAGTGGCGCTGGCTGCCCGTCTACACCGGCGTGAGCGACGCCGTCGGGCAGGAGATCACGCCCGAGACCGACGTCGAGACGCTGCAGAAGATCATGGTCGCCCACGAGCTCGACTTCGACCCCTCCTGGGGCGCCGAGAAGCTGGTGCTCGAGATGCTCAGCGAGCTGGTGGAGCCGCGGCTGCTCCAGCCGACGTTCGTGTGCGACTACCCGCCGTCCGCGCAGCCGCTGGCCCGGCCGCACCGCGACGACCCGCGCCTGATCGAGGCGTGGGACCTGATCATCGGGGGGGTCGAGCGCGGCACGGCCTTCAGCGAGCTCGTCGACCCCGTGATCCAGCGCGAGGTGCTCACCGAGCAGTCCCTGCAGGCCGCGGGTGGCGACGTCGAGGCGATGCAGCTCGACGAGGACTTCCTGCGGGCGCTGGAGTACGGCGCGCCCCCGATGGGCGGCCTCGGGCTCGGCATCGACCGGCTGATCATGCTGTTCACCGACGCCGGCATCCGCGAGACGATCCTCTTCCCGCACCTCAAGCCCGAGGCCTGAGCGAGCACGCAGAAGAGCGCCGGAACCGCCGCCCAGTGGCGGGACCGACGCCCTCGCTCTGCGCGCCTGGGACCACCCATCCCCCGATGCGGTGGTACCGGTGACCGGCCACGCCCCGAGAGGCGTGACCGTCGACGCGACGGCGGCATCGTCCCACTGACCGCTCCCTGCCACACGAGACAAGAGGACGCTGGCAGCAACCTGCCACCGGCCGCTAGGGTGCGGGCATGGTCCGGCCCGGATCGCTGTCCGTCCTCACCGCGCTCGGCTTCACCCCGCGCGTCGACGGCCTCTACCAGCGCCTGCGCAGCCAGTCCGGGCGGGACGTGGACCGCCTGGCGGCGTCGATGCTGCGCACGCCCGACGAGCTGCTCGGCGAGCTCGAGCCGCTGCTCCGCGCCGGGATCGTGCGGCACGAGGGCGACCGGCTGATCGTCGAGCCGCCGGCGGAGGCGGTGCGGATCGTGGTGGCGGACCAGGCCGCCCGCTCCCAGGCGGCCCGGCGCCGGCTCGAGGGCATCGCCGACGCGATCGACCTGCTCGCCGCCGAGGAGGGCCGCCCGGTGCCCTCGGAGCTCGACCGCAGCCTGCCGATCGACGGCGAGGTCGTCACCGCCGCGGAGCGGACCGGGCTCTACACGCTGGTGCGGTCGCTGATCCTGGGCAGCCGGGGCGACCTGCTGTGGCTGCGCCCCGACCAGTGGCGCGGTCCCCGCGAGGAGCGGATGACCGCGCTGCTCCGCGAGGCCCTGCAGTCCGGCGGCCGCGCGTCCCGGGCGATCTACCCGGTGCGGGCCACCGCCGACGCCCCGGAGGCGCTCGCGGCCAGGGTCGCCGCGGGCGAGCAGATCCGCGTGTTGCCGGACCTGCCCACCCGGATGCTGGTGATCGGCGACTCCCACGTCGTCCTGCCCGACCCGCTGGGGTACGCCGACATGCCGCTCGCCGTCGTCCGGCAGCGCGGGGTGGTCGAGGCGATGGCGCTGTGGTTCGAGCTGCTCTGGGAGCGCGCGGCGGTGCCCGCGGTCGGTGACGCGGGCCGGCCGGACCTGCGGCGGTTCCTGCTCCAGCAGCTCGCCGCCGGCGAGCACGACGAGCAGATCGCCCGCAAGCTGGGCATCAGCCTGCGCACGGTCCGCCGCCGGATCGCGGACCTGATGAGCGAGCTCGGCGCCGACTCGCGGTTCCAGGCGGGCGTCGAGGCCGCCCGGCGCGGGTGGATCTGAGCCGACCTCAGGGCAGCAGCATCGAGTAGGCCTCGGGCTCGACGTGCCAGGTCCGCTGGCGCTCGGGGCCGTAGATCTCGCCGTCCGCGCTGCACCAGAACGGCCCGCCGCAGACCGAGACCGTGCGGCCCCGGCGGTAGGTGACGTCCTCGCGGTGGTGGTGGGTGGCGAAGCCCAGGCGCACGGCGTACAACAACCGGGCCAGCGGCCCGGTCGACCGGGAGACGAGCACGTCGACCTGCCCGTCCCGGGGGTCGGCGTCCGGCGTGAGGTGGGTGCCGCCGCCGACCGACGGGCCGTTGCCGACCGCGACCATCAGCACCGGGTCGTCGAGGTCGCACACGACCTCGCCGTCCACCTCGACCCGCAGCCGGACGAGGGGCGGGTCGACGGCGGTGAGCAGGGCGCCGATCGGGTAGCCGACCCGGCCGAGCCGCTTCTTCACACCCTCCGCCCGCCGGCTGGCCTCGGCCCCGACGCCGACGTGGACGCTGTTGACGACGATCTCGCCGACCTCGTCGACGACCAGGTCCATCGCGTGCGGCTTGTCGCGGAGCAGCACCCGCGCGGCCTCCTCGACGTCGAGGGGGATGCCGACGCCGCGGGCGAAGTCGTTGCCGGTGCCGAGCGGCAGCAGCCCGATCACCGCGCCCTTGAGGTCGCGGCGGCGGTGCAGGGCCGCGATCACGGCGTGCAGGCTGCCGTCGCCGCCGGCCACCACGATGGGGCGGGAGCCGGCCCGGTGCAGGACGCTGTCGAGCTCGCCGGGGTTCGACGTCGCGGCCACCTCGACCGACGTGCGCTCGCGCAGCACCGCGAGGGCGGCGGTGAGGCTCTCCTCGTCCGACGACCCGGCGTCGCTGTTCGTGATCACGAGGAGGGGGTCCACGTGGCGGACCCTATCCGAGCGACCCGAACCGCTGGATCACCTGTTTGGTAGCCTCTGGCCGCAAGAGCTCCGGTGCTGTTGTGCCGGAGTTTCTCTCTTTGTGCAGGAGGCAGTGCATGCCGGCCATCGCCATCATCGGCGCCCAGTGGGGTGACGAGGGCAAGGGGAAGGCGACCGATCTCCTCGGCTCGCGCGTCGACTACGTGGTCAAGTTCAACGGCGGCAACAACGCCGGCCACACCGTGGTCATCGACCAGGAGGACGGGTCGAGCGAGAAGTACGCGCTCCACCTGCTGCCGTCCGGCATCCTCACGCCGGGCTGCACGCCGGTCATCGGCAACGGCGTCGTCGTCGACCTCGCCGTGCTCTTCGAGGAGCTCGACGGGCTGGTGGCCCGCGGGGTGGACGTCAGCCGCCTGAAGATCAGCGCCAACGCGCACGTGATCGCCGACTACAACCGCACCCTGGACAAGGTCACCGAGCGGTTCCTCGGGTCCCGCCGGATCGGCACCACCGGCCGCGGCATCGGCCCGACGTACGCCGACAAGATGAACCGGATCGGCATCCGGATCCAGGACATCTTCGACGAGAAGATCCTGCGCCAGAAGGTCGAGGGCGTCCTCGACCTCAAGGGCCAGGTCCTCACCAAGATCTACAACCGCCGGCCGGCCACGGTCGACGAGACCGTCGAGGAGCTGCGCGCGTACGCCGACCGGCTCGAGCCGATGGTCTGCGACACCGGGCTGCTGCTCAACCAGGCGCTGGACCGCGACGAGATCGTGCTGCTCGAGGCCGGCCAGGCCACGCTGCTCGACGTCGACCACGGCACCTACCCGTTCGTGACGTCCTCGTCGGCCACCTCCGGCGGCGCGTGCACCGGTTCCGGCATCCCGCCGACCCGGCTCGGCCAGGTGATCGGCATCGTCAAGGCCTACACCACGCGCGTCGGTGAGGGGCCGTTCCCCACCGAGCTGCACGACGACGCCGGCGAGCACCTGCGCAAGGTCGGCGCGGAGTACGGCACGACGACCGGGCGCCCGCGCCGCTGCGGCTGGTACGACGCGGTGATCGCGCGGTACGCCGCGCGCGTCAACGGCGTCACCGACTTCGTGCTGACCAAGCTCGACGTGCTCACCGGCCTGGAGAAGGTCCCGGTGTGCGTGGCCTACGACGTCGACGGCACCCGCCACGACGAGATGCCGGTCAACCAGAGCGACTTCCACCACGCCGTACCGATCTACGAGTACCTCGACGGCTGGTGGGAGGACATCTCCGGCGCCCGCACGTTCGAGGAGCTCCCCGCCAACGCGCGGGCGTACGTCGAGGCGGTCGAGCAGATGTCCGGCGCGCGGATCTCGGCCGTGGGCGTCGGCCCCTCGCGCGACGCCACCGTCGTGCGGCACGATCTCCTGTCATGATCGAGCCTGCCGTGCTGGATCCCCGGCAAGCGATCGACCGGTTGCGGGCGGCGTTCCGCGGTCCCGACCGGCACCGCACCCTGCACGCCAAGGGCCGGTTCTACGCGGGCACCTTCACCGCGACCCCGGAGGCCACGGCCCTGGGCCGGGCCGGGCACCTGACCGGCGACCCGGTCCCGGTGCTCGTGCGCTGGTCGAACGCCGGCGGCAACGCGGAGGTCCCGGACCGGGTGCCGGACATCCGGGGCATGGCCGTGAAGTTCCGGCTGCCCGACGGCACCGAGACCGACCTGCTCGGCCAGACGTCACGGCGGTTCCCGACCGACAGCCCGGAGGAGTTCGTCGCGATGACCGAGGCGTCGCGGCGCCCGGCGACGCTGCCGCTCTTCATGCTCCGCCACCCCCGGATGGTGCCGGCGATGCTCGACGGCCTGCGCAGCAAGGCGGTCTCGACGCCGGCCAGCTTCGCGGAGCCGACGTACTACCCGATCCACGCGTACGGCTGGCGCGACGCCGGCGACCGGCTCAGCTGGGTGCGGTACGTCTTCGCGCCGCAGCCCTCCGAGCGGCTGCCGGAGCGGTACGACGACCTCTTCGCCGAGATGGCCGACCGGCTCGCCCGCGGGCCGGTGCGCTACGACGTACGCCTCCAGGTCGCCGGGCCCGGCGACGACCCGCACAGCGCAGTGTCGGTCTGGAAGCACGCCCGCGAGCTGCTCGGCGGCACCATCGAGGTGACCGAAGAGCTGCCCGATCAGGATCCGGTGGTGTTCGACCCGGCCCGCGTGGTGGACGGCATCGAGCTGTCCGACGACCCCATCCTGCGGTATCGCCCCTCGGCGTACTCCGAGTCGATCGCCCGGCGCACCTAGTCTTGGGGCCTGTGAAGACCCTCGTCATCGGCACCGGCGGCCGCGAGCACGCGCTGGCCCTCGCCCTGTCGCAGGACCCCTCCGTCGCCGAGGTGCACGCCGCACCCGGCAACCCCGGCATCGCGGCGGTCGCGACGCTGCACGACGTCGACCCGATGTCCGGCGCCGCGGTGGCCGACCTGGCCGCCGCGCTCGGGGTCGACCTGGTGGTCGTGGGCCCCGAGGCCCCGCTGGTCGCCGGCGTCGCGGACGCCGTGCGCGACCGGGGCATCGCGGTGTTCGGGCCGTCCGCCGCGGCCGCGCGGCTCGAGGGCTCGAAGGCGTTCGCCAAGGACGTGATGGCCGCCGCCGGCGTCCCGACGGCGGGTGCGCAGGTCTGCACCACCGCAAGCGAGGTCGTCGCGGCCTTGGACACCTACGGACCTCCGTACGTCGTCAAGGACGACGCGCTGGCGGCGGGCAAGGGCGTGGTCGTGACCCGGGACCGGGACGAGGCGCTCGCCCATGCGGAGTCGTGCGACCGCGTGGTGGTCGAGGAGTTCCTCGACGGGCCCGAGGTGTCGGTGTTCGCGATCTGCGACGGGACCACGGCGTACGCGCTGCAGCCCGCCCAGGACTTCAAGCGGATCTTCGACGGCGGCCGCGGCCCCAACACCGGCGGCATGGGCGCCTACAGCCCGCTCACCTGGACCCGGCCCGACCTCGCCGAGGTGGTGCTGGAGCAGGTGGTCCGGCCGACGCTGGCCGAGATGGCCCGCCGCGACGCGCCGTTCGTGGGCTGCCTGTACGTCGGCCTCGCGCTGACGCCCGCCGGCCCCCGGGTCATCGAGTTCAACGTGCGGTTCGGCGACCCGGACAGCCAGCCGGTCCTCGCGCTGCTGGAGTCCCCGCTGGGCGAGCTGCTGCACGCCGCCGCCACGGGTCACCTCGCGGACCTGCCGGCCCCGACCTTCGCCGACGGCGCGGCCGTCACGGTGGTGCTCGCCTCCGCCGGCTACCCGGAGTCGTCGTCCCGGGGCGACGTGATCCGCGGCGTCGGCGCCGCCGGCGGGGTGCACGACGTCGACGTCATCCACGCCGGCACGGCGATCGTGGCCGCGCCGGAGCCGGGCGACCCCGACCACCGCCACCTCGTGACCGCCGGGGGCCGCGTCCTCGCCGTCCGCGCCCGCGGCTACGACGTGGACGACGCCCGCGCCCGCGCGTACGCCGCCGCCGACCTGATCACCTTCGACGGCCTCCAGCGCCGCAGCGACATCGCCGCCGAACCCCTCGGCGTCGTCGAGGGCGCCTCCCTCCGTTGAGTTGGGCGTGAATTCCCTGTGAGTGGGGCCGGAGTTCCCCGCTCGGCGGGAACGAGGCCCAACTCAACCGGAAGCGAGGCCCAACTCAACGGCGTGGGAGAATGACCTCCCGTGAGCGTCCCCAACGTCCTGGCCACCCGGTACGCCTCCGCGCAGCTGCGGGAGATCTGGTCGCCGGAGCACAAGATCGTGCTCGAGCGGCAGCTGTGGATCGCGGTCCTCGAGGCGCAGCGGGACCTCGGGATCGACGTCCCGGACGGCGTGGTCGAGGCCTACCGTGACGTGGTCGACAAGGTCGACCTCGAGTCGATCGCGGCCCGGGAGCGGGTCACCCGGCACGACGTGAAGGCGCGGATCGAGGAGTTCTCCGCGCTCGCCGGGCACGAGCACATCCACAAGGGCATGACCAGCCGCGACCTCACCGAGAACGTCGAGCAGCTCCAGGTCCGCCAGTCGCTGGCGCTGGTCCGCGACCGCGCGGTCGCCACCCTCGCCCGGCTCGCCCGGCTGGCCGCCGAGCACGAGGCGACCGTGATGGCCGGCCGCTCGCACAACGTGGCCGCGCAGGCCACCACGCTCGGCAAGCGGTTCGCGACCGTCGCCGACGAGATGCTCCTCGCGCTGGCGCGCGTCGAGGATCTGCTCGCCCGCTACCCGCTGCGCGGCATCAAGGGCCCGATGGGCACCGCCCAGGACATGCTCGACCTCCTCGACGGCGACGCCGCGAAGCTGCAGCAGCTCGAGGAGCGGGTCGCCCACCACCTCGGCTTCGGCCACGTGCTGACCAGCGTCGGCCAGGTCTACCCGCGCAGCCTCGACTTCGACGTCGTCAGCGCGCTGGTGCAGCTGGTGTCCGGACCGTCCAACCTGGCCACGACGATCCGGCTGATGGCCGGCAACGAGCTGGTGACCGAGGGCTTCCAGGAGGGCCAGGTCGGCTCGTCGGCGATGCCGCACAAGATGAACAGCCGCTCGTGCGAGCGCGTCAACGGCCTGGCGGTCGTGCTGCGCGGCCACCTGTCGATGGTCAGCGAGCTCGCCGGCGACCAGTGGAACGAGGGCGACGTCTCCGACTCCGTCGTCCGCCGGGTGGCCCTGCCGGACGCGTTCTTCGCCGCCGACGGGCTGTTCGAGACCTTCCTGACCGTGCTCGACGAGTTCGGCGCCTTCCCCGCGGTCATCCAGCGCGAGCTGGATCGCTACCTGCCGTTCCTCGCCACCACCAAGGTGCTGATGGCGGCGGTCCGCAACGGCGTCGGCCGCGAGGCCGCGCACGAGGCGATCAAGGAGGCCGCGGTCGGCACCGCCCTCGACATGCGGAAGGGCCAGGCCGAGAACGACGTGTTCGCCCGGCTGGCCGCCGACCCGCGCCTCGGCCTGACCGCCGACCAGCTCGCGACCCTGGTCGCGGAGCCGATCGCGTTCACCGGCGCCGCGGTCGACCAGGTCGAGACCGTCGTCCGGCGGGTCGCCGAGGTCACCGCGCGGCACGCCGAGGCGGCGGCGTACTCGCCCGCCGCGATCCTCTAGGGATCGACCGCAACGATGCGGCCGGTGCCGGACATGACAGAGGCATGACCCCGGAGCGCGAGGAGACCTTCCGCCGGCTGTACGCCGCGCACTTCGACGCGGTTCTCGGCTTCGCGATCCGGCGCACCGACCGCCCCGAGGACGCCGCCGACGTCGCGTCGGACACCTTCCTCGTCGCCTGGCGCCGGATCGCGCACGCGCCGGACGGGCCCGACCAGCGGCCCTGGCTGTACGGCGTCGCGCGCCGCGTGCTGGCCAACCAGCGCCGGGGCGACCGGCGGCGGACCGCGCTGGGCGACCGGCTGCGCCGCGAGCTGGTCGCCGCGATGCCGGACAGCAGCGACGACGTCGTCCAGCGCGCCGACGTCACCGCGGCGATGCAGCGCCTGAGCGCCCGCGACCAGGAGGTGCTCGAACTGCACCTGTGGGAGGGCCTCGAGCCGCGCGAGATCGCCGAGGTGCTGGGCCTGACGACCGTGGTCGTCCGCCCGCGGCTCTCCCGCGCGCGGGCCCGGCTGCGCGACGTGCTCGGCAACGAACCCGAGCCGGCCGGACATCCCCTCTCCAGACGACCCCACCTCTCCCGGAAGGAGCAGCCGTGAATGTCAAGCTCACCGACGACGCCGTCGCGGACCTGCCGCTGCACGAGGGGCGGGCGGAGCTCCTGGACGAGATCCTGCGCACGCCCGGCACCGCCGTCCCGGTCCTCGACGGCAGCCGCCGCCCACGCTGGGTGGCGCCGGTGGCGGCCGCCGCTGCCGTCGTCCTGCTCGCCGCCGGCGTGGCCTGGACGGCCGGCCGGGTGCTCGGCGAGTCCGCCCCGCCCCCGGCCACCAGCCAGCCGGCCACGCCCGACGCGTTCCGGGTGGTCCTCGACCAGCCCGGCTGGGCGGTGACGCACGTCGACCAGGGCGACGACCTCGGCGGCGTCGGCTACGAGAACGGCGGCGCGACGCTCAAGCTCGACTGGTACCTCGCCGACGGCTACGCGGAGCGGATCGCCCACCGGCGCGACGAGGCCGGCTCCGACGGCACCGCGGTCGACGTCGCCGGGCTGCCCGGCTCCATGTGGTCGGCCGCGGCGGGCGACCACACCGCGCTCCGTCCGGTCGAGGACGGCCACTTCCTCGAGGTCCGCGGCTTCGGCATGGACGCGGCGGCGTTTGCGGCGCTCCTGCCCGAGCTGCGCATGGTGGACCAGGCCGCGTTCGACGCGGCGCTCCCGCCGGACTACGCCGACGACGGGAACAGGCGCGCGCGGGTCAACCGGATTCTCGACGGGATCGCGCGGTACGCCGTCCCGCTGCTGCCCGACGGGCAGGCGCGCTCGGCGATCACCTCCCGCCAGTCCGACCCGGTCCAGCTCGGGTCGGACGTGGCCGAGCAGGTCGCGTGCGCGTGGATCGCCCGGTACGCCGAGGCGCGCCGGCTCGACGACCGGACCGGTGCCCAGCAGGCGGCCGGGGTGCTGGCGACCTCGCGCGAGTGGCCGGTGCTCCGCGACATCGAGGCCGACACCGACGTGCCGGAGTGGATCTGGTGGGCGTCGGACGAGGTCCTCGCCGGGCGGGTGCCGCAGAGTTGGCAGCCGAGCTGTGCCGGCTAGCGGCCCCAGGTGACGGCGTCGCGCACGGCGGCCGGCGCGTCGGCGCGCAGCTGCGCGTCGGGTACGGCGCCGAGCGCGTCGTTCACGGTCGAGAAGGCCTGCCGCAGCGCGACGAACGTGGTCGCCGCGAAGATCCGGCTGTCGTCGAAGCCGGCGGCGCGCAGCGCCTCGACGTCGGCGGCCGTGGTGGCGTTCGGGTCCGCCGTCACCGACCGCGCCCACGCGGCGAGCGCGCGCTCGGCGTCGGTGAGGCCCGCGTCGCTGCCGGTCAGCACGCCGGCGGCGACATCCGGGTCGGCGGCCTCCGCCAGCCGCGCGCCCCAGGCCAGCGAGCAGTAGGAGTCGCCGAGCGTCGACGCGCACGCGCCGACCAGGATGCCGCGCTCGCGCATCGAGAGCCCGCCCCGCTGCGCGACCGCACCGAGCAGCTCGAACAGCGCGTCGTGCGCCTCGGGGTGGTGGGCCCAGATCCTGCTCAGGTTCATCACGTAGCCGCGGTCGGCCAGGTCGGCGTCGTAGAGCTGCTGGACGCTCGGGCCGGGTGGGGGCGCGCCGAGGAAGGTCATGCCTCAGTGTCGGGTCGATGCCGCCCGCACCGCCACCACCAGTGCCGCGGTCAGCAGCACCATCCCGGTGAGCAGCGCGGCTCGCAGGGCGGCGCCGCCGCCGACAGCCGACAGCGTGAGCTGGTAGACGGTCATCGACAGCGCGGCGCCGATCGAGGCGCCGATGCGCTGGCCGGTCTGCAGCGCGCCGCCGGCGGCGCCGCCCATCCGGGGTGGGACCTCGTCGAGCGACAGCGTCATGTTCGGCGACACGACGCCGCCGCCGCCCAGGCCGGCGAGGAGGGTCGCCGGCACCGCGGCGAGCCACAGCGCGTCGGTGCCGACCGCCGGCACCACCAGCGCGACCAGCAGCACGCCGGCCATCATCACCGCGATCGCCACGACCGTGACCCGCCGGTGCCAGTCCGAGACCACGCGGCCCGACAGCGGCGCGGTGATCGCCGAGCCCACGGCGAACGGGCACAGCAGCAGGCCCGCCTGCAGCGCCGACAGGCCGAGCTCGTCCTGGTAGTACACCGACAGCACGAGGAAGAACCCGGTGAACCCGGTGAAGTAGAGGGCGCCCACCGCGACGCCGTTGGCGTAGCCGGGGGTACGCCGCAGCAGGCCGATGTCGAGCAGCGGCGCGCCGCCCCGGCGTACCAGCCCCTGCTCGCGGCGCACGAACAGCCAGCCGAGCGGGACCGCGCCGAGGAGCAGGAGCAGCGGCCGCGGGTCGCCGCCCTCGACGGCGACGGTCGGCAGGAGCACGCACAGGACGGCGGCGCCGAGGAGCGCCGCGCCGGTGAGGTCCAGCCGTGCCTCGGTCTCGCGGCGCTCGCGGGGCCGCTGCGGCACCATCCGCCAGACGGCCACCATCGCGGCCAGCCCGATCGGGACGTTGACGAGGAAGATGTAGCGCCAGCCGTGCTCCTCGCCGAGCGCGGCGATGATCAGGCCGCCGAGCACCGGCCCGGTCGCCGACGAGATCGACACGACCAGCCCGAACACGCCGAACGCCCGGGCGCGCTCGCGGCCGCGGAACAGCTGTTGGATCAGCCCCGAGTTCTGCGGCGTCAGCAGCCCGGCGCTCGCGCCCTGCAGCAGCCGGCCGACCACGACCCACAGTGCGCTCGGGGCCAGGCCGACCCCGGCGCTCGACACGATGAACCCGGCCAGCCCGATCAGCATCATCGTGCGGCGGCCGTACGCGTCGCCCAGCCGTCCGCCGGTCACCAGCGTCAGCCCGAACGCCAGCGCGTAGCCGGACACGACCCACTGCACGGTCGCGGCGGAGGTGTGCAGGCCGGCCTGGATCGACGGGATCGCGACGTTGACGATCGTGACGTCGAGCAGCGCCATGAAGCCGATCACCAGCGAGACGGCCAGGATGCGCCAGCGGTCCGGGCGCGGCTGCTCCTCCTCCACCCCGTCCGTCACCGCGTCAGGGTGCCCGCGTCAGGATGGCCGTATGCGTAGCGCGATGGACCTCACCGTGTCCGGCCGCGTCCAGGGCGTCTCGTTCCGGGCGTACGCCGAGCGCGAGGCCGCCCGGCTCGGCCTGGCCGGCTGGGTGCGCAACGAGCCCGACGGCACCGTCGCCCTCCACGTCGAGGGCGACGAGGAGGCGCTCGAGCGGTTCGTCCGCTGGGCCCACGACGGCCCGCGCCTGGCCCGCGTCGACCACGTCGACGCCCGGCCGGCCGACGAGACGGGCGCGACGGAGTTCCGCGTCAGGTACTAGGCCCGGGCGTGGCCGTCCCAGTTCGCGAGCTTGGTCGCCACCGTGTGCAGGTCGGCGCGCCACACGTCCTCGGGCACCGGCGGCAGGATCTCGTCCCACTCCACGGCGTACGACCCGACCACGTTCGCGAGGCCCTTGGTCCGCGCGAAGAACCAGACGTGCAGGTGGGCGCACCCGTCGCCCCACCGGTTGACGTGCACCCGGCCGACGTTCGGCAGGCCCTGCATGATGCGGACCATCCGGTTGGCCATCTTCCCGAGCTCGCCGGCGTGCTCGTCGTCGAGGTCGCCCACGTCGATGTGCTCGCGCGTCCAGAGCGTCAGCACGAGCGGGAGCCCGGTCGGCTTCTCGTCGCGGGTGACGACCCAGTACTCGTTCTCCCACACGACCCGATCCGCGAGTCCGCCCGAGCAGACCGGACAGGGCCGGCCACCGTCCTCGCCGTCACGGATCCGTTCGTCGCCGGGTGCCGGGAGCACCTTCGGGACGACGTGGCCGTCGACCGCCTCCCACGGGAACGCGTCCCACTCGCGGACCGGCGGCGCGGGCAGTCGTCCCTCGGGGCCGACCGCGGCGACCACCCTGGCGTAGACCTCGTCAGCAGACTCCGGCATGCGACCACTCTGCCATCGGCGACTTGCACGCCCGACCACACCCCCGAAGGATCGGGCCCATGAGCAACCCGGTGACGGTCTCGATCACGCGCACGATCGCCCCCGGGCACCGCGAGGAGATGGTCGCGTGGATCCGCGCCGGCTCGGCGCTCGCCGCCGGCTTCGACGGCTTCCTCGGCCACGGCTGGGTGCGGCCCGCGCCGGACTCCCACGAGTGGCACATGCTGTACCGCTTCGCCGACGAGGAGTCGCTGGCCGCGTGGGAGGCGTCGCCGCAGCGCGCGTGGTGGCTCGGCGCCGCACAGGGGCTGGTGGGGGAGTCGCACGTCGAGCGGCGTACCGGGATCGAGGGCTGGTTCGACCCGCCGGTGACCACCGACGTCGAGGACCTGCGGCCCGCGCCGCCCCCGCCGCCGCGCTGGAAGCAGGCGACGGTGATCTTCCTGGTCTTCTACCCGCTCAGCGTGCTGGTCAACTGGGCCGCCGGGCACAGCATCGCGGACTGGTGGCTGCCGCTGCGGGTCCTCGCGGTCGTCCTGGTCATGACGCCGGTGATGACCTACGTCGCGCTGCCGTGGATCACCCGGCGGATGGAGCGCTGGCTGACCTCGTGACGGAAGGTTCCCCTTGACCGTCACCCGCCCCCGCGGGTGAGGGTGGAGCACATGAAGAAGCTCTCGGGAATCCTGTTCATCGTCCTCACGACCCTCGGCCTCACGCTCGGCCTGCCGAGCACGGCGACCGCCGTCTCGCAATCCAGTGCGGCCGCGCAGTTCTCGTCCGCCGGCATCGGCTGGACCTCCTCCGGCGGCTGCACGGACCGCAACAACGCCACGTGCACGTCGTTCGAGGGCATCCGCCAGGCCACCATCGACGGCGCGATCACGCTCAAGCGGGCCAGCGGCTGCGGCCTGACCATCACCGGCGGCACCGAGACCGGCCACGCCTCCGGCACCTACAGCCACTGGAACGGCTACAAGCTCGACTTCGCGCGGACCACCTGCCTGACCAACTGGGTCCACGGCACCTACACCTACATCGGCCAGCGCAGCGACGGCGCCGCGCAGTACCAGGCCGCGTCCGGCAACGTGTACGCCGACGAGGGCAACCACTGGGACGTCACCTACTACACCTGCGGCTGCTGAACGCCCGTAGGCTGCGGGCGTGGCCGACATCAACATCCCGACCGCGCCCGCCATCGACGGGGCCACCCACCTGCACTCGGGGAAGGTGCGCGACCTCTACGAGCTCGAGAACGGCGACCTGCTCATGGTCGCCAGCGACCGGATCTCGATCTTCGACTTCGTGCTCGACACGACGATCCCGGACAAGGGCGAGATCCTGACCCGGATGTCGCTGTGGTGGTTCGACCAGCTCGCGGACCTGGTGCCCAACCACGTGATCTCCACCGACGTCCCGGAGGTCGTGCGCGGCCGTGCGGTCCGCTGCGAGAAGCTCGACATGTACGCCGTGGAGTGCGTCGCGCGGGGCTACCTCACCGGCTCCGGGCTGCTCGACTACCGGGCCACAGGCGAGGTCTGCGGCATCGCGCTGCCGGCCGGCCTCGAGGACGGCAGCCGGCTGCCGGAGCCGATCTTCACGCCCGCGACCAAGGCCGAGCTCGGCGAGCACGACGAGAACGTCTCGTACGACGCGGTCGTCGCGACCGTCGGCGCCGAGCGGGCCGCCGAGCTCCGCGACCTGACGCTGCGGGTGTACGCCCGCGCGGAGGGGATCGCCCGTGAGCGGGGCATCATCCTGGCCGACACGAAGCTGGAGTTCGGGGCCCGGCCCGACGGCACCACCGTGCTGGGTGACGAGGTCCTGACGCCCGACTCGTCGCGGTTCTGGCCGGCCGACCAGTGGCGGCCGGGCCGCGCGCAGCCGTCGTACGACAAGCAGATCGTGCGCAACTGGGCGCTCTCGCCCGAGTCCGGGTGGGACCGCTCGTCGGGGGAGGCGCCGCCGCCGCTCCCGCCGGAGGTCGTGGCGCGCACCCGCGCCCGCTACCTCGAGGCCTACGAGCTGCTCACCGGCGAGCGGTGGTAGTCGTCCCCTTCGCGGTGCCGCCCGAGGTCGCGTTCGACTACCTCGTCGACCCCCGCAACCGCCCGGACTGGCAGTCCAGCCTGGCCCGGGTCGAGGACGTGGACGGCGGGCCGCGGGTCGGGCAGACCTGGGTCGACGTCACCCGGCCCGGGCTGCGCCCGCGGATGGAGACCACGGAGCTGGACCGGCCGCGCCGCTGGGCCGAGCGCGGGACGTGGCACGGCATCACCGCGACGCTCACCCTGGAGCTCGCCGAGACGGCGACCGGGTGCGACGTCACCGCCACCTTCGAGATCGCCCGGCCGCTG
>NZ_BAAAJE010000001.1:480835-491083 GCF_039526625.1 Nocardioides aquiterrae
TCCGGAGTGACCTTCGGCGTGCCGCCCGCCGGTTGTCCCAGTAAGTTGCAGCCATGACGACGTACAACCTCGCGGCCCTTCTCGAGGACAGCGCCGCGCAGTACCCCGACCGCACCGCGATCGTCCTGCCCCGGCCGGACGGGCAGAGCACGCGCCTGTCGTACGCGGAGGTGGACTCGTTCGCGAACATGGTCGCCAACCTGCTGGTGTCCCGCGGGATCCGGCCGGGCGACAAGGTCGCGCTGACCTGCCCGAACCTGCCGTACTTCACCGTCGTCTACTACGGCATCCTCAAGGCCGGCGGCACCGTGGTGCCGCTGAACGTGCTGCTGAAGGGCCGCGAGGTGGCCTACCACCTCAACGACTCCGACGCGAAGGCCTACTTCTGCTTCGAGGGGACACCCGAGCTGCCGATGGGCCAGGCCGGCCACGAGGGCTTCGGCCAGGCGGAGGGGTGCGAGCACTTCTTCGTGATCACCGCCGACCTGGGCGCACCGTCGCCGATCGACGAGACCGAGACGATGGCCCAGGCGATGGCGGGCCAGCCGAGCACGTTCGACACCGTCGCCACCGACGAGGACGACACCGCGGTCATCCTCTACACCTCCGGCACCACCGGGCAGCCCAAGGGCGCGGAGCTGCGGCACCGCAACATGCGCGACAACGCGCGTTCGGGGGAGGCGCTGTTCGGCGCCAGCGCGGCGGACCCGGACACCTACCTGTGCGTGCTGCCGCTGTTCCACTCGTTCGGCCAGACCGTCTGCCAGAACGGCGCGTTCGCGTACGGCGGCACCGTCGTCATGCTGCCGCGCTTCGAGGCGCACGCCGCGCTCCAGCTGATGCTGAAGGAGGGGATCACGTTCTTCGCCGGCGTCCCCACCATGTACTGGGGCCTGCTGGGCGCCCTCGCCGACGACCCGGACACCGACGTCACGACTCTCGCGGAGAACCTCCGCGTCGCGGTCGCCGGAGGCGCGGCGCTGCCGATCGAGGTGCACAAGGAGTTCGAGAAGCAGTTCGGCGTCACGATCCTCGAGGGCTACGGGCTGTCGGAGACCTCGCCGGTCGCGTCGTTCTCCCGGTTCGGGGAGCCGGTGCGCGTCGGCTCGATCGGCACCCCGATCCCCGGGGTGGAGATGAAGCTGATCGACCCCGACTGGACCGACGTCGAGGGCGCCGACCAGGTCGGTGAGATCGCCATCAAGGGCCACAACGTGATGAAGGGCTACTACGACCGCCCGGACGCCACGGCCGAGGCCATCCACGACGGCTGGTTCCGGTCCGGCGACCTGGCTCGCCGCGACGAGGACGGCTGGTACTACATCGTCGACCGGTCCAAGGACATGATCATCCGCGGCGGCTACAACGTGTACCCGCGGGAGATCGAGGAGGTCCTGATGACCCACCCCGACATCTCGCTCGCCGCGGTCATCGGGGTGCCCGACGAGAGCCACGGCGAGGAGATCAAGGCCGTCGTCATCCGGAAGCCGGGGGCCACGGTCACCGAGGACGAGCTGGTCGCCTGGGGCAAGGAGCAGATGGCGGGCTACAAGTACCCGCGCATCGTGGAGTTCGTCGACGCCCTGCCGATGACCTCCACCGGCAAGATCCTCAAGCGCGAGCTCAGCTGAACGGGTTGGGCAGCGCGCCGGGGAGCTGCGCGAGCAGCTCGCGCGCCTGGCCCGCCACCTTGTGCTCGACCAGCACCTCGTACCGGGTGGCCACTACCTGGGTGACCGAGGAGAAGTCGCGCTGGCCGCGGGTGAGCGCGTAGCCGAGCAGCGCCCAGACGACGCCGAACAGCGCGCCGAGCAGCATCGTCGAGACGATCATCGCGAGGATGCTGTCGTTGACGAAGAACGAGAAGATCAGGCCGACGAACAGCCCGAGCCAGAGCCCGGACAGCAGTCCGCCCAGCGCGACCCGGCTCGTGGTCAGGCGCCCGGTGATCCGCTCGACCCGCTTGAGGTCGGTGCCGACGATCATCAGGTGCTCGACGGGGAACTTGTTGTCGCTGAGGAAGTCGACCGCCTTCTGGGCGGCCGCGTAGTCGTCGTAGATCGCCAGCGACTGCGGGTACTCCAGTCGCAGCGGGTTGGCCCCGGGTAGTCCGGTAGGCATGCTCATGCACTCCAGTCTGCCCCACCTCTCTAGACTGCAGGGGTGCCACGCGTAGTCGTCGACGTCATGCCCAAGCCCGAGATCCTCGACCCCCAGGGCAAGGCCGTGCTCGGCGCCCTGCCACGGCTCGGGTTCTCCGGGGTCACCGATGTCCGTCAGGGCAAGCGGTTCGAGCTCGCCTTCGAGGGCGAGGTGACCGACGCGGTGCTCGCGGAGGTCGAGAAGATGGCGGAGACCCTGCTCTCGAACCCGGTCATCGAGAACTACGCGGTCCGGGTCGAGTCGTGAGGGTCGGGGTCGTCACCTTCCCGGGCTCCCTGGACGACGTCGACGCGCAGCGCGCCGTGCAGGTCGGCGGTCACGAGGCCGTTGCGCTGTGGCACGGCGACCACGACCTGCGCGGGGTCGACGCGGTCGTGCTCCCGGGCGGCTTCTCGTACGGCGACTACCTGCGGTGCGGCGCGATCTCCCGCTTCTCGCCGGTGATGACCGAGGTGGTCGAGGCCGCCCGCCGGGGCCTGCCGGTGCTCGGCATCTGCAACGGCTTCCAGATCCTGTGCGAGTCCCGCCTGCTGCCGGGCGCGTTGATCCGCAACCAGCGCCAGAAGTTCCTGTGCCTCGACCAGCCGCTCACCATCGAGAACAACCGCACGCCGTGGACGTCGGCGTACGCCGAGGGCGCCGAGGTGGTCATCGCGCTCAAGAACGGCGAGGGCGCGTTCGTCGCCGACGAGGAGACCCTCGACCGGCTCGAGGGAGAGGGCCAGGTCGTCGCGCGCTACCGGGGCCAGAACCCGAACGGCTCGCTGCGCGACATCGCCGGCATCTGCAACGAGCGCGGCAACGTGGTCGGCCTGATGCCGCACCCGGAGCACTCCGTCGAGGAGCTCACCGGCACCGGCACCGACGGCCTCGGCTTCTTCACCAGCCTCGCGGCGTCGGTCCTCGCGTGAGCCCGCTGCGCCTGTTCCGCACGGTCGCGGTCGCCGAGGCCGTGACCTGGGGCCTGCTGCTCACCGGCATGGCCTTGAAGTACACCGACGTCACCGAGCTGGGCGTCCGGGTCTTCGGCATGGCGCACGGCGTCGTGTTCATCGCCTACTGCCTCACGACGGTGCTCGTCGGCGTGGACCAGCGCTGGTCGCGCGGCCGGCTGCTGCTCGGGCTGGTGGCCGCGGTCCCGCCGTTCGCGACGGTGCTCTTCGACCGGTACGCCGAGCGGCGCGCCGGCCTCGCGTCCACGTGGCGGCTGGGCACGGAGACGCCCGCCGGCCGGGTCGAGGCGCTGACCGCCTGGCTGATCCGCAACCCGCTGCGCGGCGCGGCCGCGGGCGTGGTCGCGGTCCTCGCGCTCACCGGCCTCGCGCTCCTGGCCGGCCCGCCCGCGGGCTGACGGCTACCGGCGCTGGCCGGCCGCCAGTGCGCTCCAGGTGGTCGCCGCGACGACGCCGTTCGGCTCGAGGCCGACCTTCTTCTGGTAGGCCTCGACCGCGGCCGTGGTCTGGCTGTCGATGATGCCGGTGGCCCGGATCGGGACCGCGCGGTCCGTGATAGCGTTGAGGGCGCGCTGCACGCGGCGGACCGCCGGGCCCACCGACCCGAACTTCACGATCGGCCGGTCGCCGGCCACCAGCAGCGACATCCAGTGCCGCTTGTTCCAGGTCGGCGAGACCACGAACGCGTGCTGGGACTGCCAGGCCTGGGCGGCCTTCTGGGTCCGGGTGTTGTAGACCCCGTTGACCTGGCCGCGGTAGACGCCCTGCTCGTGCAGGAGGCACTGCAGGACCTTGACCTTGGCCGGGGGCGGGGCGTTGTCGCCGGTGCCGGGAACCAGGGTCGGGTAGACGCCGTACGCGATCTTCACCCCGCCGCAGTGCGTCTCCGGGACCGCGACGGAGCCGGTGCCGACGTCGAGGAAGTTGCGGTCGATGTTGATCGTCACGCCGCCCCAGGTCTCGTTGTGGCCGCCCTGGTACTGCTTGACCCGCGCCTTCGCCCAGCCGTCGGCGCGCAGGTACTGCGCCTCGGTCGACGTGTTCGCCTTGCCGTCCCACCGTGCGACCCAGATCTGGTCGGGGAGCTCGATGTCGGCGCGCTTGTTGTAGCGGGCGTCGTCGAGCATCTTGATGCCCGAGCCCGCGCTGGAGTAGACGCCGGACTTGTAGCCGAGCTGGCGGATCTGCCACGACCAGCCGCTCAGGAACGCCAGGGCCGACTCCCGGCAGCGGGTGTTCCTCAGCTCGAAGCCCTCGAGGTCGTACCAGAGCGTGCTGCCCTCGGCGATCCCGAGCTTCTGCGCGGCCGCGACGCTCTTGGCGGCCTCGGCACTGCCCTGCTTGCGGGCCTTGCCGTAGCGGTTGCTCTTGCCCGGCTTCGGGATGATCGTCGGGTCGTCGCCGTACCGCGGGAACCGCGGCTGGCACGACGCCTGCGGCCCCAGCGTGATCGGCAGGATCCGCCAGCCCTTCCTCAGCTGGGTGCTGACCCACTCCGGCGTCAGGTTCGGCTGGTCGCGGCAGGCGCGGGAGTCGCCGCTCAGGTAGACGCCGACCGCCCAGAACGGCGAGTTCCGGAGCCAGGTGTTCATCGTCGCCTGGTCGGGGGTGTGGCACTGGTCGAAGCCGTAGCCGGTGAAGTCGCCGGGCGTGACGACGGTCGCCTTCCGGGCGGTCGTCGCGGCGGACGCGGGGGCGACGTCGCTCCCGGTCGACAGTGCGACGAGGGTCGCCGCGGCGAGGGCGCCGGCGGTCAGGGTGGCGAGGGTGCGTCGCAGCAGGGTGCGAGCGGGGCGAGACATACGGGACTCCAAGCGGTGGGGAAGCGCCCCGTCACCATAACCTCAACTGTCACATCCGTAACAGCGGTTCCCCGCAACTACGACGCTGTAATTCGCAGCGTCCGTGCAAGGTTTCCTCAACCCGCCACCCGGTCCGGCCGATGAGGACCACAGTGACAGAGAGATCGCACCGTGGGGGGAGACGATCATGGACGACGAGACCTGGAGCACCCAGCCGTTCCTCGGCCTGGTGCCACACTTCCATGCCGACCCGGTCGAGGGTGTGCCGCTGGTGAGCACCGACGGCCACTGGTGGTGGGACGGCTACGCGTGGACGCCGGCGCCCGCGCTCGCGGGAGCCGGCGTCGCTGCGGCGGCCGAGCCGGACGAGCCGGTGCGGCCGGTCAAGCCGCCTCGGCTACCGCCTCGGCGAGCTCCTCGCCGGCCGCGCCACCAGCTGCCGTTGCCGACCTCGGCGCCGGGCGCAGCACGACCGCCGAGACCAGCAGCGCGGTAGCGGCGAACGCCGCCGAGGTGAGGAAGGCGGCGGCCATCCCGGGCACCAGCCGGCCGGGCACCGCGCCGGCGGCGTACACCGACACGATCACGGCCACGCCCACCGCGCCGCCGAGCTGCTGCGTGGTCTGCAGCAGGCCGGAGGCGGAGCCGGCGTGCTCCGGCTCGACGCCGGAGAGCACGATGACGGTCACCGGCATGAACGTCAGCGCGGACGAGATGCCGGCCAGCGCCATCGGGCCGAAGACCGCGGCCAGGTAGGTGTCGCCGGTGCCGATCGTGCTGAGCCAGACGTAGGCGAGCGCGAGCACGCCGGTGCCGGTCAGCATCATCGCCCGCGGACCGACCCGGCCGATCAGGGCCGGGGTGACCCGCGAGGTCGCGAAGATGCCGAGGCTGAACGGCAGGAACGCGACGCCGGCCATGAGCGGCCCGAAGCCGAGCACGCCTTGGACGTACTGCACGACCAGGAAGAACATCGACAGGTTCGCGCCGAGCAGCAGCGCCATCACGGCCAGCGCGCCGACCCGGTTGCGGTCGCGGACCAGCCGCGGCTGCACCAGCGGGTGCGGGTGCCGCAGCTCGGTGCGGGCCAGCAGCGCCAGCAGGGCGACGCCGACCGCGAAGCCGACGACCGTCCGGACCGACGCCCAGCCGTGCTCCGGCGTCCCGATCAGGGTCCACACGAGCGCGACCGCGCCGCCGGTGGCGGCCAGGGCGCCGACCACGTCGAAGCGGCCGGTACGGCGCGGCGTCTCGGCGACGAAGCGCGGCGCCAGCACGATCACGGCGAGCCCGATGGGCACGTTGATGAACAGCGTCCAGCGCCACGAGCCGACGTCGGTCAGCAGCCCGCCCAGGACCAGGCCGATGGACGCGCCTCCGGAGGACACGGCGCCGAACAGCGCGAGTGCGCGGTTGCGCGCGGCCTCGTCGGGGGCGCTGGTGGTGAGCAGCGCGAGGACGCTCGGAGCCGCGAGCGCGGCCCCGACGCCCTGGAAGGTGCGTGCGGCGACCAGCTGCCCGGGCGTCTGGGCGAGCCCGCCGAGCGCGGACCCGAGGGTGAAGACCGCCAGGCCGATCTCGAAGACCCGGAGGCGGCCGAAGACGTCGCCGAGCCGGCCGCCGAGCAGCAGCAGCCCGCCGAAGGCGAGCGTGTAGGCGTTGAGGACCCACGACAGCGACGCCGGGCCGAAGCCGAGCGCGGTGTCGATGCGGGGGAGCGCGACGTTCACGACGGTGGCGTCGAGCACGATCATCAGCTGCGCGACCAGGACGATCGCGATACCGGCGGCTGCGCGGCCGGCGTTCGGCGGCAGCTCGGTGGGAAGGGTGGTGCGTGAGGACATGTGAGCAGACCTGTTCTGGCCCGGTGGGCCGAGGTACAGTAGATCCGGAGGATGACTCCGCTTCCCGAAGAACAATACGGAGACTGTCTCCGTTTAGCAAGCCCTGAGGAGCGATTTCTCGTGCGTGCCGATGCCAGGCGCAACTACGACCGGATCGTCGAGGTCGCTCGCGAGGTCTTCCGCGAACAGGGGTACGACGCGTCGCTCGACGAGGTCGCCAAGCGCGCCGGCGTCGGGCCCGGGACGCTCTACCGGCACTTCCCGAAGCGCGAGAACCTGCTCGACGCGATCATGCAGTCGTGGGTCGACCGGGTGACGGAGACCGCCGACAAGGCCCTCGCCCACGAGGGCACGGACCGGGACCTGCTGCTCAACTGGTTCGAGCAGTACGTCGGCCTGATCAGCCAGCACAAGGGCGCCCCCGCCAAGCTCACCTCGGCGATGGGGGACCCGGACTCGCCGATCCGCACCAAGTGCCAGGTGCTGGCCGAGGCCAACGACCGGGTCCTCGAGCGGCTCCGGCAGGACGGCGTGCTGCGCGAGGACGTCGAGCCGATCCAGGTCTGTCGCCTGGTGGGCGGGGTGGCCACCATCGCCGACAGCAGCGAGCTCGACGCGGCCGCCGTCCGCCCGATGCTCGAGGTCGTCGCCGACGGGTTGCTGCGCTGACCGACGCCGATCCTTCACCTGTGAGGATGTGGCGTGTGGCTGCCCCGGCGCGTACCGTCGAAGGTAGCCGAGAGTTTCTCGTGACCCGCCAGTCAAGGCGCCTCCGTTCCCGGTTTCACCACGACCCCGGGAGCAGTCATGGAGTTCTCATCCGCCGTCCGCCGCCACCGCGGGCATGCCCACCTCACCGTCGCCGGCTCGCTCGACGCCTTCAGTCGCTGGCAGGTGACCCGCCAGGTCGAGGACGCCGTCGCGCGCGGCTGCCGGGACTTCGTCGTCGACGCCGGTGACGTCACCTTCCTCGACGCCGGCGGCCTCGGTGCCCTGATCCGGCTCCGGAACACCACCCGCGCGACCGGTGGCGTCCTGCGGTTCGAGTCCGCCAGCCCGCGGTTCCGCTGGGTGTGCGGGGTCGCCGGTCTCGACGAGTCGTTCGGCCTGACCGCCTGAGTCGCGGACGCGGTCTGCTGGGCGTCAGGCGGCGGGTTTCGAGACGCGTCGCTCGGTCCGTCGCTGCGCTCCGGTTCGAGCCGACGCTCCTCAACCTGCGCCGCAAATCGCTGCCCTCGCGAGCTCGGCCAGCGGCGGCTCGGTAGATTGCTGTCGTGCTCGACACCGTCGCCGTCGCCGCCGAGGATCCCCGCCACGAGCAGCCGTGGGCCGACCTGGGTCTCAAGGCCGACGAGTACCACCGGATCCGCGAGATCCTCGGCCGCCGCCCGACCAGCTCGGAGCTGGCGATGTACTCGGTCATGTGGAGCGAGCACTGCTCGTACAAGAGCTCCAAGGTGCACCTCAAGCAGTTCTCCGAGATCCCCCAGGAGACGCCGGTCGGCAAGATGCTGGCCGGCATCGGGGAGAACGCCGGCGTCCTGGACATCGGCCAGGGCTACGCCGTCACCTTCAAGGTCGAGAGCCACAACCACCCGTCGTTCGTCGAGCCGTACCAGGGCGCCGCGACCGGCGTCGGCGGCATCGTCCGCGACATCCTCGCGATGGGCGCCCGCCCGGTCGCGGTGATGGACCCGCTGCGGTTCGGGCCGCTGGACGCCGACGACACCCACCGGGTGCTGCCCGGGATCGTCGCGGGTGTCGGTGGCTACGGCAACTGCCTGGGCCTGCCGAACATCGGCGGCGAGGCGGTCTTCGACGAGTCCTACCTGGGCAACCCGCTGGTCAATGCGCTCTGTGTGGGCGTGCTGCGGCACGAGGACCTGCACCTGGCCAAGGCGTCGGGCGTCGGCAACCAGGTCATCCTGTACGGCGCGCGCACCGGTGGCGACGGCATCGGCGGCGTCTCCGTGCTGGCGTCGGAGACCTTCACTGAGTCCGAAGACGGGGGGTCCGGGCCGGCGAAGCGGCCCAGCGTCCAGGTCGGCGACCCGTTCATGGAGAAGCTGCTCATCGAGTGCACGCTCGAGATCTTCGCGGCCGGGCTGGTCGCCGGCATCCAGGACCTCGGCGGCGCCGGGCTGTCCTGCGCGACCTCCGAGCTCGCGTCCGCCGGCGACGGCGGCATGCACGTCGAGCTGGACCGGGTGCCGCTGCGCGACTCCACGCTCGCTCCCGAGGAGATCCTCATGAGCGAGTCGCAGGAGCGGATGATGGCCGTGGTCGAGCCCGGTGACGTCGACGCCTTCCTGGCGATCTGCGCGAAGTGGGACGTGGAGGCGGTCGTCATCGGCGAGGTGACCGACACGGGCCGGCTCCAGATCGACTGGCACGGCGAGCGCGTCGTCGACGTACCGCCGCGGTCGGTGGCGCACGACGGCCCGACGTACCACCGCCCCTTCGCCCGCCCGGACTGGCAGGACGACCTCCAGGCCGACGCCGCCGAGGTGCTGCCGCGGCCGGCGAGCGGCGACGACCTGCGCAAGACGCTGCTGACGCTGATCGCGAGCCCGAACCTCTGCGACAAGTCGTGGATCACCGACCAGTACGACCGCTACGTCCGCGGCAACACGGTGCTCGCGCAGCCCAGCGACAGCGGGATGGTCCGCGTCGACGAGGAGACCAACCTCGGCGTCGCCGTGTCGACCGACTGCAACGGGCGGTACGCCTTGCTCGACCCGTACGCCGGTGCGCAGCTGGCGCTGGTCGAGTCGTACCGCAACGTCGCCACCGGCGGCGCCACCCCGCTCGCGGTCTCGGACTGCCTGAACTTCGGCTCCCCGGAGGACCCGGCGGTGATGTGGCAGTTCGCCGAGGCGTGCCGCGGGCTCAAGGACGCCTGCGCCGAGCTCGGCATCCCGGTCACCGGCGGGAACGTGTCGCTCTACAACCAGACCGGCGAGACCGCGATCCTGCCGACCCCCGTCGTCGCGGTGCTCGGCGTGATCGAGGACGTCACCCGCCGCACGCCGTCGGCCTGGTCGGCCGCGGGCGAGCGGGTCTTTCTGCTCGGCGAGACCCGCGAGGAGCTGTCCGGGTCGGAGTGGGCGCACGTCGTGCACGGCCACCTGGGCGGACGCCCGCCGGCGGTGGACCTCGAGGCCGAGGCGACGCTCGCCCGGCTCCTCGTGTCGGGCGTGGGGCTGCTGACCTCCGCCCACGACCTCTCCGACGGTGGCCTGGCGCAGGCGCTGGCCGAGGGCGCGCTGCGGCACGGCGTCGGCGTCTCGGTCGCGGTGCCCGGCGACGCGTTCGTCGGGCTGTTCAGCGAGTCCACGGCGCGGGTGGTCGTCACGGTCGCCGACGGCGACGCGGAGCGCCTGGTCCAGCTGGCCGCCGAGCACGGCGTCGCGATCACCCCCCTCGGCGTCACCGGCGGCGACACCCTCGCCGTCGACGGCCAGTTCGACATCCCGCTCGCCGAGC
>NZ_BAAAJE010000002.1:0-86571 GCF_039526625.1 Nocardioides aquiterrae
CGCTCGACGTCCACCAGAACGCCCACCAGGGCAAGGTCGGCGTGCTCTGCCTGGCCCCCGAAGAAGGCCTCGGCGTCCGCGACCACGAGATGCGCGACCGGCACCTCGAGCAGATCAACCGGTTCCGCGGCGTCTGATCCGCGTCCGGCGGGATTTCGCGCGGGCCGGGGTGGGATCGCTCGCGCCGATCGGCAACACTGGTCGGACATGACCGACCGCGGAAGGGTGAGCGCAGTGACGAGCGACCAGGGACTGTCCATCTTCGACGACAACGAGCCGGACGAGGACGCGCCCGAGGCCGCCGCCGACGAGGCCACCCAGGTGATGCCGGCCGTGCCGCGCCAGCAGGGCGCGGAGCGGGCCGTCGAGAAGACCCAGCAGGCGCCGGCGGTGCCCCGGCAGCAGCCGGCGTCCCGCCCGGTCGTCCCACCGGCCGCCCCGGCCGCCGCCCCGAGGCCGGCCGGGGGGCCGATCCCGGCACCGGCCGGGTTCCCGGTCGTGCGCCGCGGCGGCTACGACAAGGACGCCGTCGACACGCGCGTGCGGCAGCTGACGACCGAGAAGGCCGGGCTCAGCTCGAGCCTCACCGAGTCCGAGCGGCGGGTGCTCGAGCTCGAGGAGCAGCTCACCCAGCTCCAGGAGCAGCTCAAGGAGAACGAGGCCCCGTCGTACGCCGGCCTCGGCGGCCGCGCGAGCGCCATGCTCCGCCTGGCCGAGGAGGAGGCCGCCGAGGTCCGCGAGACCGCGCAGCGCGAGGCCGCGGAGATCCGGGAGCAGGCCGCCCGGGACGCCAAGGCGGTGCGGGCGGACGCCGCCCGCGAGGCCGAGGACATGCGGCTCGTGCAGCTCAAGGAGCTCGACGAGCACCGCAGCCGGGTGCTGGCCGACGCCGAGCAGGAGCGGGCGCTGGCCCGGGCCGAGGCCGCGGACCTGGTCGCGTCGGCGCAGCGCCAGGCCGACCAGGTCCGGCTCGCGGCCGAGCAGGAGACCAACGAGCTGCGCACGGCCGCCAAGCGCGAGGCCGAGCAGGCGCGGGCCGCCGCGGACCGCGAGGTCCAGGAGGCCCGCCGCACGCTGGCGGTCGAGAAGGAGCGGCTGGCCCGCGAGGCGACCGACCACCACGCCAGCGCCACCGCGGAGACCAAGCGCCTCGTCGAGGAGGCCGAGTCCCGGGCCGCGGCCGCCGAGGAGCGGGCCCGCGCCGCCGCCGCCTCGGCGACCGAGCAGCGCGCCCAGGCCGCGACCGAGGCCGAGGCCCTGCTGTCCCGGGCCCGCCGCGAGGCGGAGCAGATCGTCGCCTCCGCCCGCACCCAGGCCGAGTCGATCACCACCAGCGGCGCCGCCGACGCCGAGCGCGAGCTCGCCGCGATCCGGGCCGAGGTGGACCGGATCAGCAAGCGCCGCGACGCGATCACGGCGCAGCTGTCGTCGCTGCACGAGGTGATCGCAGGGTTCAACAAGGACGACGAGTGACCGACGCGCCCCCGGCGCACCCGGCGTCCGAGGACGCCGAGGACGCCGACGGCCTCGAGGGCATCCCGACCGACCGGGAGGACCTGGGCGAGCCGGGTCCGCCCCTCGACCACCGGGCGCCGTTCTACGTCGGCTTCGTCGGCGGACTCGGCGCGCTGCTGGCGCTCTGGCTCGCCCTGAACGTGCACGCCATCGGCTCCACGCTGATGCTGGTGGTCGTCGCCCTGTTCCTCGCGGCCGGCCTCAACCCCGCGGTGGAGTTCTTCGAGCGGCACGGCATGCGCCGCTCGTACGCCGTGCTGACGGTGATCCTGGCGTTCCTCGCCGCGCTGGCGCTGTTCCTCGTGGCGATCGTCCCGGTGATCGCCGACCAGGTGCACGCCCTGACCGACAACGTGCCGCACTGGCTCGACGACCTCCAGCGCAACCAGCAGGTGCAGCGGCTCGACAAGGAGTACGACGTCGTCGCGAAGGTGCGGGAGTACGTCACCGACGGAAACTTCGTCGGTGCGATCTTCGGCGGCGCGGTCGGGATCGGGCTCGCGGTCCTCGGCGCGCTCTTCAACGGCTTCATCGTGATCGTGCTGACGCTGTACTTCCTGGCGTCGCTCGACACCGTCAAGGGCGCCTTCTACCGGCTCGCCCCGGCCTCGCGCCGCGACCGGGTCTCGAAGCTCGGCGACCGGGTGGTCCGCAGCGTCGGCGGCTACGTCTCCGGTGCGTTCATCGTGGCGATGTGCGCGGGCATCTCGTCGCTGATCTTCTTGTTCATCGCCGGGCTCGGGCAGTACGCCGTCGCGCTCGCCTTCGTGGTCGCCCTGCTCGACGTGATCCCGATGATCGGCGCGACCATCGGCGCGGTGATCGTGACCGCGATCGCGTTCGCGACCGACTGGAAGATCGGCATCGCCTGCGTGGTCTTCTACATCGTCTACCAGCAGCTCGAGAACTACGTGATCTACCCGCGGGTGATGTCGAAGTCCGTCGACGTCCCGGGCGCGGTCACCGTGATCGCGGCGCTCACCGGCGCCGCCCTGTTCGGCGTGGTCGGCGCCCTGCTGGCGATCCCGACGGCCGCCTCGATCCTGATGCTCGTGCGCGAGGTCTGGGTCAGACGCCAGGACCAGCGCTAGCCAGCGCGGTGTCCCGCTCGCCCAGCTTGACGAACACGACGCCGGCGACGATGAGCAGGCCGCCCACCAGCTGCACGGCACGGGGCAGCTCGCCGAGCAGCAGCCAGGCGAACACCACACCGGCGAGGACCTCGGTCAGCGCGACGAACGACGCCAGGCGCGAGCCCAGCCGGCGCACCGCGGCGACGCCGCTGGTGTAGGGCACGGCCGCCGTCACGACGCCGAGCACGAGCAGCGGCACCCACCACGAGACGGTGATGCCGGCGTACTCGACGCTGGCGGTCGACCGGTGCATCGGCAGCAGCCCGACCAGGCCGAGCGCCGCGAGCGCGAGCGCGCCCGTCACCAGGCCGCCGGAGGCGAGCACCATCGGCGGGAGGCCGCCCTCGGCGTCCCCGGAGACGACGAAGTACGTCGCCGCGCCGACCATCGCGCCGAGCGCCCAGAGCACGCCGGGCACGCTGAGGGCGGCGCCGGACAGCAGGTCGAGGACGAGCACCAGGCCGAGGGCGGCGAGGCCCGCGCCGACGAGCGTGATCGGGCCGGGTCGCTGGCCGTGCCGCAGCCAGAACCAGACCACCACCGCGGCGGGCGCGGTGTACTCGATCAGCAGCGCCGGCCCGACCTGCATGTGCCGGACGGCCGAGAAGTAGCAGAACTGCGCAGCCGCGACGCCGAGGACGCCGAACAGGAGCAGCACGCGCGCGTTGCGGCGTACCAACCCCCAGCGACCGCGGAGCGAGACCAGCCCGAACGGGAGCACCACGAGCGCCGCGATGCCGACGCGGACCAGCACGATCGCGCCCGCGCTCCAGCCGGCGTCGAGCAGCTCCCGCGCGAGCGCGCCCGACATGCCGAACGACGTTGCCGAGAGCAGGGCGAAGCCGAGCCCGCTCGCGAGCCGGCGGCCGGAGGCGATCCGTGCCGTCTCGTCATGGGTCAAGATCGTCATGGAGCATGACGCTACGCGGGTCGGTGTAACCTGTCAACGTGGTATTCGCTCATGACACCGAAGTGTCGCTGCAGTCCGCGGCGACGCTCGCGAACTCCGCCCTCGAGCCGGACACCCTGGAGACGGTGGCGGACCTCGACGCGTTCTACGACGAGTTCGAGTACACCGGCCGCCGCGACGGAGACGAGGCCGAGCTCGCGGCCGTGCGCGCGATCCGCCCGCGGCTGTTCGAGCTGCTCACCGCCGACCGCGACGACGCGGTCGCCCTGGTCAACGCGATGCTCGCCGACGCGGGCGCCGTCCCCCAACTGGTGCGCCACGACGTCTGGGACTGGCACCTGCACGCGGTCGGCCCCGAGCGCGACCTGCCGACCCGGATCCTGGTCGAGACCGCGATGGCGATGATCGACGTGATCCGCTCCGACGAGATGTCCCGCCTCGGCCGCTGCGCCGACCCGGGTTGCGGCGGCATTGTGCTCGACCTGTCCCGCAACCGCTCCAAGCGCTTCTGCTCGACCGCCTGCGGCAACCGCAACGCCGTCGCCGCCTACCGCGCCCGCCAGCGACGTTGAGTTGGGCCCGAATCCCCCTCGAGTTGGGCGGGAGTTCCGGCCCGCAGGTGAATCGAGCCCGACTGAAGGGTGATTTCGGCCCAACTCAACGCTGGGCGAGGAAGCGGCGGAGGACCTCGATGAAGATCTCGGGCTGCTCGGAGTGGACCCAGTGGCCGGCGTCCTTGATGGTGACCTTGCGGTTCCTCGGGAACCAGCGGGCCATGGCGTCGGCGTACTCGTCCTTGACGTACGGCGAGCGCTCGCCGGCGATCCACAGCGTGCGGCCGTCGTACGGCGCGACGCCCTCGAGCGCCTCCTCCGGCCAGTCGCCGAGGTGCGCGAGGTCGCGGCCGAGGAGCTCGAGGTTCGGCTGCCACGTCCACCCGTCGTCGGTGCGGCGCAGGTTCTGCAGCAGGAAGCTGCGCACGGTCGGGTCGGGCACCGCGTCGGCCAGCGCGGCGTCCGCCTCCTCGCGGCGCGTGATCGAGCCGAGGTCCAAGGCCAGCATCGCCGCGATGTACCCCTCGAACTCGCTGCGCGCCTGGTAGTCCACCGGCGACACGTCGACCACGCCGAGCCGCTCGACCAGCTCCGGGTGGCGCAGCGCGAGCACCATCGCGGCCTTGCCGCCCATCGAGTGGCCGACCAGCGCGACCGGGTCGTCGGCCGAGAACAGCGCGGCGACGCGGTCGGCGGTGTCGATGTAGTCGAAGCGCTCGGTCCACGCCGAGCGACCGTGGTTGGGCATGTCGACCAGCAGCACCCGGTGGTTCTCGGCGAGCGCCTTGGCGATCGTGGTCCAGTTCTTGCCCTGCCCGAACAGCCCGTGGCAGAACGCCACCAGCGGGCCGTCCTCGCCCAGGGTCGTGGTGTGCAGCCCGTGCTCCTGCCTCAGCACCACTCGTGCACTCCCTCCGGGGTCAGGTCGCGGTCCCGCAGGACCACCGGCAGCTGGTCGCCGACGTGCCGGCAGGTCCACCGGAAGTCGGTACGGCGGTACTCGATCGCCAGCACCTGGTCGCCGTACACCTGCGTGTAGGCGTCGCACTCCCGGTAGCGCCCGCACTCCTCGGCGACCGCGAAGTCGTAGCCGATCGTGGTGCCGTCGAAACCGGCGAGGTTCTTCTGCCCGGCGGCCAGGCCGGCGGCGTGCGCTTTGCGGACCAGCAGCGCGGCGTAGGCGACCGCCTGCTTGCGGGTCACCAGGCGGTGGCTGCGGGTGAACGAGTCGAGGTTGTCGTACTCCACGGCGTCGAAGCCGTCGTCCGCGCAGCCGCGGGTCCAGCGGCCGACGATCCGGGCGAGCGCCTTCCGCTTCGCCGGCGTGCGTACGTCGAGCAGCCACTCGCCCCACGCCTCGTCGGTGACCGGCTTCCCGCCCTGCTTGAGCACCAGGCCCCAGTGCTGGCGCCAGAACCGGCGCTGGTCGGGCTGGGTCTGGAAGCCGTTGACGTAGCAGACGTTGTACCTGCCCGCGAGCGGCGCGGCGGTGCGGTCGCGGACCACGATGCCGACGTGGTCGGGCACGTCGGCGGCGCCGCCCAGCTGGTAGTCGACGTCGGTCCCCGTGGGCAGCGCGACCAGCAGCAGCGGGAGGAGCAGCGCGTAACTCCACGCGCCGGCGCTCCGTTGACGGGGCACCGCTGAGGAAGACCTTCGAGATCGGATCATCCATGCCATCCTCCCGCACCCGGCTGCTCGCGCTCACCAGCGCCCTGGTCGTCGCCCTCTCGCTGTCCGCGGTCACCCGCGCCGAGGCCACCCCGGAGGCCCCCGCCGCGCCGGCCGGCGTGCACGCCGGGCTCGACCGGCTGCTCACCGAGGGCACCCCGGACCAGCGCGCGATCGTCCGGTTCGACGCCGTGCCCACGGCCGCCCAGGTCGCCGCGCTCTCGGCCCTCGGGCTCACCGTGCAGCCGATGCGGCACCTGCCGCTCGCCCTGGTGCAGGGCCCGGTCGCCGCGATGACCGAGGTCGTCGCCCGCGGGATCGGCCTCGACGTCTACCCCGACGAGCGGATCCAGCTCCTCGACACCGAGTCCAGCAATGCGATGTCGTCCTCCCCCGCGGCCGCGAAGGCGCTGCGGGCGAAGGGTCTGACCGGCAAGGGCGTGACCGTCGGCGTCGTCGACTCCGGCTGCGACGCCACCCACGCCGACCTCGCCGACCGCGTGGTCCACAACGTCAAGCTCTACAGCCCGGAGTACGTCAACCAGGGCACCCAGCCCACGCTGGTCGCCCCGGTCGACCAGGGCCCGGTCAGCAACACCGACCTCGGCAGCGGCCACGGCACCCACGTCGCCGGCATCATCGCGGCCGACTCGAAGTCCGTCGACGACGGCAGCCGGTACGGCGTCGCGCCGGACGCCGAGCTGGCCTGCTTCTCGATCGGCGAGGTGCTGTTCACCACGGCCGTCGTCACGGCGTACGACTACATCCTCGACCAGCCCGACCTGCTCGGCATCGACGTCATCAACAACTCGTGGGGCAACAGCTACCGCCAGTTCGACCCGAACGACCCGGTCGCCGTCGCGACCAAGGCGGTCGCCGACCGCGGCGTCACCGTGGTGTTCGCCGCCGGCAACTCCGGCTCGGGCGACGTGCCGATGAGCCTGAACCCGTTCTCCCAGTCGCCGTGGGTGATCTCGGTGGCCGCCGGCACGATCGACCGCCACCGCGGCGACTTCTCCTCCAACGGACTGGTCAACGACAACTCCCGCCCGACCGCGATCGGCGCCGAGGACCACACGTCGTACGCCGGCGACCGGATCGGCCTGGTCCACCCGGACGTCACCGCCCCCGGCGTCGACATCAGCTCCACGTGCGACACGGCCGGCACCCTGGTCGGCCCGTGCCCGCCGAACGAGAACACCTCCGCCTCCGGCACCTCGATGGCGTCCCCGCACATCGCCGGGGCGGCGGCCGTGCTCCTGCAGGCGCAGCCGCGGCTGACCCCCGACCAGGTCCGGCTCGCGCTCCAGGCGACGGCGACGCCGGTCAAGGCGTCGGCGGGCAAGGGTTCGCTGCCGTTCTGGCAGGTCGGCTACGGCTTCGTGAACCTGGACAGGGCCGTCGACCTGGTCACCGGCCGCGGCTGGGCGGGCGACCTGGCCGCTGCCGCGGCGAAGGCCGACAGGCGGGTCCGCAACGCGGACGGCGTGAAGGTGCTGCGCTCCGACTTCTTCGTCCACGACGCTCCCCCGGCCACGGCCGGCGGCAGCGACGCGGTCTCGTACGACCTGCGGGTCGGCGGCGCGACCCGCAGCGTGGCGGTCAGCCTGGCCTTCCCGTCCGGCGGCAGCGTCGGCGCGAGCCTGACCAGCTACACCGTCACCGTGCTCGACCCGACCGGGGCGACGGTCGCCACGTCGACCAGCGACCCGGCCGCCGGCTCCGGCACCGCGCTCGCGACGTTCCCGGTGCGGAAGGCGGGGACCTACACGTTCGAGGTGGCCGGTGACTACGCCGCGTCCGACCCGGACACGATCGACAGCGACTCGGCGCTCGGGCGGTTCGTCATCCTGCACGTGGCCCAGCTGAAGAAGGGCTAGAAGTCGAACCCGTCGAACGCGTCGCCGAAACCGTCGCCGATGGCACCGATGCCGTCGCCGATGCCGTCGCCGAGCCCCTCGAACCGGTCCCCGAGCGCGTCGAGGCCACCACCGAGGGCGTCGAAGCCGCCGAGCCCGCCGAAGAGCAGCCCCGCGAACATCCAGTCCATCGGCGAGAAGGCGCCGAAGTAGCCCGAGGCGTACGGCGCGTAGGCGCGACCGCCCTGCCAGTACGGCACCCGCTGCGACCCGACCATCACCATGCGGGCGTCGGGCGCGGCGCCGGCTCCGACCCGCTCCGCGTCCAGGGCGCAGGCCGGGACGTCGCGCGGCGTACCACCGGGTGGCGTCCAGGGGACGTCGGCGACGCTCAGGCCGTGGCGCGGGTCGAAGAAGCACGGCGGGCGGCGAGGCGGCAGCGGCTCGCCCGCCACCCGCGCGCGGACGCACGCGATCGCGTAGCGCCCGTCCTCCAGGATCTCGGTGACGTGCCGGACGTCGTCGGGACGCGCCATCGCGTCCGCGGCGGTCTTGGCGGCCTCGTAGGCGTCGAGCGCGCGCTGGTAGTCGGCGTTCTCACCCGGCCCGAGGTCGCGTCCGGCGAGCTCCAGGTCCAGGGACTGGAGCTCCTCACCGAGAGCCGTGATGTCCTCGAAGGCCAGCTTCCGCACCGGCGCCAGCTCGGCCTGCTGCTGCTCGAGCGCACGCCGCTCCCCGGCCCGCCGGGCGAGCACGACGGCTCCGCCGATGACGGCCAGGACGACCAGGAGGGCCACCAGGGTTCCCATGCGTCCAGCGTACGTGGGACGCCGAAGCCCGCCCCGGAGCCAGGTCAGCTCGCGACCAGCGCTCCGTCGTCGCGGGTGTAGACGAGCCCGTCGGCGACGGCCAGGGCGAGGGCCGGCTCGAACCGGTCCTGCTCCCAGTACGCCGCTCCGACGGCGCGGAAGAGGTCCTCGATCTGGGACGGCCCCAGCGCCTCCAGGGCGCGGACGATCTGGCCCATCTCGTGGAAGACCTGGCGGTCGCGCCGGCCCTCAGTGGCCGGCTTGGGTGGCGGCATCGGCATGCTCGTCGCTCCTTCCCTCGTCGTCGACGGTCAACGGCTTCGCGATGCTCTCCAGCGACCGGCCCTCGGCCTTCACCCCGAGGAACGCCTCGACGATCCCGGCGCCGATCATCAGCACGGCGCCGATGAAGTAGCCGATCGCGATCCCGGTGATGTCCTTGTCGGCCGAGGCCTGCTCGATCAGCCAGCCGAACAGCAGCGGCCCGCTGATGCCGCCCGCGGCGGTGCCGATCGCGTAGAAGAACGCGATGCACAGCGCCCGGGTCTCCATCGGGAACACCTCGCTCGCGGTCAGGTACGCCGCGCTCGCGCCCGCGGAGGCGAAGAAGAAGATGATCACGCCGAGGAGCGTGAGCGAGAACGCCGTGACGCTGCCGAGGAGGAAGCCGGTGACGCCGAGCAGGGCGCCGGAGAACACGTAGGTGAACGTGATCATCTTGACCCGGCCGATCCGGTCGAACAGCGGCCCGAGGATCAGCGCGCCCGCGAAGTTGCTCAGCGCGAAGACGGCGAGGTACCAGCCGGTCTGCTGCACCCCGAGGAAGGTCGTGAGCGTGTCGCCGTAGGTGAAGAAGAAGGCGTTGTAGAGGAACGCCTGGCCGACGAAGAGCGAGAAGCAGAGCACGGTCCGCTTCGGGTACATCGTGAACACGGTCCGGGCGATCAGCATGAACGGGATCGACTTGCGCTGCCGGATGGTGATGGTCTCGGAGACCTTCTCCAGCGGGTGGCCGGTCTCCTCGGCGACGGTCTCCTCGATCTCCGCGACGATGCGGTCCGCCTCGTCCTCGCGGCCGTGGATGAACAGCCAGCGCGGGCTCTCCGGCACGTGCCGGCGGACCAGCAGGATGCCGACCGCCAGGATCGCGCCCAGGCCGAACGCCAGCCGCCAGCCCCACTCCGGATCGATGACGGTCGGGTCGAGCAGCGGGATCGTGAGCAGCGCGCCGCCCGCAGCGCCGACCCAGAACGAGCCGTTGATCGTGACGTCCACGCGGCCGCGGTACTTCGCGGGGATCAGCTCGTCGATCGCGGAGTTGATGGCGGCGTACTCGCCCCCGATGCCGAACCCGGTGAAGAAGCGCGCCATGAAGTACCACGACGGCGCCATCGAGAACGCCGTGAGGACGGTCGCGCAGGTGTAGACGAGCAGCGTGATCAGGAACAGCTTCTTGCGGCCGAAGCGGTCGGTCAGCTGGCCGAAGAACAGCGCTCCCAGGCACGCACCGGCGACGTAGATCGCGCCGGCGAACCCGATGTCGGAGCTGCTCATGCCCAGACCCGTGTGCGGGTCCTTCAGCGCCTCGGACATCGAGCCGACGATCGTCACCTCGAGGCCGTCGAGGATCCAGACCGTGCCGAGCCCGATGACGACCAGCCAGTGCCAACGAGCCCACGGCAGCCGGTCCAGGCGAGCGGGAACGTCGGTGGTGATGCGCCCGGTCTCAACTCCCATAAAGGCCGGGGTACCCGCTCAGCGGCGGCTGTAGTCCCGGAAGCCGCGCTGCGTCTTGCGGCCGAGGTACCCCGCCGTCACCAGGTGCTCCAGCAGCGGCGCGGGCGCGAAGCCGGGCTCGCGGAACTCCAGGTAGAGCTCGCGCTGGATCGCCAGCGACACGTCGTTGCCGACCACGTCGAGCAGCTCGAACGGTCCCATCGGCAGCGCACAGCCCTGCTTCATCGCCAGGTCGATGTCGTCGGCGGTGGCGTAGTGGGCCTCGAGCATCTTCACCGCGTCGTTCAGGTACGGGAACAGCAGGGCGTTGACGATGAAGCCGGCCCGGTCACCGCAGGACACCGCGACCTTGCCGACCCGGTCGCACAGCGCGCGGGTGGTCTCGGTGACATCGTCGGACGTGACCACCGTCGAGACGACCTCGACCAGCTTCATCACCGGCGCGGGGTTGAAGAAGTGCATGCCGATGACGTCCTGGGGTCGCGACGTCGCCTGGGCGCAGGCGATGATCGGCAGGCTCGAGGTGGTGGTCGCGAGGATCGCCCCGGGCTTGCAGATCTCGTCGAGGTTCTCGAACAGCGTGGTCTTGATCGCGAGGTCCTCGGCGATGGCCTCCACGACGATGTCGGCGCCCGCGAGGTCGTCGAGCGAGGTCGAGCCGGTGAGGCGGGCCAGCACCTCGGCCTTGGCCTCCTCGGTCGCTCGGCCGCGCTGGATCTGCTTGTCGAAGTTCCGGGTGACCGCCGCGACCACGCCGTCGACCTTCTCCTGGCTGCGGCCGACGAAGAGCACGTCGTACCCGGCCTTGGCGAAGACCTCGACGATGCCGCTGGCCATGGTGCCGGTGCCGACCACGCCGACCTGCTTGATGTCGTGCCGGAGCTCGGGCTGCTCGTCGGCCGACGGGGTCTGCTCGTCGGGGACGACGACCGGGCTGTCCGGCGCCTCGTAGGTGTAGAAGCCGCGACCGGTCTTGCGGCCCAGCCAGCCGGCGGTGACCATCTGCTTGAGGATCGGCGCCGGCGCGTGCAGGCGGTCGCGGCCCTGCCGGTACATCGTCTCGAGGATCTCGTACGCCGTGTCCAGCCCGATCAGGTCGAGCAGCGCCAGCGGACCCATCGGGTAGCCGCAGCCGTAGCGCATCGCCGCGTCGATGTCCTCGCGGCTGGCGTAGCGGCCCTCGTACATCGAGACCGCGTGGTTCAGGTAGCCGAACAGCAGGGTGTTGGCGATGAACCCCGCCTTGTCGCCACACACGACCGGGTTCTTGCCGAGCGCCTCCACGAGCGCCTTGGTGTCGGCGAGCACCTGGTCCTCGGTGACGACGGTCCGCACGATCTCGACCAGGTCCTGCACGGGCGCGGGGTTGAAGAAGTGGACGCCGATGACCCGGCCGGGGTGGGAGTTGGCGGTGGAGATCTCGGTGACCGAGAGGCTCGAGGTGTTCGTGGCGAGCACCGTCTGCGGCGAGACGATGGAGTCCAGCTCGCGGAAGATCGCCTTCTTGGTCTCCAGGGACTCGACGACGGCCTCGACGACCAGGTCGGCGTCGGTCAGGTCCTTGAGCGCGGTGGTGAACGTGATCCGCCCGAGCAGCTCGGCCTGCTCCGCCTCGGTCATCTTCTCGCGCTGCACCGCGCGCGCCGTGGAGTGCTCGAGGTGCTCGCGGCCGCGGGCCAGGCCCTCCTCGTCCTTCTCGACCCCCACCACGGCGTACCCGTTGCGCGCGAACACCTCGGCGATGCCGGCACCCATGGTGCCGAGGCCGATGACCCCGATCGTGGAGACGGAGCGCGCAACGGGTGCCTGGGAGGTCGTCATGCCGCGCATGGTTGCACGGTGCCGGCCGGTCTGACAGTGGCCTAGTTCACTCACGAGTAACTTTGATCGTTCACAGGTGCTCTGGGCGCGCCCGACGACCCGCCGGCCGTGCTTCGTCCGGCTCCGGGCCACGGTAGATTCGTCGCCCGTGAGACTCGTCGTAGCCCGGTGCCAGGTCGACTACGCGGGGCGGCTGACCGCCCACCTCCCGATGGCGACCCGGGTGCTGATGATCAAGGCCGACGGGTCGGTGCTGGTGCACTCCGACGGTGGGTCGTACAAGCCGCTGAACTGGATGTCGCCGCCGTGCACGCTCCGCGAGGGCACCACCGAGGACGGCCAGGTCGAGTGGACGGTCACCTCCAAGACGGATGACACGCTCCGGATCCTCATCGAGGAGATCCACCACGAGTCGACGCACGAGCTCGGCATCGACCCCGGTCTGCAGAAGGACGGCGTCGAGAAGCACCTCCAGGAGCTGCTCGCCGAGCACCCCGCCACGCTCTCCCCCGGCCTGACGCTGGTCCGGCGCGAGTTCCCCACCGCGATCGGCCCGGTCGACCTGATGTGCCGCGACGCCGACGGCCACGCGGTCGCCGTGGAGATCAAGCGGCGCGGCGAGATCGACGGCGTCGAGCAGCTCACCCGCTACCTCGAGCTGCTCAACCGGGACCCGCTGCTGGCGCCGGTGCGCGGCATCTTCGCCGCCCAGGAGATCAAGCCGCAGGCGCGCGTGCTCGCCTCCGACCGCGGCATCGCCTGTGCGGTGGTGGACTACGACGCGCTGCGCGGCCTGGACGACCCGAGCCACCGGCTGTTCTGACCGGGTCGTCCGCCTCTGGCGGGGTGATACGCCGCCCTCAGGCGGACGACCCGAGGTCGGCCCCGAGCTCCGCAAGCCCTGCCCGACCGGCGTCCGTCAGCAGCAGCGCGCGGGAGTCGACGGCGCGGCGGACGAACCAGCCGCGCCGCACCAGCCCGTCCGTGATCCCTGCGGCCAGCGACCCGGCGAGGTGCGGCCGCCGCTCGGTCCAGTCCAGGCACGGCCGGGCGAAGGAGCGCCGCCCGGCCCGGGCCGCGGCGACATCGACGCCCCAGCCGGCCAGTCCGGCGGCGCCGACCGGCGTCACGTCGTACGCCGGGGTGAGCCAGTCGTGCGCGAGCAGCGCGTCGTGCAGGGCGACGCCGCAGACCCCGGCGAGGTGGTCGTAGCAGGTGCGCGCGAAGGCGAGCGCCTGCGCGTGCCCGGCCTGCCGCAGTGACCGGACCGGTCGCGGCGGCGCGACGTGGGACAGCGCCTCGAGGGCGGCGCCCACGTCGGGGCCGGCGATCCGGTAGTACCGGTGCCGGCCCTGCGCGACGACGTCCACGAGCCCGCCCTCGCGGAGCCGGGCCAGGTGCTCGCTCGCGGTGGAGGCGCCGATGCCGGCGATCGTGGCGAGCTCGCCGGCCGCGAGCGCACGTCCGCCCATGAGTGCGTCGAGCATCCGGGCCCGGCTCGGGTCCCCGATGAGCGCGCCGACGGCGGCGAGGTCGGTGTCGTGCACCCGGCGAGGCTACGCCGCGCACGCTTCGTCCCGCGCCGAAGCGTCCCGCTCCTACGGTTCCGACCATGGACAACCCCGGGACGCATGTCGAGCACGCGGTCGAGCACTGCCTGGAGGTGGCCGCCACCTGGCTGGCCTGGGACGGTCGTCCCGCGGTGAGCGAGGACGGTGACCGCGTCTACACGCCCCACAAGGCGGTCCGCCGGATCGCCGACCACCTCGTCGACCACCTCGCGGAGGTGGAGAGCCTGCTCGCCGGCGTGCCCACCGAGCCGGACCACTGGCACGGCAGCCTCGTCACCGTGGACGCCGACTGGTCCCGCTTCTCCGAGCTCGACCTCGACGAGGCCCGGCAGCGGCTGCGCCGACTGGGCCGCACCTTCGCCCTCCGCCTCGCGGCCGCCGGCCCGGACGAGTGGGACGCACCCCGCGGCGAGAGCTGGACGCTGCGCGAGATCGCCGACCACCTCACCGGCATCCGCTGGTACGCCGACCAGGTCGGCCGCCTCTGACCCGAAAGTCGCTCGCGCCGACCGCCGTCGGCCGCGCACGATGGCGGCCATGCGCGAGAACTACTTCGACACCGCCGTCGCCGAGCAGTACGACGACCCCGACGACGTGATGTTCTCGCCGGAGGTCCTCGGACCGACCGTCGACCTCCTCGCCGAGCTCGCCGACGGCCAGACGGCGCTCGAGCTCGCCATCGGCACCGGCCGCGTCGGCACGTCAGCGTGTGGCGGAAGATCGCCGCGTGAGGATCTTCCACATCGCCACGCTCGCCGACTGGGAGGCCGCCCAGGACTCCGGCGCCTACACCACCTCGACCCGGGGCGTCACGCTCGACGACGAGGGCTTCATCCACGCCAGCCACGCCCACCAGTGGCCGGGCGTGCGCGCGGCGTTCTACGCCGACGTCGCCGAGCCGCTGGTGTTGCTGGAGATCGACACCGAGCTGCTCGGCGTACCGGTCGTGGAGGAGCCACCGGCGCCCGGCGTCGACGAGCTGTTCCCGCACGTGTACGGCGCGGTGCGCCCCGCCGCGGTCGTCGGCGTCACCCGGCTGTAGGCGGCTGGTGCGGGATCGAGACCCGCACGGTGGTCCCGACGCCGACCTCGCTGTCGACCTCGACCAGACCGCCGTGGGCGTCGACGATCGCGCGGACGATCGACAGGCCGAGGCCGGCACCCTGCACCTGGCTGCGGACCGCGGACGGCGTGCGGTAGAGGCGGTCGAAGACGTGCTCCTTCTCCTCGGGGCTGACCCCGATGCCGGTGTCGCGCACCTCGAGGACGCCCCTCGGCCCGTCGTCGCGGACCACCACGTCGACCCGCCCGCCGGGGCCGGTGAACTTGAGCGCGTTGGTCAGCAGGTTCTCCAGCACCTGGGCCAGGCGATAGGCGTCGCCGTGGACCGGCGGTACCTCGGCCTCGACCAGCGCGAGCTCGATCCCCCGCTGGCGCGCCCGGAGGGCGGCGTCATCGACGACCTGCCGAGCGACGTCGATCAACAGGATCGGACGCCGCTCGATGCGCAGCCTGTTGTCGTCGAGGTAGGCCATCGTGAGCAGGTCGTCGACGAGCTGCAGCTCGCGGGCGGCGTTCCTCTCGATCACGCCCAGCAGCCGCCGCGCCCGCCGGCTGAGGTCGCCCTCGTCGAGGTCGGCCATCAGCTCGGCGTAGCCGATGATCGAGGTCAGCGGCGTGCGCAGCTCGTGCGAGACGGTGGCGATCAGCTCGTCGCGCTGGCGCTGCGACTCGGCCTCCAGACGCCGGTGCTCGGTCATGTCGCGGATCGCGACCGAGACCAGCACCCCCTCGTCGGTGTGCAGCGGCGACAGCCCGATCTCGACCGGCACCTCGTACTCGTGGCGGTGGCGGATCCGGAACTCCCCGGTGTAGCCCATCGGGACCAGGTCGGGGTCGAGCAGGTAGCGGCGGACGCGCTCGAGCACCTCGTCGGGGCCGGGCGTCGACGCCAGAACCGCGACCGACCGGCCGACCAGGTCGGCGCGGTCGTACCCGAAGACGTTCTCCATCTGGTCGTTCGCCAGCACGATCGTCGCGGTGTCGTCGACGATGATCGTCGGGTCCGGCGCCGCCTCGAGCAGGTTGCGGAACCGCTCCTCCTCGCGGATCCGTGCGGTGATGTCGCGCACCGTCGCCGAGACGTACGACGCACCGTCGACCGCGATCGGCGCGAGCGAGATCTCCGCAGGGAACTCGGAGCCGTCGGCCCGCCGGGCGGCCAGGCGCAGCAGCCCCATCGGCCGGGGGTTCGGCTCGGCCCGGTAGCCGTCGCGACGGCGCGGGTGCCCGAGCCGGAACCGCTCGGGCACGAGCACCTCGATCGACTGGCCCACCAGCGTCGCGGCCTCGCGGCCGAACACGTCGCGGCACTGGGCGTTGGCGAGCACGATCGACCCGGCACCGTCCACGACCACGACGGCGTCCGGCACAGCGTCGAACACGCCGCGGAAGAGTGCTGCTTCCTCCACGGATCGACCCTAGCCGCTCGGTTGAGCGCTCAACGAACGACGCTCCACGAGCGCCACCACCTCGTCGGCGACGCCCCAGCTGAGCGTGACCCCGGCCCCGCCGTGCCCGTAGCAGTGCACGACGTCGCCCACCCGCTCCAGCCGGACCGCCGGCCGCACCGGCCGCAGCCCCACCTTGTGCCGCAGCACCCGCGCCTGGCGCAGCGCCGGCACCAGCCGGGCGGCGCGCTCGAGGATGTCCTCGGCCGCCACCGGGTCCGGCGTGCGGCTCCACTCCCCCTCGACGTCGCTGCTGCCCACGACGACCTCGCGTGCCCGCGGAATGACGTACGTCGGCCCCGACGCGTCCAGCCACCACCGGTCCAGCCCGAACTGCTCGACGTACACGACCTGGCCCCGGACCGGCACCACCGTGCGGTCCGCGCCGAGCAGCCGGGCGCCGAGGCCGGAGCAGTTCACCACCAGGCCCTCCTCCGGCAGCCCACCCAGGTTGAGCCGCGTGACGGTGCCGCCGGCGTCCTCGACCCGGGCGAGCAGCCAGTCCAGGTACACGCTGGTGTCGGCGATCGGCGTCGCGAACCGCAGTCCCTCCTGCCACCCGGCCGGCACGTCGCGGGTCCGCTCGAGCGCGGGCACCGCCGACGACCACCACGGCTCGGGCGCGGCGCCCGCGAACACCTGGGTCCCCGGGACCATGCGGACGCCGGAGTCGGGATCGGTGTCGGCGAGCGCGTCGAACACCGCGTACGACGTCGCCGCCCACGCCGTCACCCGGTCCTGCGGGAGCGCGCGGTAGGGGTACCAGACCCCGGCCGCGACCGCGGAGGTCGTCTCGCGCGGCAGGTCCCGGGCGACCACGTCGACGCGGTGGCCGGCCTCGAGCAGGCGCACCGCGCACGTCAGCCCCACCACACCCGCGCCGACCACGATGACTCGCTCCGCCATGGGTGCAGTCTGGCGCGTACTCCCGCGCGAACAAGGTCACATTTCGGACCGTCTCGCTATTGACGTAGATTCAACAACGTGAGGCCAACCCTTCTCGGAGCCCTGACCGCTCTGCTCGCCGCGCTGCTCGCGACCCCGCCCGCCACCGCCGCCCCACCCCGGATCGAGTCCCGTGGCGTGGTGTTCGACGTCTCGAACATCAACGAGACCTCGGTCCCCTGCACGTCGGACGGCCAGCAGTACCACCTGCGCGGCCGGCTGGTCGGACCGACGAAGGACCTCGACGGAGTCAGCGGCGCGCTGCGGGTCAACGTGCTCGTGCACGACCTGGGCGCGGGCGGCTGGTTCTGGAACCTCCGCAGCCACCCGGCGTACGACTACGCGACCAGGCTCGCCGCGCAGGGCGAGACGACGCTCGTGCTCGACCGCCTCGGGTACGGCGCCTCGCGGCTCGCCGACGGCAACGCGACCTGCCTCGGCGCCCAGGCCAACATGCTGCACCAGGTCGTGCAGCACCTGACCTCCGGCCGGTACGACTACACCAGCTCCCGCTTCGGCGCCACGCCGGCCGCTGCGCACGTGGTCACCCACGGGCTCGGCATCGGCGCCGCGATCGCGCAGGTCGAGGCCGGCACGTTCGACGACGTCGACGGCCTGGTGTTGATGTCGTGGACCGACCGCGGGGCGACCTCGCTGGCCACTCGCGCCGCCGCGCGGCACAGCCGAGACTGCGTCGGCACCGACTACGCGCCCCGCCCCTCGATGCGCGAGCTCTTCTTCTCGTCCGCGTCCGGTGCCGTCCGCCGCGCGGTCGTCCACCGGCAGGACGACGACCCGTGCGGGGACGTCGGCTCCCTGAGCCCGCTGGTGCTCGGGTCGAACCTCGAGGCCCGGGAGGTCGACGCACCGGTGCTGCTGCTCTACGGCGGCAAGGACAAGGTCAACCGCGCCTCGGCCCGCGAGGACCAGGCCGCGTCGTACTCGACGAGGGTCACCACCCGGACCTTCCCGGGCGCCGGGTACGCGCTGCCGCTGGAGAAGCAGGCCGGCCAGGTCCGCGCCGCCGTACTGCGCTGGCTGCGCTGAGCGGGACGTAACCCGGCTCACACCGGGGTCGTTGGGCACCCGACGAAAGGTGCCGCGCATGTCCCGACGCGTCCTCGCCCTCCTGGTCATGCTCCTCTCCGTGGTCTGGGCCGCGCCCGCGGTCGCGCACGAGGAGCGTCCCGCGCAGTTCCCCGACGGGACCGGACACCGTCCGCACTTCCTCGGCTGGGACAACCCGCGGCAGCGCGTGGTCTGCCAGGCCGAGAGCGCCGCCGCCGTCGCGGCCCTCCCCGACGGCGCCGCGAAGCGACGCAGCGAGCGGCTGCTGCGGTCCTGCCGGTTCCACTCGATCCAGGACGCGATCGACTCGATCCACCGCCGCGCCACCTCCGTGTACGTGCTCCCCGGCACCTACCACGAGGCGAAGTACGCGAACGCGAGGCGCAGCGAGTACTGCTCGCACCTGAAGACGCAGTCGACCTCGCCGCTGGCGTCGTCGGAGTACATCGGCAGCATCTCCTCGCCCGACCCGGGCGCCGAGAAGGAGGCGGCCGCCAGCGGCGAGACCAACCCGATCGCGCTGTCGTACGCCGACCAGCGCCGGTGCGCGCACAACCTCAACCTGATCGCGCTGTTCGGCGACCGTACGCCGGACGACGACAGCATCCGCTGCAACAGCAGGTTCTGCGGCACCCAGCTGGTCGGCACCGGCGCCGGCCCCGCGGACGTGGTCGTCGACAACCGGTTCGCCAAGCTGAACGCGATCCGCGCCGACCGGATGGGCGGGTTCTTCCTGAGCAACATGACGTTCCAGCAGGCGGAGTTCAACGCGATCTACGTGATGGAGACCGACGGCTTCGTGATCGACGACGTGGTCGCGCGGGGCAACGACGAGTACGGCATCCTCGCGTTCGCCAGCGACCACGGGCTGATCCAGGACTCGGAGGCCTACTACAACGGCGACTCCGGCATGTACCCCGGCTCGGGCTCGGACGTGAACGCCGACAACCCGGACTTCGAGGCCACCCGCTACGCGATCGAGATCCGGCGCAACTCCAGCCACCACAACACGCTCGGCTACTCGGGCACCGCGGGGAACTCCATCTGGGCCCACGGCAACCAGTTCTTCGACAACGCCACCGGCATCGCGACCGACTCGCTGTTCCCCGGCCACCCGGGGCTGCCGCAGGACCACGCGCGCTGGAGCCACAACGACATCCACTCCAACAACTCCAACTGGTACCAGCGCTTCGTGGACACCGGCGTCTGCGCCGAGCCGATGGCCGAGCGCGGCTACCTGCACGGCACCGTCTGCCCGGTGGTGCCGGTCCCCGTGGGCACCGGAGTCCTGATCGCCGGCGGCAACTTCGACTCCACCGACCACAACTGGATCTACGACAACTGGCGCTACGGCACCATGCAGTTCTGGGTCCCGGCGGTGCTCCGCGACGACTACGACCCCTCCCACCTCTACGACACCTCGAACAACAACCACACCTTCGAGAACCACATGGGCATCGACCCGCGGGGCGTCGAGCAGCCCAACGGGATGGACCACTGGTGGGACGACCAGGGCGTCGGCAACTGCTGGGAGGACAACCACTACGGCGCGGCCGGCCAGACCGACAACTTCACCGTCGACCCGCCGGCCTGCGCGGACGGCGGCTCGGTCTTCGTGCCCGGCGCGTTCGTCAAGGACGCGGGCTTCCTCAGCTGCAGCCAGTACGACCGCAACGACCCGACCTGGAGCCACCCGGCCGGCTGCACGTGGTTCGACGACCCGGCGAAGCCGGGTGCCGCGGCCGCGGGCCGCTCGGACTCGTCGGCGGTGCTGATCGCCCCGCTCGCCCTCACCGGGGCCGCGCTGGCGCTCGGCATCGGCGTCGTAGGGCGGCGGTGGGCCCGTGCTGCGTAGGTTCCTGCTCCTGGGCGTGCTCCTGCTGCTGGTGCTGGCCGGCGGAGGCGTCGCCATCGCGCGGAGCTCCCCGGCCCTGCGCGTGTCCGGCCCGACCTCGGTGACCGGCACCGAGGCGTCCGCGGTGTTCACGATCGCGGACCGCACCGTGCGCCAGGTGCGGTACGCCGACGGCGGCACGCTGCGCTACACGTTCCGGCTCACCAACGACGACCGGCTGCCGGTGGCCGTGCGCGGCCTGGCCGACGACCAGCCGCCGTCCCGGCTCTTCCACCCGACCGGCGTGACGGCCGTGCACCTGGCTCCCGGCGAGACGGCGGACGTCACGCTGGCGCTGCACATGAGCGGCTGCGAGACCCTCTCGGCGCGGACCGGGGCGTTCGTGACGTCGGTGGTGCTGCGGGTCGAGCGGGGCGGCGTGCTGGACGACGACGTCGCGGTCACGCTCCCCGAGGAGCTGCACACCGGGTCCCCGCGCGAGGCGTTCTGCCCGAACTCGACGGCGACCTCCCGGCCACCGGGCTGATGCCGCTCCTGGCGGTGATGTAACGCCCCGACACCTCAGGGGTGACAGCATCTGCCGGAGGAGGGGTCGTGACAGCGAGGAACAGCGACCAGGGCTGGTCGGAACGGCACGCGAGCGCGGTCCGGGACGCCGCCCCCGACGTCCCTCGCTTCGCTGACGACCAGCGGCGCGCCCTGTGGCAGCAGGTCGTGACGACCGCCGGGAGGCGGGTCGGGCGCCGGCGCCGGCGCCGGTGGAGGAGCGTCGTCGCCGGGGTCGTCGCCGTGGGAGCGGTGGGCGCCGCGGGCGCCGCAGCCGGCACCGTGATCAGCGCGCACACGGGCCGCGGGCCCGTCGACGCGGAGGACGCCGAGCTCGGCGGCCCGGGTGAGCGGCTCGACCCGAGGGCGCCCGACTTCGCCCTCGTCCTGGCCGAGGAGACCGCCGACATCCCGTTCCCGTCGGCAGCGACCCGGGACAGCGCCCTGTCGTGGGAGGTCGAGGACCAGACCCGCGGTGCTGGACAGGTGTCGACCGGCGCGTTGCGGCTCTGGATGGCCGGGCACGCGCTCTGCGCGTGGAGCAACACCTGGGCGGTCGCCCTGCACTCCCGCGACGACGCCGGCGAGGCGACGGCGGCGGACGTGATCCTCGGGGCCCGGCGCTGGTCGTCGATCACCGACACCGATCCCGACCTGGCCGACGAGTCCGAGTTCGCCTGGCTCCCCGACCTGGAGCGGGCGGTCCGCGACGGCGACCCCGCAGGGGCACGGGAGGCGCTGGCCCGCAACGGGTCGTGCCTGCCCGGCCTCGCTCCCGAGCTCGGGCTGGGCAAGCGGTGGTGAGGCCGACCGCCTCGCCCCGGGAGATCGAGGACCTCTACCGGCGGCACGCGGACGAGCTCCGCGGCTACCTCTACCGTCGCGCGGGTCCGGCCGGCGCCGACCTGCTGGGCGAGGTATTCGTGGTCGCCCTGCAACGCCGGAGCGACCTGCCGGCGCCGGAGCTCCGGCGGGCCTGGCTGTTCGGCACCGCTCGGAGGCTGCTGCTGGCGGCGGACCGGACAGCCCGCCGGCGGCACTCCGCCGAGGCGGAGCGGGCGAGACTGGCCGACGCCGTGCCACCGGGCGAGGACGACCGGTCCGCGGTGACCCGGGCGGTGCAGCAGGCGCTCGCGTCCCTCCGCGAGCAGGACCGGGAGCTGATCCGGCTCACCGAGTGGGAACGGCTGCCCGTCACCGAGGCCGCGATGGTCCTGGGCGTCCGGGCGGGAACCGCCCGGGTCCGCCTGCACCGGGCCCGCCGCGCCCTCGCCGACCACCCCGCCCTGCGCGACCTTCACGACCGGCCGGCCGGGCTCGACGGATCCGAACGGAGCGACCCGACGACGTTCGGCGCCTGCTAGATCCCTGCCTGCCGCGGCGCGGTCGGGTCGTCGGCCGGACCGGACTGCTCGCGGGCGACGTACTCCTCGATGTCCTCGATGTCGTCGCGGTTGCGGGTGGCGACCGCGAGCAGGTCGCTCATCGTGGCGACCTCCTCGACCTGCTCCTTGATGAACCACTGCATGAACTGCTCGGAGGCGTAGTCGTGCTCCTCGCGCGCGATCCGGAGCAGCCCGTTCACCTGCTCGGTGACCCGCTTCTCGTGCTCCAGCGCGAGCGCGACCGGCGCGACGACGTCCTCGAACCCGTTCACCGGAGCCGGGACCGACGGGATCTCGACGGGGCTGTCGGTGTCCAGGAGGTACTGGACCATCATCATCGCGTGGTCGCGCTCCTCGAGCGCCTGCCCGTAGAAGAACGCGGCCATCCGGGGCATCGTGTGCGCGTCGTAGTGCACCGCGCAGGCCAGGTACTGGTTGTGCGCGGCCAGCTCGTTGCCGATCTGGACGTTCAGCTGGTCGGCGAACCGGGCAGCGACCACGGGGATCTCCTCGAGGTGGGGGTCAGGCGGCCTTCGCGAGCTTCTTCTTGGTGACCTTCTTGCCGTCCACCCGCACCAGCTCGCGCTTCTTGACGGTATACCCCTCGGGCAGCGTGCCGTCCTTCAGCATCCGGATCGGGCAGCGGCCGCACCGCGACGACGAGACGCAGCACTTCGTCTTCGGGAGCTTGGCCTTCCCGGCCCTGGCCTTCTTGCCCACGGCAGCACGATAGCAGTCCGGGATTAGGCGAGCCTAACCTCAGTCCAGGTCGTGGGCCATCCGGATCACGTCGACGATGCCGCCCATGATCTCGGTGAGCCCGAAGTCCTTCGGCGTGTAGACGGCGGCGACGCCGAGCTCCCGCAGCCGGCGCGCGTCGGAGTCGGGGATGATCCCGCCGACGATCACCGGGACCTCGCCGAGGCCCGCGTCCCGCAGACCGTCGAGGACGGCGGGCACCAGCTCCATGTGCGAGCCGGAGAGGATCGACAGGCCGACGCAGTGCACGTCCTCGGCGACCGCCCCGGCGACGATCTGCTCCGGGGTCAGCCGGATGCCCTGGTAGACGACCTCGAAGCCCGCGTCGCGGGCCCGGACGGCCACCTGCTCGGCGCCGTTCGAGTGGCCGTCCAGGCCGGGCTTGCCGACCAGCAGCCGCAGCCGGCCGCCCAGCTCGTCGCCGGTCTGCCGCACCCGGGCCCGGACGGCGGCGAGCTCCTCGCCGGCCTCGGCCACACCGACCGCGCCGCTGACGCCCGTCGGGCCCCGGTACTCGCCGAACACCTCGCGCAGGGTGCCGGCCCACTCCCCCGTGGTCGCTCCCGCGCGGGCGGCCGCCAGGGTCGGGCCCATCAGGTTCTCGTCGGTCTTCGCGGCCGCCGCGAGCCGGGCCAGCGCGTCGGCGACCTCGGCCTCGTCGCGCTGCGCCTTCCAGGCGTTCACGCTGTCGATCGCGGTGCGCTCCGCCTCGGGGTCGGCGACCATGATCGCGGCGTCGAGGTCCGCGGTCAGCGGCGAGGGCTCGGTGGTCTCGAACCTGTTGACGCCGACGATGACCTCCTCGCCGGACTCGATCCGGGCCCGGCGGGCGGCGTGGGAGGAGACCAGCGCCTGCTTCATGTACTCGACGGCGGCGATCGCGCCGCCCATCGCCTGGACCCGGTCGATCTCGGCCCGGGCGCCCTCGACCAGCTCGGCCACCTTCGCCTCGATCACGTGCGAGCCGTCGAAGATGTCGTCGTACTCGAGCAGGTCCGACTCGAACGCCAGCACCTGCTGGAGCCGCAGCGACCACTGCTGGTCCCACGGCCGCGGGAGACCGAGCGCCTCGTTCCAGGCCGGCAGCTGGACCGCGCGGGCGCGGGCGTTCTTCGACAGGGTGACGCCGAGCATCTCCAGCACGATGCGCTGGACGTTGTTCTCCGGCTGGGCCTCGGTGAGGCCGAGCGAGTTCACCTGCACGCCGTACCGGAACCGGCGCATCTTGGCGTCCTGGACGCCGTACCGCTCCCGGGTGATCTCGTCCCACAGCTGGTTGAAGGCCCGCATCTTGCAGGTCTCCTCGACGAACCGGACGCCGGCGTTGACGAAGAACGAGATCCGGCCGACGACCTTCTCGAAGTCCGCCTCGTCCACCTGGCCGGAGCTCCGCACGGCGTCGAGGACGGCGATCGCGGTGCACAGCGAGTAGGCCAGCTCCTGCGTCGGCGTGGCGCCGGCCTCCTGCAGGTGGTAGCTGCAGATGTTGATCGGGTTCCACTTCGGGATCTGGTGGACCGTGTAGGAGATGACGTCGGCGATCAGCCGCATCGAGTGCTCGGGCGGGAACGCGTAGGTCCCGCGGGAGAGGTACTCCTTGATGATGTCGTTCTGGGTGGTGCCGGCCAGCTGGGCGGCGACCTCCTCCGGCGACTGGTCCGGGTTCTGCTCCTCGGCGACCACCTGGTACATCGCCAGCAGCCACATCGCGGTGGCGTTGATCGTCATCGAGGTGTTCATCTCCGTGAGCGGGATGTCCTCGAACAGGCGGCGCATCTCGCCGAGGTGCGGCACGGGTACGCCGACCTTGCCCACCTCGCCGCGCGCGAGCGGCGAGTCCGGGTCGTAGCCGGTCTGGGTCGGCAGGTCGAAGGCGACCGAGAGGCCGGTCTGGCCCTTGGCGAGGTTGGTGCGGTAGAGCGCGTTGGACGCCGCTGCGGTCGAGTGCCCGGCGTACGTGCGCATCACCCAGGGGCGGTCCTTCTCGGGCCTGTCCTTGTCGAGCCCAGCCTTCTCGGTCATGGGACCGAGGGTAGGCCGACGGCTACCGATTGGTAACGGCGTGTGGGCTATCCGACACGGGCGTGCCGGGTCAGGCGGTCGCCGCGGCCCGCTCGACCTCCACGAAGCGGCTCAGCCGGGAGAGGTGCAGCATCCGGCGGACCGCCGGACCGCACCCGCGCAGCATCAGGTGGTGGCCCTCGCGGGTCGCCTGGCGGGTGGCGACCGCGAGCACCTTGAGCGCGGTCATGTCGATGGTGGACACGTCGGTGAGGTCGACGACGACGTCGGCGTCATGGCCGTCGAGGAGCTCGTAGATCGCGGTGCGGACCTCCCACGTGCTGCGCACGTCGAAGTCACCGCTGAGATGGATGGTCGGTCCGTCGGTGATGATCTCCACAGCTGTTACCCCGTCCTCCGGGGCCGAGATTCCCCGGTTCGTCACCCACTATGACGCCGGACACACCCGATCGGTTGCGTCTGCGCGGCGGAGAATTCCGCCGTGTCGTGTCCGGTGCCGTGGCAGGCGAGTACCCCGCCGGCTCGGCGGGCATGCCCGGAACCGTCCGGACTACGCTCCCGTGCATGGTCAACCTCACCCGGATCTACACGCGCACCGGCGACGACGGGGAGACCCGGCTCGGCGACATGAGCGTGACCCGCAAGACCGACCTGCGGCTCGCGGCGTACGCCGACGTGGACGAGGCGAACGCGCAGATCGGGGTGGCGCTGGCGACCGGCGGGCTCGAGCCGGACGTGGTCGCGGTGCTGACCACCGTGCAGAACGACCTGTTCGACGTCGGGGCGGACTTCTGCACGCCGGTGGTCGCGGATCCCGAGTACCCCCCGCTGCGGATCGAGCAGGCGTACGTCGACCGGCTCGAGGCGTGGTGCGACGAGTACAACGAGCACCTGCCCAAGCTGCGCTCGTTCATCCTCAACGGCGGTACGCCGGGCGCCGCGCTGCTGCACGTCGCCCGCACCGTGGCGCGCCGGGCCGAGCGATCGGCCTGGGCGGCCTACGAGGTGCACGGCGAGTCGATGAACAAGCTCGCGATCACCTACCTCAACCGGCTCTCCGACCTGCTGTTCATCCTGGCCCGGCACGCCAACCGCGAGCGCGGCGACGTGCTGTGGGTGCCGGGCGGGGAGCGGTAGGCGCGGCGGCGGTTTCCCCGGTCAACCGGGGAAACCTGACGTTGTCGGCCGAAGTTTCGGCCGACAAGTTCAGGGACTGTCCCACCAGTCGGCCCCGTCGGGACCCGACTCGTGCGTCGGCCACGCGTCAGGTCCGGACCCGCTCGGGCTCCTTCGCGGCGAACACGGTGGCCGCGGCCGGCACCATCAGGCCGGCGATCACCAGCAGCGTGCGCAGGGTGCCGACATGGTCGGCGAGCAGGCCGAGCAGCGGCGGTCCGGCGAGGAACGCCGAGTAGCCGATCGTGGAGACCGCGCTGACCCGGCGGGCGGCGCGGAGCGGGTCGTCGGCGGCCGCGCTCATGCCGACCGGGAAGCCGAGCGAGGCGCCCACGCCCCACACGACGATGCCGATCACCACCGGTACGCCGCCGCCGCCGAAGACCACGAGCAGGATCCCGGCGAAGCCCGCGGCGGCGCAGCCCCAGAGCACCGGGGCCCGTCCGAACCGGTCCAGGACCACCGGCCCGTAGAGGCGGCCGGCCATCATCGAGCACACAAAGACGGCGTAGCCGGCGACGCCGACCCAGTGACGGACGTCGTAGCCGTCGATGAGGGCGAGCGACAGCCAGTCGTTGGCCGACCCCTCCGACAGCGCGAACGCCAGCACCATGACCCCGATCGCCAGCGTGCGCGGCTCGCGCCACGGCGAGAACGCCACCGCCTCGCGCTCCTCCGGCTCGGCGGACGGCGGCAGGTAGGTGGCCGCCGCGCGCCAGGTCGCCGCCGCGGCGAGCACCGCGAAGACCGTGGCGTGCAGCAGCAGCGGCGCGTGCACCGCGGCCATGGGGACGCCGACCGCGGCGCCGGCGAACGAGCCCAGGCTCCAGCCCGCGTGGAACCGCGGCATGATCGTGCGGCTCAGGCGGCGCTCCACCTCGGCGCCCTCGACGTTCATCGAGACGTCCCAGACCGCGGTGCCGACCCCGTTGACGAAGAGCCCCAGCGCGGCGACCAGCACCACGTCGGTCACCACGCCCGCGGCCGCGACGGTCAGGCCGACCGCGACGAGGCAGGCGCCGAGCCGGGTCACCGCGGCCGCGCCGATCCGGTCGATGAGCCGGCCGCTGAGCGGCAGCGCGATCACCGACCCCGCGGAGAGCGCCAGCAGCAGCAGCCCGAGCGCGCCGTTGTCGAGGTCGAGCCCGCTCCGGATGTCGGGGAGCCGCGAGACCAGCGTGGCGAAGCAGAACCCGTTGAGGGCGAAGCTCGCGGCGACGGCGTTGCGGGTGTGGAGCAGGGGCGGCACCCGACCAGCCTAACCATCACTTGACCGGTCCAGAGGCCGGGTCAGAAGCCGTGCTCCGCGCGCAGGTCCCGCAGCCACGACGCCAGCTGCGGCACGCCCCACGCGTCGGCCAGCGCAAGGGCGTCGTCGGCGTGCTTCGCGGCGAGGTCGCGCTCGCCGGTGGCCGCCGCGGCGAGCGCCAGGTAGGTGTCCACCGGCCCGAGCGCCAGCGACGACCCGGCGCAGGTGTTCAGGCCGGCGAGCGGCGCGAGCCTCGCGTAGGCGCCGGCGGCCAGCGCGGGCTCGCCGAGGTACAGCGCGAGCTCGGCGGCGTGCGCCCAGGCCAGCAGCGAGATGTCGTTGTCGTGGTCGAGCGGGGCGCCGCGCTCGGCGTACACCTCCCGCGCCTTGTCCGGCTCACCCGCCCGCCAGAGGTAGACCGCGATGCTCGCCCCGAAGGGGTACGGCGTCTCGTCGAACGCCTCGAGCACCGGCACCATCTCCCCGGGCCGCCCCTGCCACAGGCAGATCGCGAGCATCGACGCGGCGACGCTCTCGTCGACGTTGTGGTGCGAGAGCCGGCTGCCGAGGTCGTGGATCTCCGCGAGCAGTCGCTCGCACTCGTCGAACCGCCCCGCCATCGCGTGCCAGGGGATCTCCAGCCCACCGAGCACGAGCTCGCCGAACGCGATCCGCTGCTCCTGCGCGGCCGCCCGGGCCTCGGCGATCGCGGCCCACATCTCGTCGACCCGGCCGACCTCGCTCAGCACCGCCGCGTGCAGGGTCGCGCACACCACGAACGCGCGCTCGCTCCGGGTGGTGCGAGCCAGCTCCTGGGCCTCGCGCACCAGCTCCACCCGCTCGACCGCGGTCTCCGCCGTCCACAGCGCGACGAAGCAGACCTGGCAGGCGAACATCAGCAGCAGCGGGTCCCCGAGCCGCCGCGCCATCGCGAGGCCCTCGTCGCAGAGCGCTCGGCGTTCCTCCCACGAGACCGTGTCGTACAGCTCGTTGGCCAGGGCCAGCATGGTGCGGCAGCGCAGGTCGCTGTCCGCGGTGGGCAGCCGGTCCAGGCTGCCGCGCAGGGCGGCCACGACGTCCTCGTTGACCGCCCCGGGCGGTCCCGACCGCCAGAGCACGCCCTCGGTGGTCGCGATCGCCGCCCGGGCCACGGCCTCGGGGTCGCGCAGCTGCTTGCCGACCTCGATCGCCTGCTCGACGGTCGCCACGAGGTCCGGCAGCCGGGCGGCCCACCGGTAGGCCTCGATGAGCGCCATCAGCACGTCGTACCGGTCCCGCAGCGTCGCCTGGCCGTCGCTGTCCAGCGACACCAGCGCGCCCTCGAGCAGCTCGGCCGCCTGGTCGTAGGCGTAGAGCCGGCGGGCCAGCGTCGCTGCCTCGACCGCGGACCGCCAGGCCCGGTCGCCGTACGACGGGCCGGCCTCGCGCCAGTGCCGGGCCACCTCGGTCTCCCGTCCGGGTACGCCGGTCAGCGCGTCGGCCACCCGCGCGTGGAGCCGCGCCCGGCGGCTGACGCTCGTCCCCGCGCGCAGCGTGTCGCGGACCAGCGCGTGCGCGAACAGGAAGTGGTCGACGCCGTCCTCGCGCACCAGCCCCGCGGCCTGGGCCGGCTCGACCACGTCGAGCAGGTCGTCCTCGTCGATCGCGGTGATCGTCGCCAGCGTCGGCGTGTCGAACTCGCGGCCGATCACCGCGGCCGCCCGGAGCGCGCTGACCGTCCGGTCCGGCAGGCGGAGCAGCCGCCGGTTGATCACGTCGGTGACCGCGGTCGGCAGCTCGTCGCCCCCGGCGCCGCGCTCCCCCGCGAGCCGGGCCAGCTCCACCAGGAAGAAAGGGTTGCCGTCGGTCCGCTCGCGCAGCGCGGCGGCCTCGGCGGGCGCCAGCTCGCGATGGGTGACGCTCTCGAAGACCGCGGCGACCTCGCGTGGTGGCAGGCCGGACAGCTGCAGCCGCAGGGCGTGCATCCGGGCGAGCGCCTCGGCCACGTCCGCCAGCGCCCCGGCCGGCTCCGGGTGCGAGCGCCACGTGGTCACCACCAGCAGCCGCGCCCGGTCGGTGGTCTCCACCAGCAGGCGCAGCACCCGCAGCGTCGACGTGTCCGCCCAGTGCAGGTCGTCGAGCACCACGACCGTCGGCTGCTCCTCCGCGGCGGACCGGATCGCGTCCGCGATCCGCTCCCAGGCACGGAACTGACCGCCCTCGCCCTCGGTCGCGGGCTGCTCCTCGAGGAGGCTGACGCCGAGCTCGTCCAGCACGCTCTTCCACGGCCACAGCGGCGGGGCGCCGTCGTCCTGCGAGCAGCGGCCGACCAGGACCCGCAGCCCGCGCTGCCGCGCGCGCAGCACCAGCTCGGCCGCCAGCCGGGACTTGCCGATCCCCGGGTCGCCGGTGATGACGGCGTACGACGGGACGCCGCGCTCGGCGGCCTCGACCACGTCGACGAGCGACTCCAGGTCGGCGTCCCGGCCCACCATCGGCCACGGGGCGACCTGCTCGGCGCGGGCCGGCCGCTCCGCGACCGGCGGCGGCGCCGGGGTCGGTGGGGCCGCGCCCGCCGCGGGTGCCGTCCAGTCCAGCTCCGGGTCCTGGCGCAGCACCGCGGTCTGCAGGTCGCGCAGCTCGGCGGACGGCTCGAGCCCCAGCTCCTCGTCGAGCACCTCCCGGACCCGGCGGAGCACGTCGAGGGCGTCGGCCTGCCGCCCGGACCGGGTCAGCGCCAGCGCCCGGAGCGCCCAGAGCCGCTCGCGCAGCGGGTGGGCGGCGGTGAGGGCCTCCAGCTCGGCCGCCACGGTCGCGTGGTGGCCCAGCGCCAGGCCCGCGACCGCACGGTCCTCCAGGGCGACCAGCCGCAGCTCCTCGAGACGGGCGCGCTCGGCCACGGCCGGGTCCGCGTCGCCCAGCTCGGCGTACGGCGTGCCCCGCCAGAGCGCCAGCGCCGCGTCCAGGGCGCCCACCTGGGCGGTCAGCTGACCCGCGTCCAGCGGCGACGGCCCCCAGCCCCCGGGCTGCAGCGCCCGGTGCGCGGTGTTCACCGCCTGCTCGAAGCGCCCCACGTCGACGCTCTCGTCGGGCACCCGCAGGGCGTAGCCCGGCGCCACCGTGACCAGCACGGTCGCCGGCGCGCGACGCTCCCGGTCGGGCTCGAGGACCCTCCGGAGCTGGGAGACGTAGGCCTGCAGCGTGGCGGTCACCCCCGGCGGCGCGGCGTCCTCCCACAGCAGGTCGACGATCGCGTCCACCGAGACGGGCCAGCGGCGGGACAGCGCGAGCGCCGCGACCAGGGCCCGCTGCTTCGGCGTACCCAGGTCGACCGGCGCTCCCGCCAGGCTCACCTCGACCGGGCCGAGGACCGACACCTCCACGCGCACAGCGTAGGGAGCAGCCGCCGACCGCGCTCCCGAACCGGTTCCAAGCCGGGCTCCAAGCCGGCTCGAAGTGGGCTCCAAGTGCCCCGGCGCAAGGTCGTCCCACCGATCATCCGAACCAAGGAGCACCCCCGCATGACCATCGACCTCGACACCCAGAGCCCCGCCACCGCGTTCCGCGGCCTCCTCGGCGGCCGCGTCCACCTCCCCGGCGACCCCGGGTACGACGCCGTCCGCGTCGCCTGGAACTTCGCCGTCGACCAGCGTCCCGCTGCCGTCGCCCTCCCCCGCACCGCGGCCGAGGTCGCCACCGTCGTCAGCCTCGCCGCCGAGTGCGGCCTGCGGGTCGCCCCGCAGAGCACCGGCCACAACGCCGGCCCGCTCGCTGCCCAGGGCCTCGAGGACGTGGTCATCGTCCGCACCTCCGAGATGTCGTCGGCGATCGCCGACCCCTCCCGCGGCATCGTCCGGGTCGAGGGCGGCACGATCTGGGAGCCGGCCGTGGACGCGGCCGCCGCGCACGGCCGGGCCGTGCTGCACGGCTCCTCCCCCGACGTCGGCATCGCCGGCTACTCCCTCGGCGGCGGCATCGGCTGGTACGCCCGCAAGCTCGGCCTGGCCACCAACAGCCTCACCGCCGTGGAGATGGTGGTCGCCGACGGCAGCGTGGTCCGCGCCGACGCCGAGCAGAACGCCGAGCTGTTCTGGGCGGTCCGCGGCGGCGGCGGGAACTTCGGCGTCGTCACCGCGCTCGAGCTGCGGATGTTCGACATCCCGACCGCGTACGCCGGGATGCTGATGTGGAACCTCCGCGACATCGAGCCGGTGCTGCGGGAGTGGGCCGCCTGGGCGCCGGGCGCTCCGGACGAGGTCACGACGTCGTTCCGCGCGATGCGCCTCCCGGACCTGCCCGACCTGCCGGAGTTCCTCCGTGGCCAGGAGCTGGTCGTGATCGACGGCGCCGTGCTCGGCTCCGACGAGCGCGGCGAGGAGCTGCTCGCGGGCCTCCGCGCGCTGCGCCCGTTCCTGGACACCTTCGCGCGGGTGCCCGCGAAGTCGCTGGTGCGGCTGCACATGGACCCCGAGGGCGGTGCGCCGTTCGCCTCCGACTCGATCATGCTCGGGTCGCTGCCGGACGCCGCGGTCGACGCGTTCATCGCCGAGGCCGGGCCGGACGCGAGCAGCTCGCTGCTGATGGCCGAGCTGCGCCAGCTGGGCGGCGCGCTGGGCCGCCCGCACGAGGGTGGCGGGGTGCTGAACCGCCTCGACGGCCAGTTCCTCACCTTCGGCGGCGGGATCGCGGCCACCCCGGAGATGGGCGCCCAGGCGCACGCCGACGCGGTGCGCCTCAGCGCGGCGCTGGCGCCGTTCGACAACGGCCGCCAGTACTCGAACTTCGCCGAGAACCCGGTCGACGCCCGCGCGATCTTCGACGCGGCGACCTGGACGCAGCTGACCGGCATCCGCAGCGCGGTCGACCCGCACGGCATGTTCGCCGCCAACCACCGCATCCCCCGGCTCTACGAGGACGGAGCACCCACCGCCTGACGCCGACTCGGCATTTCAACGGGGGCCGCGGGTCCAGTCGGTCCCGGGCGGCCCGGCCTCGAGCCAGGAGGAGAAGCCCATCAGCGAGCCCTCCGACATCGCGAGCTCGATGAGGCCGCCGGGGGTCCGGCAGGAGATCACGACGTGGTCGGGGTAGAGCGACATCTGCTCCGCACCCTCGGGGTCGCGGCGGCCGACGAAGGTCAGCTCCGAGCGCTCGAGCACCCGCTTGGGGCGCGGCCAGAGCGAGAAGTAGCGGAACCACTCCAGGGACTCCCCGGAGTAGCGGCCGAGCCCCAGAAGCCAACCGCGCCCGGCCTTGGAGGACCGGACGCGATAGCTGAGCTCGAAGGTGCCGCCGTGGCGGGACAGCAACCGGCGGCGGACGATGAGGCCGAGGCCGAAGAGCAGGACGACGCCGAGCAGCGCACCGGCTGCATCCAGCAGCCACTGCCATACCGGCATCCAGGCCCTCCCAAAACGACTCGCACCCGCAGGGGTGCTCACCCTAGCGGGCGCCCCTGCGGGTGCGATGTCTGGGTCTGGTCCTGGTGTGCTCCGGGTCAGGAGGCCCGTTCGGCCGCCCGGATCCGCGCCTCGGCACGACGGGCGCGCGCGGCGGCGTCCTCGTCGTCGGAGGCCGCCTCGGCCGACTCCAGCTCGGCCCGCTCGGCGGCCACGTCGATCTCGTCGGCGAGCGCCGCGAACTGCGACAGCACCGACACCCGGTTGTGGGCGACCGACAAGAACCCGCCGTCGACCGCGGCGAAGACCTTCTCGCCGTCGACCGGGGTGATCTCGACGACGCCGTCGACCAGGAGCGAGAGCACCGGCATGTGGTTGCGCAGGATGCCGATGTCACCGTCCGCGGTCTTGGCGACGACCATCGTGGCCTGACCGGACCACACGGTCCGGTCGGCCGCGACGAGCTCGACCTGGAGCTGGTCGTTGTCTGCCATCGGCTCAGAGGTTCTTCTGGATGTCGGCCCACTTCTGCTCGACGTCATCCAGACCGCCGCACATGAAGAAGGCCTGCTCGGCCACGTGGTCGTACTCGCCGTCCGCGATCTTGTTGAACGCCTCGATGGTCTCCGACACCGGGACGGTCGAGCCCTCGATGCCGGTGAACTGCTTGGCCACGTAGGTGTTCTGCGACAGGAACCGCTGGATGCGGCGAGCCCGGGACACGATGATCTTGTCCTCTTCGGAGAGCTCGTCGACACCGAGGATCGCGATGATGTCCTGGAGCTCCTTGTTGCGCTGCAGGATCTGCTTGATGCGGATCGCGCAGTCGTAGTGGTCCTGACCGATGTACTGCGGGTCGAGGATCCGGGAGGTCGAGGTCAGCGGGTCCACGGCCGGGTAGATGCCCAGCGACGCGATCTCGCGCGACAGCTCCGTGGTCGCGTCGAGGTGCGCGAACGTGGTGGCCGGCGCCGGGTCGGTGTAGTCGTCCGCGGGCACGTAGATCGCCTGCATCGAGGTGATCGAGTGGCCGCGGGTCGACGTGATCCGCTCCTGGAGCGTGCCCATCTCGTCGGCGAGGTTCGGCTGGTAGCCCACCGCGGACGGCATCCGGCCGAGCAGGGTGGACACCTCGGAACCGGCCTGGGTGAACCGGAAGATGTTGTCGATGAACAGCAGCACGTCCTGGTTCTGGACGTCGCGGAAGTACTCCGCCATCGTCAGCGCGGACAGCGCGACCCGCAGGCGGGTGCCCGGCGGCTCGTCCATCTGGCCGAAGACGAGGGCGGTCTGGCCGATGACGCCGGCTTCCTCCATCTCGACGATCAGGTCGTTGCCCTCACGGGTGCGCTCGCCGACACCGGCGAACACCGACACACCACCGTGGTCCTTCGCAACACGCGCGATCATCTCCTGGATGAGCACGGTCTTGCCCACGCCGGCGCCGCCGAACAGGCCGATCTTGCCGCCCTGGACGTACGGCGTGAGCAGGTCGATGACCTTGATGCCGGTCTCGAACATCTGCGTCTTCGACTCGAGCTGGTCGAACGCCGGCGCCTTGCGGTGGATGCCCCACCGCTCCTGGACGTCGAAGGTCTCGCCTTCCTTGAGGTTCAGCACGTCGCCGGTCGCGTTGAAGACCTTGCCGAGCGTGATGTCACCCACCGGGACGCTGATGGGGCCGCCGGTGTCGGTCACCTGGGCGCCGCGGACCAGGCCGTCGGTCGGCTTCAGCGAGATCGCGCGGACCATGCCGTCGCCGATGTGCTGGGCGACCTCGAGCGGGAGCACGGTGGTCTCCTCGCCGAGCGTGACCTCGCACTCGAGCTTGTTGTAGATCTCCGGCATCGAGTCCACGGGGAACTCGACGTCGACGACCGGGCCGATCACCCGGGCGATGCGGCCGGTGTTGGCCGACCCGGTCTCCTGGGTCTCTTCGATCGTTGCAGTCATGTCCTTCACTCACTCCCCGCTTGGGCGTCGGCGAGCGCGTTGACGCCTCCGACGATCTCGCTGATTTCCTGGGTAATACCGGCCTGGCGGGCCTGGTTGGCGATTCGGGTGTACTTCTTGATGAGCTCGTCCGCGTTGTCGGTGGCGGACTTCATCGCCTTCTGACGGGCGGCCAGCTCGGAGGCGGCCGCCTGCAGCAGCGCGAAGAAGATCCGGCTCTGGACGTACTGCGGGAGCAGCCCGTCCAGCACCGCCTCCGGGGACGGCTCGAACTCGTAGAGCGGCAGCACCTCGTCCGACGCCGGCCGCTCCTCGCCCTCGACGACCTCGAGCGGCAGCAGCCGCACGTCGGTCGGCTCCTGGAGGAGCATCGAGCGGAACCGGGTGAACACGACGTGGACCTCGTCCACCGCGTGCTCGCCGTCCTCGTCGAGGAACGCGTCGATCAGCGTCCTGCCGATCTCGTGAGCGGCGTCGTACGACGGCTGGTCGGAGAACCCGGTCCACGACTGCACGACGGGGCGACCACGGAACTTGTAGTACGCCTCGCCCTTGCGGCCGCAGATGTAGGTGTCGATCTCCTTGCCCTCGCTCCGCAGCTTCTCAGCGAGCCGCTCGGCCTCCTTGAGCACGCTCGAGGAGTAGGCGCCGGCCAGGCCGCGGTCGCTGGTCACGATGAGCACGGCGGCCCGCTTGGGGTCCTCCGGCTCGCGGGTCAGCGGGTGGTCGACGTTGGAGTACGTCGCCACCGCCGAGACCGCCCGGGTCAGCTCACGCGCGTACGGCGCGGCCGACTGGGCCCGCTGCTGCGCCTTGATGATGCGGGACGCGGCGATGAGCTCCATGGCGCGGGTGATCTTCTTCATCGACTCCGTCGACTTGATCCGCGCCCGGTACTCGCGCACCGAGAGAGCCATGTGCGATCAGCCCCGCTTCTGCTTGACGATCTGCTCCTGCTCGACGTCCTCGTCCTCCAGGGCCTCCGCCTCGGGCTCGTGGCCGACCTTGATCGAGCCGCCCTCGGACGTCTCGAACTGGTCGAGGAAGGAGTCGTAGGCATCGGCAAGGGCGGATGCGGTGTCGTCCTCGAACTTCTGCGTCTCCCGGATGGCCGACAGGATGCCGTCGTGCGAGCGGCGCAGGTAGTCGAGGAACTCGCGCTCGAAGCGGAGCACGTCGGCGGTCGGCACGCGGTCGAGGCGACCGGTGGTGCCGATCCACAGCGAGACGGTCATCTCCTCGAGCGGGTACGGCGAGTACGCCGGCTGCTTGAGCAGCGCCATCAGGCGCTGGCCGCGGTCCAGCTGCTGCCGCGAGGCGGCGTCCAGGTCGGACGCGAACATCGCGAACGCCTCCATCGCGCGGAACTGCGCGAGGTCGACCTTGAGCGAGCCGGTGACGGCCTTCATCGCCTTGGTCATCGCGGCACCACCCACGCGGGACACCGACACACCGACGTCGATCGCCGGGCGCTGGTTGGCCGCGAACAGGTCCGACTGCAGGAAGATCTGGCCGTCGGTGATCGAGATGACGTTGGTCGGGATGTACGCCGACACGTCGTTGGCCTTGGTCTCGATGATCGGCAGACCGGTCATCGAGCCCGCGCCCATGTCGTCGGACAGCTTCGCGCAGCGCTCGAGCAGCCGGCTGTGCAGGTAGAACACGTCGCCCGGGTACGCCTCGCGGCCCGGCGGGCGGCGCAGCAGCAGCGACACGGCGCGGTAGGCCTCGGCCTGCTTGGTCAGGTCGTCGAAGACGATCAGGACGTGCTTGCCGTCGTACATCCAGTGCTGGCCGATGGCCGAGCCGGTGTACGGCGCGAGGTACTTGAAGCCCGCGCTGTCGGACGCCGGCGAGGCGACGATCGTCGTGTACTCCAGTGCGCCGGCCTCCTCGAGGGCGCCACGCACCGAGGCGATGGTCGAGCCCTTCTGGCCGATCGCGACGTAGATGCAGCGGACCTGCTTGGCCGGGTCGCCCGACTCCCAGTTCTTCTTCTGGTTGATGATCGTGTCGATCGCGATCGTGGTCTTGCCGGTCGCGCGGTCGCCGATGATCAGCTGGCGCTGGCCGCGGCCGATCGGGGTCATCGAGTCGATCGCCTTGATGCCGGTCGCGAGCGGCTCGTGGACCGACTGACGGGCCATCACGCCCGGGGCCTGGAGCTCGAGAGCACGGCGGCCCTCGGACTCGATCTCGCCGAGCCCGTCGATCGGGGTGCCGAGCGGGTCGATGACCCGGCCCATGAAGGCGTCGCCGACCGGGACCGAGAGGATCTCGCCGGTGCGGCGCACCGTCTGACCCTCCTCGATGCCCTCGAAGTCACCGAGGATGACGACACCGATCTCGCGGGTGTCGAGGTTCAGGGCGATGCCGAGCGTGCCGTCCTCGAACTCGAGGAGCTCGTTGGCCATCGCCGAGGGCAGACCGCTCACGCGGGCGATGCCGTCGCCCGCCGTCGCGACGGTGCCGACCTCTTCCTTGCTGGCCGCCTCGGGCTGGTAGTCGGCGACGTACTTCTGCAGCGCGTCGCGGATCTCCTCCGGACGGATCGAAAGCTCCGTCATCGTTGTCCCTACTCTCTTGTCTCTACTGAAGTCTGTGGTCTGGGGCCGGTGGTGCTCAGCCGACCAGCTTGCGCCGGGCGTCGTCGAGGCGGCTCGACACGGTGCCGTCGATCACGTCGTCACCGATCTCGACGCGGACGCCACCGAGGACGGTCGGGTCGATGACCTCGTTGACGTGGATCTCGCGGCCGTACTGCTCGCTCAGCGCCTTGACCAGTCGGTCGCGGTCGCCGTCGCTGAGCGGGGTGACGGCCCGGACCGTGGCGACGTACTCGTTGCGCGCCTCGGCCGCCACCCTGCGGTAGTTCTCCAGGGCGGAGGTCACCGTCCGGTAGGTCCCGGCCAGCGCCTGCTTGGCCAGCGCGAGGGTCGCCGGGAGGACCTTGCCGCCGAGCAGCCGGTCCAGCAGCTGCTCCTTGTCCGCGCGGGAGCGGGCCGGGTTCGAGAGCGCGTCGCGCAGCTCGGGGTTGGCCGTCACCGTGCGGCTGAGGGCGAACACCTCGTCGGCGAGCCGGTCCGCGTCGTTGCCGACCGACGTGACGAGGGCCAGCTCTCCGAGCCGCTCGAGGGCGTCCGGCAGGTCGCGGCTCGAGGTCCACCGCAGGCTCGCCGCCTTCCTGACCAGGTCGAGCGTGGTCGGGTCGACCTTGCCCTCGAGGACCTGGGTGACCAGGCCCTGCTTGGGCTCGGCCGGCAGCGAGGCGTCGGTGGCGACCCGGCGCAGGGACGGCTCGTCGCGCAGCAGCCGGGCGACGGTGAACAGCTCACCGGCGACCTGCTCCGCGTGCGAACCGGCCCGCAGGGCGCTGCCGAGCTCGGTGGTCAGCTCCCGGAGGGAGTCGGCCGAGGCTCCTCGCAGATCCATCAGCGGGCGCCTTCCAGCTCCGACAGGAACCGGTCGACCACGCGGCTCTGGCGGGCCTCGTCCTCGAGGGACTCCCCGACGATCCGGCCGGCCAGGGTGGTCGCGAGCGTGCCCACCTCGCTGCGCAGCTGCGCCATGGCCGCCTTGCGGTCGGCCTCGATCTGCGCATGCGCGTGCTCGACGATGCGGGCCGCCTCGGCGTTCGCCTGCTCACGCATCTCCGCGATGATCTGGGCGCCCTGCTCGCGGGCCTCCTCGCGGATCCGCGCGGCCTCGTGGCGCGCGTCGGCGATCTGGGACTTGAACTCCTCCTCGGCCGCGTGGGCCTCGGACTTGGCCTCGTCCAGCTCGGCGAACTGGGCGCGGATCGCGTCCTGCCGGGCGGTCATCGCGCGGTTGATCGGCGGGATGACGTACTTGCCCAGCAGGAACAGCAGCAGCGCGAACGCCGCGAGCTCGACGAAGAACGTCGCGTTCGGGACGAGGAAGTTGCTCTCCATGGGAGTGATCGCAACGCTTGCCATCGAATGGGTTCCTTTGCTTGCTTCTGACTGGGTGGGGCCGGGCCCCGGGTCAGCCGAGGACGAAGACGAACAGCGCCATGAACGCGAGGTTGATGAAGAACATCGCCTCGACCAGACCCACCGTCAGGAAGAAGATGGTCTGCAGGCGGCCCTGCGCCTCGGGCTGGCGGGCCACGCCCTCGATGTACGACGAACCGGCCAGACCGTCACCGATACCGGCACCGATCGCGCCGCCGGCGAGGGCGATGCCACCACCGACGAAGGCACCGGCCAGGGTCACGGCGTCATCAGTTACTGCCATTGTCTCTTCTCTCCTCAGGTTTAGCGCCGGGGAGTGGCGCTGGTGATTACCTCTGTCGGCGCCTGACCGGGGTCGGTCAGTGCGCTGGTACGGGGGACGGCTCGGCCGAGGCCGCGTCGTCGTGGCCGACGGTGTCGTCGTGGTCGGCCGGCTTCTCACGCTGGTCGCCGTGGTGCTCCTCGTGGTCCTCGTGGTCCTCGTGCCCGGCACCGGCCATCGCGAAGTAGAGGACGGTCAGCAGCGCGAAGATGAAGGCCTGGATCAGGCCGATGACACCGTCGAAGGCCTTCCAGAGCAGGTTCGGCGCCCACATCGCGTAGATCGGGATCAGACCGATCAGCGCGAGCATGATGCCGCCGGCGAAGATGTTGCCGAAGAGTCGCAGCGCGAGCGTGATCGGCTTGATCAGCTCCTCGAGGATGTTCAGCGGCAGCAGCACCGGGAACGGCTCCAGGAAGTGCTTGAAGTAGCCCTTCACGCCCTTCTGGCGGATGCCGTAGGCCCAGACGCTGATCATCGTGACCGCGGCGAGCGCGTAGGTCAGGTTGGTGTCCGCGGTCGGGGCGGGCAGCAGGTGCGTGTCGTGGTTGAGCTCCGTCGGCACCAGCTCCAGCCAGTTCGCGAACAGGATGAAGAAGAACAGCGAGATCGCCAGCGGGGCGACGAACGGGTGCACCCGGCCCAGGTTGTCCTCGACCTGCTTGTTGACCTCGCCGACCACGGCCTCCCAGAGGATCTGGGTCTTGGTCGGCACGTGGTCCTCGGTGGTGCGCCTCATCTGGCGGACCACCCAGAAGCCGAGGAGGAGCACCAGGCCACCGGCGACGAGCGTGGAGATGATGGTGTCCACGTTGAAGGTCATCCCGAGCCACTCGGCGGTCTTGTGGTGGCCGATCTGGATCGTCGACTCCTCTCCCCCACCGCCCGAGGCCATGGGGAGGAGACCGGTGAGAGTCTGCAGGCCGGTCATGGGTTCTTCAGCTCCTTCAACAGCGGGATCGTGGTCATCACCAGGGCGATGAGCCGGAAGATGGCCAGGCCGAGCAGCAGGCCGATGCCGTCGGGCCAGAACATCACGGCGATGCCGAGGGCGACCACCGTGAGGAGGGTCAGCCGGACGATCGTCGCGGCGATCATCTGGTTGCGGGACGGCTGCTCACCGGACGAGATCGTCTTGAGCAGCCAGAACTCGGTCGCGAGGTGGTTGACCAGCCCGAGCAGCACACCGCCGGCGATACAGCCCGCCAGCCGCCACTCGCCGAGCTGGCCGACGATCCAGAAGCTGGCGACGACCATGCCGAGGCCGACCAGCTCGATCTTGCGCTGGTCCCGGACGACCCGCCAGATCGACGGCTTGCCCGGCGGCTGGGCGGTGGGGTCGGTCATCGCATCGCTCATCTCGGTCAGACTCATCGGTGCTCACCCCCGGAGGGCGGCACGGACCTTGACGACGAAGCCGGCGCAGCCGGCGAGGATGCCCAGGCCGATCCCGACCAGGACGAAGACGGGCGACGTGCCGGCGGCCTCGTCGACGAGGTACCCGATGACCAGGCCGGCCACGACGGCACCGGCGAGGAGGCCTCCGAGGCCGATGAGGTCGCGGCCACGCAGACCAGCGTCGGAGCCTTCATCGACCATCCACCCAAGTCCCATTCGTCGAGGCAGCCACTGGCAGGGAAGAACACGCCGGGGGCGTGGGCACGGGAAGTTGCCCAGCCATCGTCAACCGGCGACTGCGCGAAACTACCACAGCCCGCCAGGTCGCTCGGCAGCGGTGTCATCGGGGTCCGGATGGTCGCGGTCGTCATGGTCGGCGGCCGTTCTCTCGTGGTCGTCACGGGTGCTTGTGAAAACTAGCACAAGCGCTCAGGGGCCTTGAAACCCGGGGTCAGCCCTCGTCGGCCAGCGCCACCGACGGGCGGTGCAGCTTGGGCAGCACGAACGTCGCGCCGACCGTCAGCGCGGCCATCACCCCGAGCGACGTCCACATCCAGGCCTCGTCGCTGTAGAGGCTCACCAGCACCGCCCCGAAGGCGACCAGGGCGGCCCACATCCACATGATCAGCACGGCGCGGCGGTGCGAGTGGCCGATCTCCAGGAGCCGGTGGTGCAGGTGCTGCTTGTCCGGGGCGAACGGCGAACGGCCGGCGCGCGTCCGTCGTACGACCGCGAGCACCAGGTCGAGGATCGGGACGACCAGGATCGAGATCGGCAGCAGCAGCGGCAGCAGCGTCGGGAGCAGGCTCGCCTGCGACCCGGCCGCGCCCTCGGTGATCTGGCTCGCGGAGAACTGCCCGGTCAGGGTCACCGCGCTGGCGGACAGCACCAGGCCGATCAGCATCGACCCGCTGTCCCCCATGAACAGCCGGGCCTGGTGGAAGTTGTGCGGCAGGAAGCCGGCGCAGGCGCCGGCCAGCGCGGCGCTCAGCAGCGCACCGGTCGTCGCCAGGGTGACGTTGTTGAAGCTCGACAGCTGGTAGCAGTACACGAAGAACGCCGCGGCCCCGATGCCCACCACCCCGGCGGCCAGCCCGTCCAGCCCGTCGACGAAGTTCACGGCGTTCACGGTGGCGACCACGATGAACCCGGTGAGCAGGGCCCGCTGGGCCGGGTCGATCGCGTACTGCACGTCGTCGGGGCCGGGGAAGAAGTAGTACTGGATGCCGAACGCGATGAGGAAGCCGGCGGCGAGCACCTGGCCGCCGAGCTTGGTGAGGGCGTCCAGCTCGAACAGGTCGTCGAGCACGCCCACGGCGCAGATCAGCGCCCCCGCCACGAGCACGATCCCGGCGTCCCGGAACACGAACGGGTCGCTCTGCGAGAGGAACGGGAGCTCGCGGGCCACGACGTACGCCGTCACCAGGCCGCCGAGCATCGCGAGCCCGCCGAGGTACGGGATCGGCACGGCGTGCACGTCGCGGTCGCGGACCCTCGCCACCGCACCGGTCCGCAGCGCGATCTCCCGCGCGATCACCGTGAGCAGGTAGGTCGCCGCAGCGGCGACGAGGAAGACGAGGAGGTACTCCCTCATCAGCCCTCGTCGGTGATGGTCGCGCCGAGCGGCTCGAGCACCTCGTTGAGCTGCTCGAGCGAGAGCGCCCCGCGCCGCAGGGCCCGGCCCTGAGGGCCGGTGCAGTCGACGATCGTGGAGGCCTCGCCGCCCGGGGACTCCCCCGCGTCGACGATGACCGCGACCGCGTCGCCGAGCATCTCCTCCGCCTGGTCGGCGTCGGTGGCGGCCGGCATGCCGGTCTTGTTCGCCGAGCTCACGGCCAGGGGGCCGGTGCGCTCGAGGATCTCGCGGGCGACCTCGTGGTCGGGCATCCGGACGGCGACCGTGCCGCGGGTGTCCCCGAGGTCCCACTGGAGCGAGGTCTGCTGGTGGCACACGAGCGTGAGCGGCCCGGGCCAGAACGCCTCGACGAGCGCCCGCGCGTAGCCGGGCACCCGGACCGCCAGGGCGTCGAGGGTCGTGACCGCGCTGACCAGCACCGGCGGCGGCATCTCCCGGCCCCGGCCCTTGGCCGCCAGGAGGCCGCGGACGGCCGCCGGGTCGAAGGCATCGGCGCCGATGCCGTACACGGTGTCGGTCGGGAGCACGACGAGCTCTCCGCGCTGCACGGCGAGGCTCGCGGCCTCGACCGCCTCCTCGCGCTCCTCCTCGGTGCCGGTGGCGTAGCGATCACTCACGAGGTCATCGTGCCAGTCGCGCGGTCGTGAAGCGCGGCCGACCTGCCAGGTCCGTGTGGTCCCGCACGTCGGCCCACCGGCCGGTCTCGGCGAACACCGCGGGGGCCGACTCGCCCTGCACGTCGGCGTGCTCGAAGCCGACCACTCCCCCGGGCTGGAGCAGCACGGCCGCGCGCCGTTCCAGCACCCGGATCGCGTCCAGCCCGTCGGCGCCGGAGAACAGCGCCAGGTGCGGGTCGTGGTCACGCGCCTCGGGTGCGACCGACTCCCACGCCTCCAGCGGGACGTACGGCGGGTTGCAGGTGACGACGTCCACCGTGCCGGCGAGGTCGTCGAAGGCGGTGGCGAGGTCGCCCTGCCGCAGGTCGACGCCGGTGCCCTCGAGGTTGCGCTCCGCCCAGGACAGGGCGTCCTCGCTGAGCTCGACGGCGTGCACGTCGGCGCCGGGCACCTCGTCCTTGACCGCCTTGGCGATCGCGCCGGACCCGGTGCACAGGTCGACGACCACACTGCCGTCCGTGGCGTGCTCGACCGCCCAGCCGGCCAGCAGCTCGGTCTCGGGCCGGGGCACGAACACCCCGGGACCCACGGCCAGCTCGACGTGGCGGAACCACGCCACGCCGGTCAGGTGCTGGAGCGGCTCGCGGCGGGCGCGGCGCTCGACGAGGTCGGCGTACTCCTCCTCGGCCGAGCGGGCCACCTCCTCGACGAGCACGAGCCGTCCGCGGGTGGTGCCGAGGACGTGCGCGAGCAGCTCCGCGGCGTCGTGCTCGGGGCTCGCGACGCCGCCCTCCCGCAACCGCGCGGTCGCGGCCGTGAGCAGATCGCGGCGGTGGGTCACTGCTCGAGCGCCTCGAGGCGGGACGCGAGGTCGGCCTCGACGCAGGAGTCGAGCACCGGCTGGAGGTCGCCGTCGAGCACCTGGTCCAGGTTGTAGGCCTTGTAGCCGGTGCGGTGGTCGGAGATGCGGTTCTCCGGGAAGTTGTAGGTGCGGATCCGCTCGGACCGGTCGACGGTGCGGACCTGGCTGCGGCGGGCCTCGCCGGCCTCGGCGTCGGCGGCGTCCTGGGCGGCCTGCAGCAGCCGGGAGCGCAGGATGCGGAGCGCCTGCTCCTTGTTCTGCAGCTGGGACTTCTCGTTCTGGCAGCTGACCACGATGCCGGTGGGCAGGTGCGTGATCCGGACGGCCGAGTCGGTGGTGTTGACGCTCTGCCCGCCGGGACCGCTGGAGCGGAAGACGTCGATGCGCAGGTCGTTCTCGTCGACCTGCACGTCGACCTGCTCGGCCTCCGGCAGGACGAGCACGCCGGCCGCGCTGGTGTGCACGCGGCCCTGCGACTCGGTGACCGGAACGCGCTGCACCCGGTGCACGCCGCCCTCGAACTTCAGCAGCGCGTACGGCGCCTCGCCCGGCTCGGGCGTCCCCTTCGCCTTGACCGCGACGGTGACCGACTTGTAGCCACCCAGGTCGGACTCGGCGGCGTCGAGGACCTCGACCTTCCAGCCGCGCGCCTCGGCGTACCGGGTGTACATGCGCAGCAGGTCGCCCGCGAACAGCGCGGACTCCTCGCCGCCCTCCCCGGACTTGACCTCCAGGATCGCGTCCTTGTCGTCCGTGGGGTCGCGCGGAACCAGCAGGCGGCGCAGCCGCTCCTCGGCGTCGTGCCGGCGAACGGTCAGCGCGTCGGCCTCGTCCGCGAAGGTGGGGTCCTCGGCGGCGAGCTCGCGGGCGGCCTCGACGTCGTCGCCGAGCTGCTGCCAGTCCCGCCAGGCGCCGATGATCGACGACAGCGCGGCGTACCGCTGGTTGAGCTGCTTGGCCAGCCGGGCGTCCGCGTGCGTCTCGGGCGCGGCGAGGCGCTGCTCGAGCTCGGCGTGCTCCGCGAGCATGCCCTCGACGGCTTCGAACATCGGACCCTCCTTCGCTGCGCTGCCGGACACGAGCTGCTGAACAAGACACGAGCGCCGGCCCTGCCCGATGGGCAGGAGCCGGCGCTCGGTGGAAGCTACTTCTTGGCGTCAGCAGCCTTCTTGGCGTAGCGGGCCTCGAAGCGGGCCACGCGGCCGCCGGTGTCGAGGATCTTCTGCTTGCCGGTGTAGAACGGGTGGCACTGCGAGCAGACGTCGGCGTGGATCGTGCCGCTGGTGGCAGTGCTGCGGGTGGTGAACGACGCGCCGCAGGTGCAGGTCACCTGGGTCTCGACGTACTCCGGGTGGATGTCCTTCTTCATGGTGTCCTCTCATCGGCCGCCGGGTCGCCTCATCCCTGGTGAGTCGGCGTGAACCGGAGCCAGCACACGATTGTGTCATGAGAGGGAACGTCGCGGTAATCGAGGATGTTCCCGCCGACTCGGCGCGAATGCAGCCCCGCACCGGGCCGACTCGGCGCGAATGCAGACCCGCACCGGGCCGACTCGGCGCGAATGCAGACCCGCACCGGGCCGACTCGGCGCGAATGCAGACCCGCACCGGGCCGACTCGTCGCGAATGCATGCGGCTGGTCTGCAGTGGCGCCGACTCGAGGTCGATCCGACCTGCAGTGGCGCCGACTCGGCGGATGAGGTCAGCGGCGGCGCGGGAAGGCGGGGACGATCCGGGGTACGTCGGGGTCGGGCTCCGCCCGGGCGGCGGCCTCGGCGGCGGCCGCCTCCTCGGCCTCGAGCAGCTCGTGCGGGAGCGGGCCGGGCACCTGGTCGGGCACCACCGTGAGCCGGACCGAGACCGTGGTGCCCTCGCCCTCCACGGAGTCGATCACGACGTCGCCGCCGTGGTTGTCGATGATCGTCTGCATGATCCGCACGCCCAGCCCGGTACCCGCGATCTCGTTGTAGACGGCGTTCGAGGCCCGGAAGAAGCGGGTGCCCAGACGGTCGATCTCGCCGGCCGGGATACCGATCCCGTGGTCGGTGATGGTCACCTCGGCCGTCGCGCCGGAGCGGCGGAGCGCGACCGCCACCCGGCCACCGTCGTGGCTGAACTTCACCGCATTGGTGAGCAGGTTGAGGAAGGCCCGGTGCAGCATCGCCCGGTCGGCCAGCACCGGGACCACGTTCTCGGGAGTGTCCACCTCGACGTGGATGTCGCGGCGGGCGGCGGTGATCCGGATGTCGGTGACCACCTCGCGGACCAGCAGCGCGAGGTCGATCGGCTCCATGTCCGCCGCGCGCCCCTCGGCGCGCGACAGCGCGAGCAGGTCGTCGATCAGCTGCTTGAGCCGGGCGACGTTGCGCCGGGTGGCCTCGAGCATCCGCTCGTGCCGGGGCTCGAGCCGGTCCTCGAACTCGTCCGCCACCAGCTCGAGGTAGCCGGCGATCGTCGTGAGCGGCGTACGCAGCTCGTGGGAGACGTTGGAGACGAAGTCGTCGCGCGCGGTGTCCAGGCTGCGCAGCTCGCTCTGGATCCGGCCCTCGACCGCCCGGGCCCGGGCCTGGGCGTCGGCGAACTCGTTGAGCGCGGTCGCGACCGCGCGCACCTCCTTCGGACCGGTGAGCTCGGCCCGGACCTCGTGGTCCTGCTTGGCCATCCGCTGGACGACCTTCTCGAGGCCCAGCAGCGGCTGGGACAGCTCGACCATCAGCCTGCGGCGGGACCGGGAGACGAACCACCAGAACACCACGGCCAGCAGCACCACGGCCAGGATCGTGCCCTTGAGGCGGAACGACGCTGCGGTGCTGGACTCGCGGACCCGGCTGTCGAACGTCTCGGTGGTGGCCTGGTGGGCGCTGCGGACCGAGTCGAACAGCTGGCTGCTCAGGCGCACCTGCTGCGGGGTCGCCGGGGTGCCGCCGTCGGTCTTCATGCGCGGCGCGGCGTACCGGGCGATCCACTCCTGCGCGGCGCGCTCCTGGCGGACCACCAGCAGCTCGAGCTCGTTGTCGCCGCGCGCGAACTGCCGGACCACCTGCTCGTCGGCCGGCAGCCGGACCAGCGCCTGCTGGTAGTCGTCCGCGGCCGCCTTCGCCCCGGTGCTGCCCCACTCCGCGACCGCGGCGGACATGTCGGTGAGGTCCTGGTAGACGCTCTGGTTCGCGGCCGCGGCCGGCTGGAGGTCCTGGGTCAGGTCGTTGACCGCGGCGGTGGACAGCACGACGCCGAGCACGGCGATGGCAGCCATCGCCGCCGCCATCGCGCCCAGACGGACGATGACCGGCGAGACCAGTCGCGCGACCGGACGCCCTCCGCTCATGACCCCTTACCCCCTCGGGAAGGGTACCGCCGCACCCGGACCGGGTTCCGGCTTTTCAGACAGAACGGGTGAGCAGCGCCTGCACGCGGGAGGCGAGCTCGCGGGGGCTGAACGGCTTGGTGATGTAGTCGTCCGCGCCCGAGTCGAAGCCGGTCTCGACGTCGGACTCCTGGGCGCGGGCCGTCAGCAGGATGACCGGGAGGTCGGCGAGCGCCGGGTCTGCGCGGATCGCGCGGATGGCGTCGAGACCGGAGACCCCGGGCATCATCACGTCGAGCACGGCCAGGTCGGGCCGCTCCGCCTGGCAGGCGTCGATCGCCGCCGCCCCGTCGGACACCGCCACGACGTCGTGGCCGAGCGTGGACAGCTTGAACTCCACGAGCTCGCGGATGTCGACGTCGTCGTCCGCAACCAGGATCCGGGCCACTCGTCCCCCTCTGATGATCGGTGTGCGCCTCGCAGCCTAGCCCCGATCGGCGCCGAGCGAGGCAGAAGGGCCGCTCCTGGAGAACGACCCTTTACCGTCTCGGTTCCGTCAGTCCTCGCGGCTGCCGCTGCTGGGCGTCGGCGTCGTCTTCTGGACCTGCATGAGGAACTCGATGTTCGTCGTCGACTTCCGCAGCCGCTCGAGCAGCAGCTCGAGGGCCTGCTGGTGGTCCAGCGACGACAGCACCCGGCGCAGCTTCCAGACGATCTGGAGCTCCTCGGGGCTCATCAGCAGCTCCTCGCGGCGGGTGCCGGACTGGATCGCGTCGATGGCCGGGAAGAGCCGCTTGTCGGCGAAGTCGCGGCGCAGCCGGATCTCCATGTTGCCGGTGCCCTTGAACTCCTCGAAGATCACCTCGTCCATCTTCGAGCCGCTCTCGATGAGCGCGGTGGCCAGGATCGTCAGCGAGCCGCCGCCCTCGATGTTGCGGGCCGCGCCGAAGAACTTCTTCGGGGGGTACAGGGCCGCGGAGTCCACGCCGCCGGACAGGATCCGCCCGCTCGCCGGTGCCGCGAGGTTGTACGCGCGGCCGAGGCGGGTGATCCCGTCGAGCAGCACGACCACGTCGTGGCCCAGCTCCACCAGGCGCTTGGCCCGCTCGATGGCGAGCTCGGCGACCATGGTGTGGTCGCTCGCCGGGCGGTCGAACGTCGAGGAGATGACCTCGCCCTTGACCGAGCGCTGGAAGTCGGTGACCTCCTCCGGGCGCTCGTCGACCAGCACGACCATGAGGTGGACCTCGGGGTTGTTGGTCGTGATCGAGTTCGCGATCGACTGCATGATCATCGTCTTGCCGGCCTTCGCGGGCGAGACGATCAGCCCGCGCTGGCCCTTCCCGATCGGGGCGGCGATGTCGATGACCCGGCCGATCAGGTTGTCCGGGGTCGTCTCCAGGCGCAGGCGCTCCGAGGGGTAGAGCGGGACGAGCTTGGAGAAGTCCACCCGGCTCTTGGCCGCCTCGGGATCAGCGCCGTTGACGCTGTCGATGCGGACCATCGGGTTGAACTTCTCCTTGCGCTCGCCCTCGCGGGGCTGGCGCACCTGGCCGACGATGGCGTCACCGCGGCGCAGGCCGTACTTGCGGACCATCGACAGCGAGACGTACACGTCCTCGCTGCCCGGCAGGTACCCGCTGGTGCGGACGAAGGCGTAGTTGTCCAGCACGTCGAGGATGCCGGCCGCCGGGACCAGCACGTCGTCCTCGAGGATCGTGGTGTCGGGCTCGTTGCGGCCGCCGGGCCGGTCGCGGTCGCGGCCCCGGCGCCGCCGGTTGCGGCGGCTGCCCTGGCCGTCCTCGCCCTGGTCCGCGTGGTCGCCCTGGTGGCGGTCCTGGTCCTCGGCGCGGTCCTGACTCCGGTCCTGGGTGCGGTCCTGGGTGCGGTCCTGGGTGCGGTCCTGGGTGCGGTCCTGGGTGCGGTTCTGGCTCCGGTCCTGGGCACGGTCCTGGCCCTGGCTGCGGTCCTGGTTCCGGCCCTGGTGGCCACCCTGCTGCCCGCCCTGGCCCTGCTGGCGCTCCTGCCGGTCCCGCCGGTCCTGCTGGTCCTGCTTCTGGTCCTGCTTCTGGTCCTGCTGCCGGTTCCGCTGCTGGTCGCGGCCGTCCCGCCGGTCCTGCTTCTGGTCCTGCTTCTGGTCCGGGCGGGTCGAGGCCGGCTCGTCGCGACCCTGGTCGCGCTGTTCGCGCTGGTCCCGCTGCTCGGACTTCCGCTCGGGCTGCTGCTCGGGCTGCTGCTCCGGCTTCTGCTCGGACGACCGGACGCCTCCGGACTGGTGGGCCTTGATCGCCTCGACCAGCTGGGCCTTCTTCATCGACCCCGCACCCGGGATCCCCATGCCCGCGGCCATCGACTTCAGGTCGGCCAGCAGCATGGAGTTGAGCCCGCCACCGCGCTTCTTCGCCGGCTTCTCGCCGGCGGCGGTGGTGGCTTCGATGGTTTCCGTCACGTGAGGTCCTTCCCACGTATCAGTGCCGATCCGGCCTCGGGCCGGCGGCGTCGGGTTCGTCGCCCCCGCGGCCTCCGGGCTGCGCGAGAGAAGGGCAGCCACGGGTGCGCGGCGGTGCCGCGCGTGGACGAGGAGGTGGGCGCTCCGAGATCTCGGGCGCGTGCCCAAGATACACCCGCTCCTCGCGCGGTGTGGCATCCGCTACACGATCCGCGCGCCGTCCCTGTCGATCGTCAGGTGGTGGGCCGCCCAGCCGTCCGGGCGGCGGGCGAGCAGCCCGGCCGCCCCGGGCGCGTCGGCGAAGGCGAGCACGGTGGGCCCGGCGCCCGACACGATCGCCGGTACGCCGTCGGCGCGCAGCGCGTCGACCAGCGCCAGCGACTCGGGCATCGCGGGGCGCCGGTAGTCCTGGTGCAGGTAGTCGCGGGTCCCGCGCAGCAGCTGCTCGGGCTGGCCGGCGAGGGCCGCGACCAGAAGAGCCGCCCGGCCGGCGTTCGCCGCCGCGGCCGCGTGCGGCACCTCGGCGGGGAGCAGCCCCCGTGCGACCTCGGTCGACACCGGCGTCGGCGGGACCAGCACCACGGCCTCGATGCGCGGGTCGACCGACGAGCGCACGGCGTAGAAGTCCCCCTCGCCGGGGTCGCGGCCCGAGATCACGAAGCCGCCGTAGAACGCCGGCGCCACGTTGTCGGGATGGCCCTCGATCCGCGCGGCGAGCCGGAACAGGGCGTCGTCGTCGACGAGCAGCGAGCCGCCCGCGACCAGGCCCCGGGCCAGCACGACCCCGGCCACGATCGCGGCGGACGAGGACCCGAGCCCGCGGGCGTGCGGGATGACGTTGGTGCACGAGAGCCGCAAGCCGGGCGGCTGCACGCCGGCGAGGCCGAAGGCCGCGCGCATCGAGCGCACCACGAGGTGCGACTCGTCCAGGGGCACGTCCCCCTCCCCCGAGCCCGTCACCACGACCTCGAGCCCCGAGCCGGTCACCTCGGCCTCCAGCTCGTCGCGCATCGAGAGCGCGAGTCCGAGGGAGTCGAAGCCCGGGCCGAGGTTCGCGGAGGTGGCCGGGACCGAGACGCGGACGGGGCCCTCGACGAACGTCGTCATGCGGCGCTCACGCCAGCCCGGCGGCCTCGGCGGCGGCGACGACGTCGGCGTCCACGACCGTGTCGACGATCGTGCCGCCGCTCTCGGTGAAGCCCTCGAGCGCGGTCACGGTGTCCTTCAGGCCGTGGCCGGTCACGGTGATCGCGACCGTCGCGCCGCGGTAGGACTCGCCGCCCGCCAGCTCCTGCAGCAGCCCCGCCACGCCGGCCGCGGAGGCCGGCTCGACGAAGACGCCGTCCCGGGCCGCGAGCTCCCGCTGCGCGGCCAGGATCTGGCCGTCGCTGACGGAGGCGAAGCGGCCACCGGACTCGTCCCGCGCCGCCTCGGCGAGCTTCCACGACGCGGGGTTGCCGATCCGGATCGCGGTCGCCCGGGTCTCCGGGTCGGGGAACGGCTCGCCGGTCACCAGCGGCGCCGCGCCCTCCGCCTGGAACCCGCGCAGCACCGGCCTCCTCGTCGCCATCCCCCAGTCGGCGTACTGCGTGTAGCCCAGCCAGTACGCCGAGATGTTGCCGGCGTTCCCGACCGGCAGGAGGTGGTAGTCGGGGGCGTCGCCGAGGAAGTCGACGATCTCGAAGGCCGCGCTCTTCTGTCCCTCGAGGCGAACCGGGTTCACGGAGTTGACCAGCGCGACCGGGTAGTCCCAGGCGAGGCCCTTGGCCATCGCCAGGCAGTCGTCGAAGTTGCCGCGCACCATGATCACCTGGGCGCCGTGCAGGATCGCCTGCGCCATCTTCCCCGCGGCGATCTTGCCCTCGGGCACCAGCACCAGCGGCTTGAGGCCGGCCTTCGCGGCGTACGCCGCCATCGAGGCGGAGGTGTTGCCGGTCGAGGCGCAGACGACCGCGGCCGCGCCCTCGTGCTTGGCGACCGAGATCGCGGCGGTCATGCCGCGGTCCTTGAACGAGCCGGTGGGGTTGTCGCCCTCGACCTTGAGCCACACCTCGGCGCCGGTGAGGCCGGAGAGCCACTCGGAGAAGACCAGCGGGGTCCCGCCCTCGCGGAGCGTGACCGCCGGGGTCCCCTCGGGGATCTGCAGCAGGTCGCGGTACTCCTCGATCACGCCCCGCCACTGGTGGGTCCGGGTGATGTCTCCGGTCTTCACTCCGACACTCCTTCGACGCGCATCACCGAGGTGACCTCGCGGACGATGTCCATGCCGCGCAGGTGCTCGACGGTCGCGCTGAGCTGCGCGTCGGTCGACTCGTGCGAGACGACCACCAGCTGCGCGTCGAGCCCGCGGCCCTCCTGGCGCACCGTCTGGATCGAGACGCCGTTCTCGGCGAAGGCCGTCGCGACCGCGGCGAGCACGCCCGCGCGGTCGTCGACGTCGATCGCGACGTGGTAGCGCGTGACGGTCTCGCCCATCGGCAGGACCGCCCGGTCGGCGTACGCCGACTCACCGGCGCCGCGGGTGCCCGCCAGCCGGTTGCGGGCGACCGTCACCAGGTCGCCGAGCACGGCGGACGCGGTCGGCGAGCCGCCGGCGCCGGGCCCGTAGAACATCAGCTGGCCGGCGGCCTCGGACTCCACGAACACCGCGTTGTAGGCCTCGCGGACCGACGCCAGCGGGTGGGACCGCGGGATCATCGCGGGGTGCACGCGGACGGCGACGGCGCCCTGCCCGTTCTCGTCGGTCCGCAGCTCGCAGATCGCCAGCAGCTTCACGACGCTGTCCATCTCCACGGCCGACTGCACGTCGGCCGCGGTCACCTCGGTGATGCCCTCACGGTGGACGTCGGCGGCGGTCACCCGCGAGTGGAAGGCAAGCGAGGCCAGGATCGCCGCCTTCGCGGCCGCGTCGAAGCCCTCGACGTCCGCGGTCGGGTCGGCCTCGGCGTACCCGAGCTCCTGGGCCTCCTCCAGCGCCTCGGCGAAGCCGGCTCCGGTGGTGTCCATCTTGTCGAGGATGAAGTTCGTGGTGCCGTTGACGATGCCGAGCACCCGGGTGACCTTGTCGCCGGCCAGCGACTCGCGCAGCGGGCGCAGGATCGGGATCGCACCGGCGACGGCCGCCTCGTAGTAGAGGTCGCGGCCGGCCTTCTCGGCGGCCTCGAACAACGTGGGCCCGTCCTCGGCGAGCAGCGCCTTGTTGGCGGTCACGACCGAGGCGCCGTTCTCGAGCGCGGCGAGGATCAGCGACCGGGCCGGCTCGATGCCGCCGATCACCTCGACCACGAGGTCGACGTCGTCCCGCGTGACCAGGCCCATCGCGTCCGTGGTGAGCAGCCCCTCGGGCACCTCCACGTCGCGCGCGGCGTCGAGGCGCCGTACGGCGACGCCCACCAGCTCGACCGGGGCGCCGATGCGGGCCGCCAGGTCGCCGGCCTGCTCACCGAGCAGCCGCACCACCTGCGAGCCCACCGAACCGCAGCCCAGCACGGCCACCTTGAGGGCCTTGTCGCTCTCCACTACTGATCACCCATGTCCGTCGCCAACAGGTCGTCCACAGTCTCGCGGCGGACGACCACCCGCGCGACCCCGTCCCGCACCGCGACCACCGGGGGGCGCAGCGCGTGGTTGTAGTTGGAGGCCATCGAGCGGCAGTACGCCCCGGTGCCGGGCACCGCGACGAGGTCGCCCGGCCGGATGTCGCCCGGCAGGAACTCGTCCTTCACCACGACGTCGCCCGCCTCGCAGTGCTTGCCGACCACGCGCGCCAGCACCGGAGGCGCGTCCGAGGCCCGCGAGGCGATCGTGCAGGAGTAGTCGGCGTCGTACAGCGCGGTGCGGATGTTGTCGCTCATCCCGCCGTCGACGGAGACGTACGTGCGCACCGCGCCGCCGTCCAGCTCGACCCGCTTCACGGTGCCGACCGTGTAGACCGTGCACATCGCCGGGCCGACGATCGCGCGCCCGGGCTCGATCGACAGGCGCGGCTCGGGGATGCCGAGCGCGCGGCACTCGTGCTCGACGATCTTGCTCATCTCGGTCGCCAGCTGCGCGGGGTCCGAGGGGTCGTCCTGGGTCGTGTACGCGATGCCGAAGCCACCGCCGAGGTCCATCTCCGGCAGCGTCACGCCGAGCTCCTCGGAGACCCGCGCCTGGAGGGCGAGCACCCGGCGGGCGGCCACCTCGAACCCGGACGAGTCGAAGATCTGGCTGCCGATGTGCGAGTGCAGCCCGAGCAGCTCGATGCCGGGAGCGGCCTGCACCCGGCGGACCGCCTCGAACGCGTCGCCGGAGGTGATCGAGAAGCCGAACTTCTGGTCCTCGTGCGCGGTGGCGATGTACTCGTGGGTGTGGGCCTCGACGCCGGCGGTCACGCGGATCATCACCCGGGCGGTCGTCCCGGACTCCGCGGTGACCGACTCGAGCCGGGCGATCTCGTCGAACGAGTCGACGATGATCCGGCCGACGCCCTCGGCCACCGCCCGGCGCAGCTCGATCTGCGACTTGTTGTTGCCGTGGTAGCCGATGCGGGCGGGGTCGAACCCGGCCCGCAGGGCGACGGTCAGCTCGCCGTCGGAGCAGACGTCGAGGCTGAGCCCCTCCTCCTGCACCCACCGCGCGACCGCGGTGCACAGGAACGCCTTGCCGGCGTAGAAGACGTCGTACTCCGCGAACGCGTCGCGGAACGCCCGCGCCCGGGCCCGGAAGTCGGCCTCGTCGAGGACGTACGCGGGGGTGTTCACGTTCGCCACCAGCTCGGGGACGGCCAGCCCCCCGACGTGCAGCTCACCGGCGACCTTGTGCGCGGTCTGGGACCACAGGTGCGCGACCAGCGCGTTCGGGTCGCTGGGCTGGCGCAGCCAGGCCGGGCCGCGCAGGGCGCCGGAGGCGTGCGCCCACCCGGCCTCGTGCGTCGTGCTCATGCGCGGATCACATCCGCTCGGGCGCCGAGACGCCGAGCAGGCCGAGGCCGTTGGCGAGCACGGTCCGCGTCGCGGCCACCAGGACCAGGCGGGCCCGGTGCAGGTCGGTGGTCTCCTCGTCGCCCATCGGCAGCACCCGGCAGTTGTCGTAGAACCGGTGGTAGACCCCGGCCATGTCCTCGAGGTAGCGGGCGATCCGGTGCGGCTCGCGCAGCTCGGCAGCGGCGGCCACCACGCGCGGGAACTCCGCCAGCGACCGCAGCAGCTCCCCCTCCTTCTCGTGGGACAGCAGCGCCGGGTCGAAGTCCGACGTCGAGAACGCGACGCCGAGCTCGGTGGCGTTGCGCAGGATCGAGGCGATCCGGGCGTGGGCGTACTGCACGTAGAAGACCGGGTTGTCGCTGGACTGCTTGGTGATCTCGGCGATGTCGAGGACCAGCGGTGAGTCCGCGGGGTAGCGCGCGAGGGAGTACCGCAGCGCGTCGGTGCCGATCTCGTCGATCAGCTCCTCGAGCGACACGATGTCGCCGGCGCGCTTCGAGAGCCGGACCTCCTCGCCCCCGCGCACGATCTTCACCAGCTGCCCGATCAGCACCTCGATGTTGCGGTCCGGGTCGTCGCCGGCACAGGCCGCCATCGCCCGGAGCCGGCCGACGTACCCGTGGTGGTCGGCACCGAGCAGGTAGATGCAGCGGTCGAAGCCGCGCTGGCGCTTGTTGACGTAGTACGCCGTGTCGCTCGCGAAGTAGGTCAGCTCGCCGTTGGACCGGATCAGCACCCGGTCCCTGTCGTCGCCGAAGTCGGTGGTGCGCATCCACAGCGCGCCGTCGGCCTCGAAGAGGTGGCCCTGCGACCGCAGCTTCTCGAGCCCGCTCGCGACGTCGTCGCTGTCGTGCAGGCTGCGCTCGGAGAACCACACGTCGAAGTGGGTGTTGAAGCGCTCGAGCTGCCGCTGCTGGTCGGCGAGCTGGAGCGCGTACCCCTTCTCCCGGAACGTGACCTGCCGCTCCCCCTCGGGCAGGTCGAGGATCGTCGGGTCCTCGGCCACGATCTCCCGGGCCAGGTCGGTGATGTAGTCGCCGTGGTACCCGTCCTCCGGGGTCGGCCGGCCGAGCGCGGCGGCCTCGATCGAGGCGCCGAACAGGTTCATCTGGTTGCCGCGGTCGTTGATGTAGAACTCGCGGGTCACGTGCGCCCCCGCCGCCTCGAGCACCCGGGCGATCGCGTCGCCGACGACCGCCCAGCGGGTGTGGCCGAGGTGCAGCGGGCCGGTCGGGTTCGCGGAGATGAACTCCACGTCGATCTTCTCGCCGTCCAGCGTCTGCGTGTGGCCGTACGCGGCCCCGGCGTCGACGATCTGGGCCGCGACCACGCCCTGGGCGTCGGCCGACACCGTGATGTTGAGGAACCCCGGCCCGGCGATGTCGACGCCCGCGACCCCGTCGACCTGCTCGAGCCGCTGCTGGACGAGCGTCGCGAAGTCCCGCGGGTTCATCCCGGCCGTCTTGGCCAGCTGCAGGGCCACGTTGGTCGCGTAGTCGCCATGGCCCTTCTGTCGCGGCCGCTCCACCGTCACCGTCGTCGGGACGCCGTCCGGCAGGGTGATCGCACCCTCGGTGGACAGCGTCGTCAGCACGTCGACGATCGCGGAGGAGAGCTGCTCGGGAGTCACCGGCCAAGGGTATCGGCGCACCGGACGCGGGCTCGCACCGATATCGGTGATGGGACGTCGGCGGCGGAACGGTCGGCCGATTGCACGCCGCCCGCGACTCGGTTGTAGGGTTCTGGCAGTCCCGCACCGCGGGGCGATGCCTCCGTAGCTCAGGGGATAGAGCACTGGTTTCCGGTACCAGGTGCCGCAGGTTCGAATCCTGCCGGGGGCGCCCACTCGAGCGATCGCTCACGTGATCTGGAACACGTTGCAGAATTCTCGGTAAACGCCGGTTCAGACCGGACGTTACGGCCGCGCCCGAAATGGGCACGAGAGGTCAAGACCGGCTCGGGTTTCTCGGGCCCACCTCTCCCCAATTGCCGGTTCGCTCCACACAATCGACGCCACAGCATGGGATTCAGCAGCAGCCGCGGCTGACGGGGAGGGACGCCAGCGGCTCCGGCATTGGAAAGAGCAGGAACCGTTGTGAACACGTCGTCCCTCCGTAGGGCTGTCGCGACCGTCTCGGTCTGCGCCGCCGGTCTCGCCGGTACCCTCGCCACCACGTCCGCCGCGGACGCGGCCCACCACTCGAGCCGGCCCGCCGCGCGTGCCGGCGCCCCCGTCAAGACCGACCTCGGCTACAAGGCGACCGTCTACGGCACCAAGGTGCTGCTCGACGGCGTGGAGGTCCGCAACGCCAAGACCGCGTTCGCCCAGCAGCGCTGCACCCGGTACGCCGGCCGCGAGGTCACCAAGGGCACCGAGATCAGCGACCTGGGCATCCCGCTGGTCGCCGGCGGCCTCGCCACGTCGTACTCGAAGACCTACCGCAAGGACGGCGTGCACGGCGTCCGCGGCGTCAGCAACATCGGCGACCTCGAGCTCGGCGGCGAGTTCCAGGGCCAGCAGACCCCGACCCTGAAGCTGACCGGGCTCACCTCGGTCGCCGACGCCTTCCGCAAGGCCGACGGCACGTTCGACCACCAGGAGAGCTTCTCCTTCGACGGTCTCTCGATCGGCAACCTGCCCGAGGAGATCCCCCAGGAGCTCCAGGACCTGCTCGACCTGATCAGCGAGAACTCGGCCGACCTGGTCACCCAGGTCATCGACCTGCTCAGCTCGGTCACCGGCAACACCATCGACATCCCGGGCCTGGGCAGCATCGGCCTCGCCGGCGTGAAGTCCGGCAAGACCACCGCCCACTCGGCGTCCTCGCAGACCTACGCGCTGCGCCTGACCGTCACCGCGACCGGCCACCCGAGCGAGATCACCCTCGGTCGCGCGCGCACCGCGGTCTACGAGCCGGTCCCGGCCGGCGTCTTCCAGTCCCGCGCGATGGGCATGACCCTGCTGGGCAGCAACGACCTGGTCAGCCTCGGCGGCCTCGAGGAGCAGGCGCTCCCCTGCTCGGGCAGCGACGGCAAGGTCCAGCGGCACCACATCGCCGACGTGCGTGTGCTCGGTGGCCTGGCCACCCTCACCGGCGTGAAGTACGCGTTGAAGGGCGTCCAGCGGCCCAACGGCTCGGCCAGCGGCTTCGTCTCCACGAGGATCGGCTCGCTGGACATCCCGAGCATCGGCCTGGTCATCGACGGCGTCATCTCCCGGGTCGACCTCGCGAAGGCCGCCGACACCACCAAGGTGCGGCGCACGGTCCGGACCGGGATCGACAGCATCACGCTGAACGGCGAGAAGGTCGCGGTCCCGACCAGGGCCGGCCAGATCGTCGACCTGGGCAACGGCAACTTCCTGGAGTACCGCGTGAAGAGCCGGAACAACTGGACCGGCGTCGAGAGCCGGGCCCTGGTCCTCACGCTCCCGGACCTGATGCCGAACGGCGCGATCCTCGACCTCGCCTGGGCGGGCGCCCACATCAGCCCGAACTGACGAGGTCGCCCGACCCACGACGATCGGGCACTGCCGACTCTCGGGTCAGCAGTGCTCGATCGTCGCGTCGTTCCGGGCCTCGTTGCCGAGCCGGCGGGCCATGTCGACGTACGGCAGGACGACGCTGGCGCCGCCGATGTTGCCGATGCCGCCCTGGACCACGCAGCTGGTGATCTTCCTCGGCTCGACCTGGGCCATCGCCTGGGCGAGCCGGAAGAGCTCGGCGGGCGGGAGGTTCGTGGAGAGGTGCGCCATCACCGACAGCACACCCTTCTCGATGAAGCCCGGGACGTCGGCCCGGGCGCGCACCTTCGCCTGGATGCCGCGCAGCACCCGCTGCTGGTTGGCCGATCGGTCGAAGTCGCCGCGCAGCAGGTTGTGCCGGATGCGTGAGAACGCCATCGCGTCGTACCCGCCGAGGTGGATCTTCCCCTGCGGGAAGCCCTGCGGCTTGAGGTAGGTGTCGTCGAACGCGACCGGGTTGTCGACCTCGATGCCGCCGATGTCCTTGATCATCGCCTGGAAGAACTTGAACCGGCTGATGAAGACGTAGTCGGGCTGGATGCCGACCAGGTTCCCGACGGTCTGCCCGAGCAGCTGCGGGCCGCCGAAGTACAGCGACGCGTTGATCTTGTCGTAGCCGTGCCCCGGGATCGGCACCCACGAGTCGCGGGGCACGCCGATGGCGGTGGCTGCGCCGGTCCTCGTGTCCATCCCGACCAGCTGGAGCGCGTCGCCGCGGCTGCGGGTCATGTCCTCGCCGGGACGGGCGTCCGAGCCCACCGCCAGGATCCAGACCACGTCGGGGGTCAGGTCGACGCCGTTGGCCCGGTCGACCTTCACCAGCGCGACCTCGGTGCTCTTCACCGCGGAGTCCGGCACGACCAGGGCCGCGATCGCCAGCACCAGGCCGATCGTCGCGGTCCGGAGGATCCTGCGCCGCATCACACGGCCCCCTTCGTCATGTCGTAGCCGAAGACCTTCCAGCCACCGTCGGTGGGGGTGAGGAACAGCCGGCCCTTCACCCGCACCTCCTTCTCCAGGTCCCCGGTGGTGCCGAAGCCGAGGAAGACGTGCGCGGTGATCCCGACCGGGTGCTTCTTCACCGCGAGCACGTCGAGACGGACCACGCTCCGGTGCGGGACGACGCCGTCGATCCGGTCGCCGATGTCCTCGTTGCTCATCAGCGCCCGGTCGCCGTGCGCCTCCCGCTGCGCTCCCGCCGTGAACCCGGGCCAGCTGTCGGAGAAGTCGCGGCGCGGGTAGTCGCCGCCGAGGTACGCCGCCTCGGTCCAGCGCGTCACGACCTGGCCGACCTGCTGCGCGAGCCGGTCCCGCACCTGCGGGGCGAGCGTGCCGGTGACCTTGCCGAAGGTCACCCGCGTCGTGACGGGGTGGTCCGTGGCCTGCGCGGGGCCGGTCGGGCCGGCGTCGCCCGGATCGTCCGACCCGCCGCCGCTGCACGCGGTCGCCGCGAGGGCCAGCCCGAGCGTGGCGGCGACCGCCCCACCCACCCGTCGAGTGCGTCTGGTCATGCTTGCGGAACTCCCCTGGTCGGCTGCTGTGCGAGATCGTGTGACCGGCAGTGTGAGCGACGTGTCTGTGGCTCGCGGCACACCACGCCGAAATGCCCCCCGGCAGTCTGCATTTGCTGGGGCGGGGGTCTAGCCTTGACGACTGAACTACTCCCCCGCGCACGTTCCGGAAGAGGCGAATCACACCGTGCCGCAGTCCCCAGGCAGTCAGTCCGACGTCCCCTCCGCCGACTTCGGCGCGAACGAGTGGCTCGTCGAGGAGATGTACGACCAGTACCAGCGGGATCCCGGCAGCGTGGACGCGACCTGGGCGGCGTACTTCAAGACCAACGGCAAGGCCTCCGGGACCAACGGTACGACGGGCACCGCCGCGCCCGCCCGGCCGGAGCAGAAGGCGGAGCCGAAGCCGGCCGAGAAGCCGGCGGAGAAGCCGGCCGCGAAGTCGACCGAGAAGCCCGCCGAGCACCGCGACCCGACCCCGACGCCGGCCCCGAAGGCCAAGCCCCGGCCCGAGACGAAGGCGGCCGAGCCCGCCAAGGGCACCTCGAACCCGGTGCCGAAGGAGTCCCGCCCGACCGCTCCGGCGGCGGTCAGCGACCAGCCGACGTACACCGTCCTCCGCGGCGCCCCGGCCCGCACGGCGGCCAACATGGACGCCTCGCTGGCGGTCCCGACCGCGACCTCGGTCCGCTCGGTGCCAGTCAAGCTGCTGTGGGACAACCGGACGGTCATCAACAACCACCTCGCCCGGGCGCGCGGCGGCAAGGTCTCCTTCACCCACCTGATCGGCTACGCGCTGATCAAGGCGCTCAAGGCGATGCCGGAGATGAACGTCGGCTTCGACGTCGTCGACGGCAAGCCGAACTTGATCACGCCCGCCCACATCAACCTCGGCCTCGCGATCGACGTGAAGAAGCCCGACGGCACCCGCCAGCTGCTGGTGCCGAGCATCAAGGGCGCCGAGACGATGGACTTCGCGGCGTTCTGGACGGCGTACGAGGAGATCGTGCGCAAGACCCGCGACAACAAGCTGACGATCGAGGACTTCCAGGGCACCACGATCTCGCTGACGAACCCGGGCGGCATCGGCACCGTCCACTCGGTCCCCCGCCTGATGAAGGGCCAGGGCGCGATCATCGGCGTCGGCGCGATGGAGTACCCGCCGGAGTGGCAGGGCGCGTCGGAGGACGCGATCGCCCGGAACGCGATCAGCAAGGTCATGACGCTGACCTCGACGTACGACCACCGGGTGATCCAGGGCGCCCAGTCGGGTGAGTTCCTCAAGCGGGTGCACCAGCTGCTGCTGGGCCAGGAGGAGTTCTACGACGAGATCTTCCGCTCGCTGCGGATCCCGTACGAGCCGATCCGCTGGGCCAAGGACATCTCGACGTCGCACGACGACGAGATCAGCAAGCAGGCCCGCATCCTCGAGCTGATCCACGCCTACCGGGTGCGCGGCCACATGATGGCCGACACCGACCCGCTGGAGTACCGCCAGCGCAGCCACCCCGACCTCGAGGTGGAGTCGCACGGGCTGACCCTGTGGGACCTCGACCGCGAGTTCGCCACCGGCTCGTTCGGCGGCGAGGGCCGGCGCTTCATGAAGCTGCGCCACATCCTCGGGATCCTGCGCGACTCGTACTGCCGCACCACCGGCATCGAGTACATGCACATCATGGATCCCGAGCAGCGCCGCTGGATCCAGGAGCGCGTCGAGCAGCCGCACACCAAGCCGCCCCGCGAGGAGCAGCTGCGGATCCTGCTGAAGCTCAACCAGGCCGAGGCGTTCGAGACGTTCCTGCAGACCAAGTTCGTCGGCCAGAAGCGCTTCTCGCTCGAGGGCGGGGAGACCACGATCCCGGTCATCGACGAGATCTGCGAGGCGGCCGCCGAGGCGGGCCTCGACGAGGTCACCATGGGCATGGCCCACCGCGGCCGGCTGAACGTGCTGGCGAACATCGTCGGCAAGAAGTACAGCCAGATCTTCCGCGAGTTCGAGGGCAACATCGACCCGCGCACGGTCCAGGGCTCCGGCGACGTGAAGTACCACCTGGGCGCCGAGGGCGAGTTCACCGCGGGCTCCGGCGCGCAGATCAAGGTGTCGGTCGCCGCGAACCCCTCGCACCTCGAGGCCGTCGACCCGGTGCTCGAGGGCATCGCCCGGGCCAAGCAGGACGTGCTCGACCGCGGCGGGGACTACCCCGTGCTGCCGCTGCTCGTGCACGGCGACGCCGCGTTCGCGGGCCAGGGCGTGGTCGCCGAGACCCTCAACCTGTCCCAGCTGCGGGGCTACCGCACCGGCGGCACGATCCACCTGGTCGTCAACAACCAGGTCGGGTTCACCACCTCCCCCGGCTCCTCGCGCTCGTCGCTGTACTGCACCGACGTCGCCCGCATGGTCCAGGCGCCGATCTTCCACGTGAACGGCGACGACCCCGAGGCGTGCATCCGCGTGGCACGGCTGGCGTTCGAGTACCGGCAGGCGTTCAAGAAGGACGTCGTCATCGACCTGGTCTGCTACCGCCGCCGCGGCCACAACGAGGGCGACGACCCGTCGTACACGCAGCCGCTGATGTACGACCTGATCGAGCAGAAGCGCTCGGTCCGCAAGCTCTACACCGAGTCCCTGATCGGCCGTGGCGACATCACGATCGAGGAGGCCGAGCAGGTCCTGCGCGACTACCAGCAGCAGCTCGAGCGGGTCTTCACCGAGGTGCGCGAGGCGAGCACCCAGCCCTCGGAGTGGACCACGGTGCCGGACTACCCGGAGAAGCCGAGCGGCGAGACCCGCACCGCGGTCCCCGCCGAGGTGATGAAGCGGATCGCCGACGCGTACGTCACCCCGCCGGACGGCTTCACCGTCCACCCGAAGGTGATGCCGCAGCTGCAGCGGCGCGCGGCCGCGATCGCGGAGGGCCCGATCGACTGGGGCACCGGCGAGATCCTCGCGTTCGGCTCGCTGCTGATGGAGGGCCGTCCGGTCCGCCTGGCCGGCCAGGACTCGCGCCGCGGCACCTTCGTGTCCCGCTTCGCGACGATCATCGACCGGGTCAACGCCGACGAGTGGACGCCGCTGGCCAACCTCACCGAGGACCAGGCCAAGTTCTACGTCTACGACTCGCTGCTGTCGGAGTACGCCGCGCTCGGCTTCGAGTACGGCTACTCGGTGGCCCGGCCGGAGGCGCTGGTGCTGTGGGAGGCGCAGTTCGGCGACTTCGTCAACGGCGCGCAGACGGTGATCGACGAGTTCATCACCTCCGGCGAGACCAAGTGGCGCCAGCAGTCCGGCGTCGTGCTGCTGCTGCCGCACGGCTACGAGGGCCAGGGCCCGGACCACTCCTCCGCCCGGATCGAGCGGTTCATGACGATGGCTGCCGACGACGCGTTCGTGATCGCGCAGCCGTCGACGCCCGCGTCGTACTTCCACCTGCTGCGCCAGCACTCGCTCGGCGAGGAGCACCGACCGCTCGTCGTCTTCACGCCGAAGTCGATGCTCAAGCGCAAGGAGGCGGCGTCGACGCCGGACGAGTTCACGTCGGGCACGTTCCAGCCGTTCCTCGGCGACGGCGAGGCCGACGCCGACCAGGTGGACACGCTGCTGCTGTGCTCGGGCCGCGTGACCTGGGACCTGATGGTGGAGCGGGCCAAGCGCGAGGACGCCGGCCGGTTCGCGATCGCCCGGGTCGAGCAGCTCTACCCGCGGCCCGAGGCCGAGATCCGCGACGAGATCGCGCGGTACCCGAAGCTCAAGGCCGTGCGCTGGGTCCAGGACGAGCCCGCCAACATGGGCGCGTGGCCGCACTACGCGCTCAACGTGTGGCCGCACGTCGACGCCCAGGTCGAGCTGGTCGGGCGCCAGGAGTCCTCCTCCCCCTCGGTCGGCACCGTCAAGCGGCACACCGAGGAGCAGAAGGACCTGATCGCGCGGGCGTTTGCCTGAGCGGTTCCGCTCCGAGGAACGAGGAGCGGGACCGAGGCCTCAGGCAGGTCGAGTAGGCGCACGAGCGAGCTTGCGAGCTCGTGACCGCCGTATCGAGACCCAGTGAGAGAAGGCAGGGCCTGACGTATGTACTTCACCGACCGCGGGATCGAGGAGCTCGAGAAGCGCCGGGGTGACGAGGAGGTCACCCTGGCCTGGCTCGCCGAGCGCCTGCAGGAGTTCACCGACACGCACCCCGAGTTCGAGACCGCCGTCGAGCGGTTCGCGACCTGGCTGGCCCGGCTGGACGACCCGGAGGACTGACGCGGCGCGGGTCGTCCGCCTCTGGCGCGTGAATACACCGCCCTCAGGCGGACGACCCGAGCGCGTCGAAGCCGCGGCCGACCAGATCCGGCAACGAACCGCCCCGGTCGACCCAGGAGGCGGTCGCGACGCGGAAGACCGCGATGCCAGCGGCCGCGAGCACGTCGGCGTCGGCCGCACCGCGCGCGGTGAGCGCCGACGCGAGCGCGTGCTCCCACGACGCGAAGGTGTCGAAGAGCCGGCCGCGCAGGACCGGGGACGTCGCCGCGGCCCGCTGGCGCAGCGCGATGCGCTCCCGGTCGCCGGCGAAGCCCTCGGCCAGGTGCAGCACCGCCGCGCGGACCACCGCGGAGCCGGTCCCGGACGCGGCGGCCACCACCGCCCGCAGCTCGCCCTGCCGCTCGAGCCGGCCCATGTCGAGGACCTCGTCCTTGGTGGCGAAGTAGCGGAAGAACGTGCGCGCCGAGACGCCCGCGTCGGCCGCGATCGCACCGACCGAGGTGGCGTCGTACCCCTCGGCCGCGAAGCGGCGCAGCGCCGCCTCCTCGAGCGCCCGGCGGGTATCGGCCTTGTGGCGCTCGCGCCTCCCCTCAGTCACTCGCCACGGCCGCCTTCAGGCTGGTGTCGTCCTGCGGCCGGGCGTCCGGGCGCCCGCTGCGGATCTCGACCCGGTCCAGCACGCCGGTGAACGGGAACGGCGGCCGGTAGTCGCGGCTGACGGGGATGCCGCGATCGCGGCCGACCAGCAGGCCGGCGCCGGCGGTGGAGAGGTTCGGGAAGAACACCAGCCCCGGGAGCGGGGCCTCCGCCACGTCCGCGCCGTCGACCGCGACCACCGCGCGGGCGGCGCGGCCCGGCTCGTAGCGGACCTCCAGCACGTGCGCGCCCGGCGACAGCGGGTCCGGCCCGGCCACCCGGACCGCTCCGTCGAGCAGGGCGAACGTGGCCGTCGGCCGGCCGTCGAGGAGGTAGCACGCCCAGCCGCCGTGCCGGTCGCCGAGCGCGGTGACGATGCCCTCGGCGCCACCGACCGGCACCTCGACGTACGCCGTCATCGTGAACCCGCCCAGGGCCGCGGGGAGTTGGCTCTCCTGCACCGGCCCGCCACCGGGGCGGTACGTCGCGGCGCCCGGCGGCGGGAACTCGCCCGGGTGCAGGTGCGCCATCGAGTCCGGGAACTCGAACAGCGGCAGCACGTTGTTGCGGCCCGCCTCGGCCCACCACAGGCCCTCGAGGCGGCGTACGACGTCGGGGTGCTCGTCGGCGACGTCCGTGGACTCGGAGAAGTCGTCGGCGAGCCGGAACAGCGACCACCGGTCGGTGTCGAAGTCGAAGCTGCCGACCAGGTGGTCGCGCTCCCCGAACTGGTTCGCGACGTGGTCGGTCACGGCCTTCCAGCCGTCGTGGTAGATCCCGCGTGAGCCCATCATCTCGAAGTACTGGAGCACGCGGTGCTCGGCGGCGTCCGGGTCGGTGAAGCTGTCCAGCATCGACGCGCCGTCGACCGGCTGCTGGGAGACGCCGTCCACCGTCTCGGGCGCCTCGACGCCGGCGGCCTCGAGCACGGTCGCGTAGAGGTCGACCGCGTGGCAGAACTGTGGCCGCACTCCCCCGGGCCCCGCGAGCCGGTCCCCCCAGCGCACCACCAGCGGCGTCCGCACGCCGCCGAGCCAGGCGTACCGCTTCCAGAGCCGCAGCGGCGCGTTGCCCGCCCAGGCCCAGCCCCACGGGTAGTGGTTGTTCGCGTCCGGGCCGCCGATGTCGTCGAGGTGTGCCAGCGCCTCGTCGACGCCCTCGGTCATCCCGAGCCAGCCGGCGGCCTCGTTGAGGGTGCCGGTCGGACCGCCCTCGGCGCTGGCGCCGTTGTCGGAGAGGACCATCACCAGCGTGTCGTCGGCGACGCCCTGCTCGTCGAGGAAGTCGAACAGCCGGCCCAGGTGGTGGTCGGTGTGCGTGACGAAGCCCGCGAACACCTCCATGTAGCGCGCGAACAGCCGGCGCTCGTCGTCCGAGAGGGTCGCCCAGTCCGGCACCCACGGCGGCCGCTCGGTGAGCACCGTTCCGGGCGGCACGACGCCCTCGGCGACCTGCCGCTCGAACGCCCGCCGCCGCCACTCCTCCCAGCCGTCGTCGAACCGGCCGCGGTACGGCGCGACCCACTCCTCGGTCACCTGGTGCGGCGCGTGCGCGGCGCCGGTGGCGAGGTAGCAGAAGAACGGCTTGCGGGCCGCGGCCTGCTGCTGGTCGCGGATCATCCGGATCGCCTGGTCGACCAGGTCCTCGGTCAGGTGGTAGCCCTCCTCCGGGGAGGACGGCGGCTCGACGTGCGTGTTGTCCCGGACCAGCTCCGGGGCCCAGTGGTTGGTCTCCGCGCCGAGGAAGCCGTAGTAGCGCTCGAAGCCCAGCCCGAGCGGCCAGCGGTCGAACGGGCCGGCCGCCGAGTACTCGCCCTTCGGCGTCAGGTGCCACTTCCCGACCGCCATCGTGTTGTAGCCGTGCTCGCGCAGCACCCGCGCCAGGGTGGCCGCGCTGGGCGGGATCCGGCCGTGGTAGCCGGGAAACCCGAGCGCGGCCTCCTGGGTGACGCCCATGCCCACGGCGTGGTGGTTGCGCCCGGTCAGCAGCGCGGCGCGGGTCGCCGAGCAGACGGCGGTCACGTGGAAACGGTTGTAGCGAAGGCCCTGGGCCGCGACGCGGTCGATGTTCGGCGTCCGGAAGCCGGCGCCGAAGCAGCCCAGCTGGGCGAAGCCGATGTCGTCGAGCACCACCATGAGCACGTTCGGGGCGTCCGGCCCAGGCGCCGGGTACGGCACGAAGCGCGGCTCGGACGTGGCGACGCGGGTGGTGAGGCGCTGGGTCTGCACGGCGCGATTCTGTCACTCGACTGACACTTTCGCCACGGCCGGTGGTCGGGCAGGATGCCGTCATGACCATCGAGTGGGTGTCCTCCCGCGACGCCGAGGTGACCTACCCGGCGGCGCCCTGGGCCATGGTGGGCCAGCTGTGGCTGTCGCTGTTCCACCTGGGCGAGCCGATCGACGACCTGCGGCCCGCGGGCGTGTACGGCGCGGCGTTCGTCAGCTACGAGCCGGGGTCGCCGCTCACGTACTCGGAGCTGCTGGTCGCCCGCCCGGTCCCCGTGGCCGGGACGCGGAGCCGGCGGGTGAGCATCACCGACATCTGGGTCGACTCCCCGGCATCGGTCGCGGGCGGCCGCGAGCTGTGGGCGATCCCGAAGGGGCTCTGCGACTTCGAGCTCGAGTCGGAGCGGCGCGGGCCGCTCACCACCACGGACTGGTCGGCCACCTTCGGTCGCCGGCCGATCGCGGCGGCGACGTTCACCGACGTCTCGAAGGCGATGGTGCGCCTCCCGTTCAAGGGCAGCACCTGGCAGCCCGGGATCGAGGACACCGACGGCGAGGAGCGCGGCGCGGTCCTGCAGGGGTCGTCGAAGGCACTGCCCTGCCGGGGCCGCTGGGACTTCGCCGCCGACGGCCCGCTCGGGTGGCTACGGCCCGCGCGGCAGCTGGCGTCGTTCCGGATGGCCGACTTCCGGATGTCGTTCGGCTGACCTAGTCGCAGCCCCAGCCGTCGCCGTCGGCGTCCAGGCCGTACAGGTCGCGGCCGACCACGCGGACCGGGCCGGCGACGTACTTCGGCCCGTCCCCGCTGCCGCCCTTGCAGTCCACGTCACTGGCGACCGGGACGCAGGCGCCGGTGTAGTTGGAGTCGCAGCGCGGCGTGTAGGGCCGCAGCGTGCCGACCAGCACGAGCCGCGGCACCGGCTTGCGGACCACCTCGGCACGGACCCGCTTCCGGGCCGTGGTGACGCCGTCCTTCGTGGTCACCCGCCAGGTGACGACGCGGACGCCGGGCCGTCCGGGACGCATGACCCGGTGGTCGCCCTGACGGAGCGCGGACGTCGCGCGGGTCTCGACCCGGAACGGGATCGCCTGTCGCTCGTGGACGGTGCGGGTGTGCACGCCGCGCTGCGCCCGGTGCGCGGCCGGGTGGGCTCGGGGCGCGGCCGGGTCCTCGGCGCACCCGCCGAGGGCCAGAGCGGCCGCACAGACGACCGCCAGCAGCACCGATCGCATCGCCGCGGACGCTAGTCCCGGCGCGGCGCACCGGGAGCGGAACGGCGAAAGCCGCGCCGGTGGACTGCACCGGCGGCTACTCGTCGGCCGGCGGGCGCTCCGGCGCGTGCTCCGCGGCCGCGCGGCGGGCGGAGTCCCGGATCTCGAAGACCTCGGTGGCGAACCCGCCGACGGCGCCCGCGACGTCCCGGACGGCGCCGGTCAGGATCGTGGCCAGCTGCCCGACCATCCCGGCGGCCGCCTCGACCGTGTCCTGCACGGCGTCCTTGCGGATCTCGGCCCGGCTGAGGTGGTCCTTCATGGGGCCATCCTCAGGCGGCGACCGGCTCGGCCACAACCGGGTCCTCGGTCCGCGGACGCGACGGCAGCGCCAGCCGGACGATCTTGCGCGCCACGCTGCCGAGCTGCTTGCGCAGCGGGCCGGTGTGGTACGGCAGGCCGTACCGCTCGCAGATGTCGCGCACCTCCTCGGCGATCTCCGGGTACCGACGCGCCGGCAGGTCCGGGAACAGGTGGTGCTCGATCTGGTGCGAGAGGTTGCCGGTCATCACGTGGAAGAGCTTCCCGCCCGTGATGTTCGCGGAGCCGAGCAGCTGCCGGTAGTACCACTGGCCGCGGCTCTCGTCCTCGCACTCCTCCTGGCTGAACGTCGCGACGCCGGCCGGGAAGTGGCCGCAGAAGATGATGTTGAACGCCCAGATGTTGCGGACCAGGTTGGCGGTCGCGTTCCCTGCGAGCGTGAGCGGGAAGAGCGGGCCGGTGAGCGCCGGGAACAGCACGTAGTCCTTGAGCGCCTGGCGCTTCACCTTCCGCATGATCCCGGCGTGCAGCGCCTTGTTCTCCGACATCTTCCGGCGGCCCGCGACGATGTTCTCGACCTCGAGGTCGTGCATGGCCACGCCCCACTCGAAGAAGATCATCAGCAGGAACGCGTACAACGGGTTGCCGAGATAGTACGGGTGCCACGGCTGGTCCTCGTCCATGCGCAGGATGCCGTAGCCGATGTCCCGGTCCTTGCCGAGGATGTTCGTGTAGGTGTGGTGGATGTAGTTGTGGCTGTACTTCCACTGCTCGGACGGGCAGACGTTGTCCCACTCGTACATCCGCGAGCTGAGGGCGGGGTCGCCCATCCAGTCGTACTGCCCGTGCATGACGTTGTGGCCGATCTCCATGTTGTCGAGGATCTTGGAGACCGACAGCGCGGCGACCGCGAGCGGCCAGGCCGGCGGCAGGTAGAACAGCGCGCGGCCCGCGACCTCGAAGTTGTTCTTCGTCCGCACGACCTTGCGGATGTACGCCGCGTCGTCCTCGCCGAGGTCGTCGAGGATGCGGCGGCGGACGGCGTCGAGCTCCTCGCCGAACGCCTCGAGCTGGTCCTGGGTGAGCTTCATGGTGGCTCCCTTCACAGGTCGACGACGCAGTCGCCGACGGGGGCGTTGACACAGATCTGGATGTCCTCGTCGGGCAGCGTGGACTCGACGCCGGTGACGACGTTGCGCACGGTGCCCTCGGACTTGCGGGTGGTGCAGGACTTGCAGATGCCCATCCGGCAGCCGGAGTCGGGCTTCAGCCCGAGCGCCTCGGCCTGCTCGAGCAGCGTGGCCCCGGTGTTCTCCGTGGTGCGGCCGTCCCGGGCGAACGTCACCGCGCCGCTGGTGCCGCTCGTGGAGACGCGCGGCGGACGGAAGTACTCGACACGGAGCGAGTCCGCGCCGTCGTACGCCGCCTGCACGGCCTCGACCATCGGCGCCGGCCCGCACGCCCAGGTGGGCACGTCGCGGTAGCCGGGCACCAGGCGCTCGAGGAACGCCGGCGACAGGTTCGGGTCGCCGAGCTCGGGGTGCAGCAGGTGCACGTCGGTGCCGTGGCCGGAGCGCCGGATCTCGTCGAGCTCGGCCGCGAAGATCTGGTGGTCCGGGCTCTGCGCGTAGTGCAGGAAGGTGATCCGGCCGCGGTGGGTGCGGCGGTGCAGCGTGCGCAGCATCGACATCACCGGCGTGATCCCGGAGCCGCCGCTGACCATCAGCACGTGCTGCGGCACGGCGTCGGGGAGCACGAAGTCCCCCTCGGCCTGGGCCAGGTGCACCATCGTGCCGGGCTTCGCCCGCTCGACGAGGAAGCGCGAGACGACGCCCGTCGGGTTCGCGCGCAGGGTGATCGTGAAGCGGTCGCCCGGGCCGGACTCGGGGCTGGAGACCGAGAACACCCGCGTCGTACGGCGGGCGCCGTCGACCTCGACGCCGACCTGGACGTGCTGGCCGGCGCGGTGGCCGCGCCAGGTGGAGGTGGGCTGCAGCGTGATCGTCGCGACCGGCGGGTGGCCGGGGACGTCGACCTCGCGGTGGACCGAGACGATCCGCGCGCGCACCTCGTGCGCCGCCCACATCGGGTTGATCTGCTCGAGGTAGCGGTCGACGCCGTGCGGCGAGGTGAGCGCCGCGACCGCTCGGGACCGGAGGATCCGGTTCATGTCCGCTCCTGACTGTTGAGTGAACATACGTACACTGAAAGTGTCGCGGCGTACCGGGAGTACGGTCAAGGGCGGGACGCGGTGATGCCCGCCACGCCCGCTGGTTGCGGAGCACATTCGTGCACCCGGGTCTAGCCTGAGATGGTGGCCGAGCCGATCTCGCGCGTGCAGCGCAAGGAGCGCACCCGGCGGGCGATCCTGGACGCCGCGCTGGAGCTCTCCGACGAGAGCACGCTCGCGGCGATCTCGCTGCGCCAGGTCGCCAAGCAGGTGGGGATCGTCCCGACGGCCTTCTACCGGCACTTCGACTCGATCGAGGCGCTCGGGCTGGCGCTGGTCGACGAGGCGTTCGCGTCGCTGCGCACGATGATCCGGGAGATCCGGCGCGGCGACCCCGCCCTGGCCGACATCGTGGACCGCTCGGTCGGCGTGCTGGTCGACCACGTCCACGAGCAGCGCGCGCACTTCCTGTTCATCGCCCGCGAGCGCGCCGCCGGCCCGCCCGGCGTGCGCGACGCGATCCGGCACCAGATCGAGCTCTTCGAGCGCGAGCTCGCCACCGACCTGGCCCGGCTGCCCGGCACCGACTCCTGGTCCGCCGAGGACCTGCGGGTGCTCTCGAACCTGATCGTCACCGCGATGGTCGCGACGGCCGAGTCGATCCTCAGCGCCGCCGGCCGGCCCGACGTCGAGAAGCAGCTCGTCGAGCAGGCCCGCACCCAGCTCCGGATGGTCCTGGTCGGCGCCCTGAACTGGCAGTCGAAGCCCTGACCCTGCGGTAGTCCCTGACGAAAATGCTGTCCGCCGGGCAATCCGACGACACTTTCGTCAGGGACTATCCCCCCGGACGGACGGTGAGGTCGGTGATGGTCGCGTCGCGGGGCAGGTCGAGGACGTGGAGGATCGCGTCGGCGACGGTCTCGGGGCGGGTCCAGGCGTCGGGGTCGTAGTCCTTGCCCTCCTGGCGGTGCACCTCCTGCTGCATCGGGGTCGCGGTGCGGCCCGGGTAGACCGTCGTGACGCGCAGGCGCGGCTCCTCGCCGCGCAGCGCGTCGGCGAGCGCGCGCAGGCCGTGCTTGGACGCGGCGTAGGCGGACCAGCCGGGGTGGGCGGTGAGGCCGGCTCCGGAGTTCACGAAGACGACGGTGCCGCGCGCGGCCCGCAGGGCGGGCAGCGCCACCCGCGTCAGGGCGGCGGGCGCGACCAGGTTGACCTGGAGCTGCGACACCCAGGCGTCGGTCGACAGCTCCGCGACCGGGCCGAGCTCGACCACACCGGCCGCGTGCACGACCGAGTCGAGCTCGTCCGGCAGGACCAGCGACTCCACCGACTCCGGCCGGGCGAGGTCGGCGACCTGGACGTCCGCGCCGTCGTACGCCGCCCGCAGCTCCGCGGCGCGCTCCTCCGAGCGGGCCAGCAGCAGCAGGGCGTCGCCGCGGTCGAGGAGCCGGCGCGCGACGACCGCCCCGATGCCCGAGCCCGCGCCGGTGACGAGGTGGCTGCTCATCGCGTGAAGACGATCTTGCCGAACTGGTCACCGTCGAGCATGGCCGCGAACCCGTCCCGCGCCGACTCCATCGGCAGCGTCCGGTCGATCAGCGGCCGGACGCCGGTCGCGTCGAGCATCGCCACCAGCGAGGCGAGCTCGTCCCGGGTGCCCATCGTCGAGCCGACCACGCTGAGCTGGAGGAAGAAGATGCGGGTCAGCTCGGCGTCGTCGAGGTCCGGTCCGGACGTCGTGCCGGACGTGACGATCCGCCCACCCGGCCGCAGCGAGCGGATCGAGTGCGACCACGTGGCCTTCCCGACGGTCTCCATCACCGCGTCGACCTTCATCGGCAGCCGGGCACCGGACTCGAACACCTCGTGCGCGCCGATCTCCAGGGCGCGCGTGCGCTTGGCCTCGTCCCGGCTGGTGGCGACCACCCGCAGGCCGGCGGCCCGCGCGAGCACGATCACCGCGGTCGCGACGCCGCCGCCGGCACCCTGCACCAGCACGGTCTCGCCGGCGCGGAGCCCGCCGCGGGTGAACAGCATCCGGTACGCCGTGAGCCAGGCGGTCGGGAGGCACGCCGCCTCCTCGAACGAGAGCGACGCGGGCTTGGGGACCACGTTGCGGCGCGGTACGGCGACCCGGTCCGCGAACGTGCCCTGGTAGCGCTCCGAGAGCAGCGACCGCTTCGGGTCGAAGGTCTCGTCACCGGTCCACGACGGGTCGCTGATCACCGCGTGCACGACGACCTCGTTGCCGTCCTCGTCGTACCCGGCCGCGTCGCAGCCGAGGATCATCGGCAGCGCCTCCTCGCGAAGGCCCACGCCGCGCAGCGAGAACAGGTCGTGGTGGTTGAGGGACGCGGCCTTGACCGTGACGGTGGTCCACCCGTCCGGGACCTCCGGCTCCGGTCGCTCCCCCACCTGCAGGGCGGAGAGCGGGTCGTCCTTCGAGAACTTGTCGGCGTAGACAGCGAACATTCCTCGAACCTACCGGCGAGCCACACCGTCCCGCCGTGCGGCGTTCGCCACAGCCGTCGCGACCGCGGGCCCCACACGGGGGTCGAACGGCGAGGGGATGACGTACTCCTCGGCCAGGTCGTCGCCGACCAGGTCGGCGAGCGCCTGCGCCGCGGCGAGCTTCATGCCCTCGGTGATGGCGGTCGCGTGCACGTCGAACGCCCCCCGGAAGATGCCGGGGAACGCGAGCACGTTGTTGATCTGGTTCGGGAAGTCGGAGCGACCGGTCGCGACCACCCGCGCGTGCCGGTGCGCGACGTCGGGATGCACCTCGGGGGTCGGGTTGGCCATCGCGAAGATGATGGCGTCGGGCGCCATCCGCGCGACGTCCTCCTCCGGAACGGTCCCGCCGGAGACGCCGAGGTAGGCGTCCGCGCCGTCGAGCGCCTCGGCGAGGCTCCCGGTGCGGCCGGTCTTGTCGGCGGTCATCTCGGCCAGCTCGCGCTTGACCGGGGTCAGGTCGCTGCGGCCGGAGTGGACCACGCCCTTGCGGTCGGTCACCGCGAGGTCGGTGATGCCGGCCTCCAGCAGGATCTTGGCGATCGCGACGCCCGCGGCGCCCGCGCCCGAGATCACGACCCGGGTGGTGGCGGCCTGCCGGCCGGTGAGCGCGAGCGCGTTCCGCAGGGCGGCGAGGGCGACCACCGCGGTCCCGTGCTGGTCGTCGTGGAAGACCGGGATGTCCAGCAGCGCCTTGAGCCGGTTCTCGATCTCGAAGCAGCGCGGCGCGGAGATGTCCTCGAGGTTGATGCCGCCGAAGCTCGGCGCGAGCCGCGCGACGGTCTCGATGATCTCCTCGACGTCGGTGGTGTCGAGGCAGATCGGGACGGCGTCGACGTTCCCGAACTGCTTGAACAGCACGGCCTTGCCCTCCATCACCGGCATCGCGGCGGCCGGCCCGATGTCCCCCAGCCCGAGCACCGCGGTGCCGTCGCTGACGACCGCGACGGTGTTGGGCACCCAGGTGTAGTGCTGGGTCAGGGACGGGTCACCGGCGATCGCCTCGCAGACCCGGGCGACGCCCGGGGTGTAGGCCAGCGACAGGTCGTCGCGGCCGGCGAGCGGCACCGTCGAGCGGACCTCCATCTTCCCTCCGACGTGGAGGTCGAAGACGGGGTCACCGGCGTGCGGGTGCGGAGCAGACATGGGAACGCTTTCCATCGAGGCGTGCAGTCGTTCGAGGGAGGCCGGGCTCGACGCGCGAGGGGTGGTGCGCGGAACCGTCGGACCTCAGGGGTTCTCCCACCCCGCAGTCTCCCACAGGGTCAGAGCCGGCGGGGCCGTGGCCAGATCCTGGCCACGGTGAGGGCGATCACGTCGCGCTCGGGCACCACGCCCCGGTGCCGCGAGTCCACGCCCTCGGCGGGGTTGTCCGACAGCAGCCACCAGCCCGGCTCGCCGGTGCGCGTCGTACGCCGCTCCGCCGCGCGCTTCACCGACACCGTGCCGTCGGCGAGCCGGGCGACCACGAGGTCGCCCTCGCGGACCGGCCGGCGGTACGACACCAGCAGGCGGTCCCCGGGACGCAGCGTCGGCAGCATCGAGCGCCCGCGGACGACGGCGATTCCCCAGGGCAGGACGGTGTCTCCCGGGGTGGGACGGGTACCTCGTGGGTGCGGCGGCACGCGGAGTAGTGTCGCAGCGACACCCCTGGACATCCGAAGACGAGAGGACCCGCATGTTCGCGCGACTGTTCGCCCCCACCCTCGAGGTTTCCGCCCACTGCGACCTTCCCTGCGGTGTCTACGACCCCGCGCAGGCCCGGATCGAGGCGGAGTCGATCAAGGCCATCATCGCCAAGGTCGCCGACAACGACGACCCGGACTTCCGCACCCGCGCGATCCTGATCAAGGAGCAGCGCTCGGAGCTCGTGAAGCACCACCTGTGGGTGCTGTGGACCGACTACTTCAAGCCGCCGCACTTCGAGAAGTACCCGCAGCTGCACACGCTGTTCAACGAGGCCACCAAGCTCGCCGGCGCCTCCGGCACCAAGGGCGAGCTCGACGCCGGCAAGGCCGACGAGCTGCTCGCGAAGATCGACGAGATCGCCGAGATCTTCTGGGAGACCAAGAAGGCTTGAGCGAAGCGAAAGCCTTCGCCGTCTCAAGCGCGACTGAGCGAAGCGAAGTCGCGACCGCTCACGGTGACCACAAGGAACGTCGAAGGAAAGCCTGAGCCCGCGAAGGCTCTCCGCTCCTGAAGCCCGACCGAGGCGGCCTCCGGCCGCTGGATAAGGCCTTCGACGTCTCAAGCGCGACTGAGCGCAGCGAAGTCGCGACCGCTCACGGTGACCACAAGGAACGTCGAAGGAAAGCCTGAGCCTGCGAAGGCTCTCCGCTCCTGAAGCCCGACCGAGGCGGCAGGAGCCGAGCGTTCACGGTGACCACGCACAACGGCCCGCTGGTGATCCAGCGGGCCGTTGTCGTGCCCGGCCAGGACCCCGCCACCGTTTGGCCCGCACGGGTCGGAGGGTACGGCCACGGGACAGGCCGGTCCCCGCTACTGTTCGCGCAGGGACGCAGGGCTACTCCCACCACACGACCACCGGCCCGGAGGACGACGACATGGCTTCGATCGGCGCAACGACGGCGACGACCGGGCGGCCGGAGCGACGGGCGGACGTCGAGCTGCGGCTCCCCGCCGACAGCGCGTTCGCGTCGGTCCTGCGGACCACCACGGCCGGGCTCGCCGCCCGCCTGGACTTCCCGATCGACGACATCGAGGACCTGCGGATCGCCGTCGGCGAGGCCAGCGCGATGGTGCTCCCGGAGGCCGCGCCCGGCTCCGACCTCACCTGCCGGTTCTACATGGCCCCCGCTGAGCTCACCGTCACCGTCGCGGTCGGCGTCGACGGCGCCGTGTCGCCCGACTACGACAGCTTCGCCTGGCAGGTGCTCACCACCCTCGCCTCGCACGCCTCGGCCGAGACCTCCGACGGCGCCTTCTCGATCACGCTCACCATGGAGTCGGGGCACCCCGAGATCGGGAACTGATGGCGGCCACCACTGGCTGGGACGAGCCGGGGCCCGATGCCCCGACCGGCGTCGAGGTCACCCGTCGACGCAGCGCCGAGCTGTTCGTCGTGCTCCGCGCCGAGGACCGCTCGTCCGCCGAGCGGGACGGCGCCCGCGACGCGCTGGTGCACCTGCACCTGCCGCTGGTCGAGCACTGCGCGCGCCGGTTCCGCAATCGCGGGGAGCCGCTCGAGGACCTGGTGCAGGTCGGCACCATCGGCCTGATCAAGTCCATCGACCGGTTCGACTCCGACCGCGGCGTGGAGTTCTCGACCTACGCGACCCCGACGATCATCGGCGAGATCAAGCGGTACTTCCGCGACAAGGGCTGGGCGATCCGGGTGCCGCGGCGGCTCCAGGAGCTGCGCATGCAGATCGGCGCCGCGACGGCGGAGCTGACCCAGAGCCTGGGTCGCTCCCCCACGCCGCGCGAGCTCGCCGAGGCGATCGGCTGCACGGTCGAGGAGATCGTCGAGGGCATCGAGTCCAGCAACGCCTACTCCACGCTGTCGCTGGACGCCAGCGACGACAGCGACGACGGCGCCGCCACCATGCTCGACGCGATCGGCGTGGACGACGAAGGCCTCGAGCACGTCGAGATCCGCGAGTCGATCAAGCCGCTGCTCGACCGGCTGGAACCGCGCGAGAAGAAGATCCTGCTGCTCCGGTTCTTCAAGAACATGACCCAGTCGCAGATCGCCGAGGAGATCGGGGTCTCCCAGATGCACGTCTCCCGGCTGCTCAACCGCACCCTGGAGCAGCTGCGCACCTCGCTGGAGGAGCAGGGCTAGCCCTGGTCGTGCTCCCCGAGCGCGTCGATGCTGCTCGGCAGCAGGATGCCCACGAGGACGACGAGCGCGACGACCGCCAGCGCGACCGCGACCGCGGTGGTCTCCCCGCCGCGGAAGCTCCAGGCCACGCCGAGCTGGATCAGCTGGGCCAGCACGATCGGGCTGCGGGCCCAGGACCGGCCGCGGGTGACGGCCCAGGCGGCCGCGAGCAGCAGCAGGCCGTACGCGGCGAAGAACAGCGCGGTGGTCAGCGCGACCGCGGCCCGGTCCGCGGAGAAGCTGGCCAGCTCCAGGACGGCGTACCCCAGCAGGAGGAGGCCCTCCACGGCCACGAGGGAGGCGGCCACGAGCAGCGGGGCGGGGTTGGACCGGGTGCGTACGCTCACGGGAGCAGCCTAGGAGGGCGGCGCCCGGCCTCGGAGCCGGGTGTGACGGCTGTGACCGAGGGAACCACCTCGAGGGGTTGTTTAACGGTCCAAGACTTGCCAGTCTTGGGGGACGCGTTCGTGAATGCGTTCACATCGGTGTGCCCGTCGGCGCTTCTCGTCGGCCTTGTCCGCCCTGACGTGCACGTAGACCTTGAGGAAAGAGGGATCCCCCAGCCATGGATTGGCGCCACCGTTCCGCCTGCCTCGACGAGGACCCGGAACTGTTCTTCCCGATCGGCAACACCGGTCCGGCCATCCTCCAGATCGAGGAGGCCAAGCAGGTGTGCCGACGCTGCGAGGTGCGCGAGCAGTGCCTCGCGTGGGCGCTCGAGGCTGGCCAGGACCACGGCGTGTGGGGTGGTCTGAGCGAGGACGAGCGCCGCGCGCTCAAGCGCCGCAGCTCCCGCTCCCGCGTCCGGACGGCCTGATCCGGGGCTACTCCACCGGTACGTCGAGCGCCGCCCGCGTGCCCGTCCCTCCGGGGCGGGGACCGAGCTCCAGCTGACCGCCGAGCTCGGACTCCACGAGCGTCCGCACGATCGACAGCCCGAGGTTGGTCGAGCCGTCCAGGTCGAACCCCTCCGGCAGGCCCCGCCCGTCGTCGTCGACCGTGACGTGCAGCCGCCCGACCAACCGCCGCGCGGTGATCACGATCTCCCCGGCGACCTCCGGCGCGTCCGCGTCGTACCCGTGCTCGACGGCGTTCTGGAGGACCTCGGTCAGCACCATCGCCAGCGCGGTCGCCGCCTCGGACGGCAGCACCCCGAAGCTGCCCTGGCGGCGCACGCGGACCCGGCTGCCGACCGCGCTCACCTCGGTCACCATCCGGCCCAGCGGGTCGACGACCTCGTCGAAGTCGACCCGCTCCTCCACCGCCTGGCTGAGGATCTCGTGCACGATCGCGATCGACCCCACCCGGCGGACCGCCTCCTCCAGCGCCAGCCGCGCGGACTCGGAGTCCATCCGCCGCGCCTGGAGGCGCAGCAGCGCGGCGACCGTCTGCAGGTTGTTCTTCACCCGGTGGTGGATCTCGCGGATCGTGGCGTCCTTGGTGACCAGCTCCCGGTCCCGCCGGCGCAGGTCGGTCACGTCGCGGACCAGGACCAGCGCGCCGATGTGGTCGCCCTGCGGCCGCAGCGGGATGGACCGGACGATCAGGGAGACCCCGTCGGTGCCGAACTCGGTGTCCCGGTGCACCCGGCCGCCGAGCACCGCGCTCAGCGTCTCCTCGTCGGGGCGGCGCTTGGGCGGGACCAGCGCGCGCGTGGTGTCGGCCAGCGACAGCCCGGTGAGGTCGCCGGAGAGCCCGAGCCGGCGGAACACCGAGAGCGCGTTCGGGCTCGCGTAGGCCACCTTCCCGGCCGCGTCCACGCGCAGGAAGCCGTCGCCCACCCGCGGTGAGTCGGCGTGGTCGCTGCGCTGCCCGGCCGCGGGGAAGTGCCCGTGCGCGATCATCTGCGTCAGGTCGGCGGCGGTCTGGAGGTAGGACAGCTCCAGCCGGCTGGGGGTGCGGACGCCGAGCAGGTTGGTGTTCCGTGCGACCACGGCGATGACCCGCCCCGCCCGCCGCACCGGGATGGTCTCCACGCGCACGGGCACGTCGTCGCGCCACTCCGGGTCGCCCTCGCGCACCAGCCGCCCCTGCGCGTACGCGGCGTCGATCAGCGGCCGCCGGCCGACCGGGACGAACGTGCCGATCACGTCGTCGACGTACGCCGTCGGCCCGGTCGTGGGGCGCATCTGCCCGGCCGCCCAGAAGCCCTTCCCCTCCCGGTCCGGCAGCCAGAGCACCAGGTCGGCGAACGACAGGTCCGCGATGATCTGCCAGTCGGCCTGGAGCAGCTGGAGCCACGCGACGTCGTCGGCGTCGAGGTCGGTGTGGCTGCGCACCAGGTCGGTGAGGGACGGCACGGGCGCAAGCGTAGGCGCCCCCGTGCGGCCCACCCCTGGGGGTGGACCCCCCCTGGGGGTGGACCCCCCCTGGACGTCTGGACCACCTCTGCGAAGATGGCTCCCATGTCGGGGTCGTACTGGAAGCAGGTGCAGGCAACCGGCCTCGCGGTCCCCCGGGATCGGCCCCTGGACGACCTCACCGCCGAGCTGACGCGGATGCTCGGCGACCCCGATCCGGCGCTGCGCGACGGTACGGCGTACCCGACCCTGACCACCTGGGTCGACCGCGGCGTGTACGACGACCTGCTCGGCGGCCTCGGCGACGGGATGGCGGTCGGGCTGAGCGTCGGGCTCGGGGAGACCGGCACCGACACCGTCTTCCGGCGCAGCTTCTCCGCGCTGGTGCTCGGCGAGTGCATCGCCCGCGACAACCAGCGGCCGCTGCTCCCCGGCGGCAAGATCCTCGAGTGGGGCGACCGGGTCGCCGCGTGGTTGCTGCGCGAGCGCGACCTGCGCGCGTTCGTCCCCGGCAAGGGCTGGGCGCACGCCATCGCGCACGGCGCCGACACGCTCGCGACGCTCGCCAACTCCCCGCACCTCGCGCAGCCCGAGCTGACCGTGGTCCTCGACGTGATCGCGGACCGGGTGCTGCTCCCGGTCGACCGCCTGTTCACCAGCGGCGAGCCGGACCGGCTGGCGTTCGCGACCATGAACGTGCTGCGGCGCAACGTCGTCCCGCTGCGGGTCCTCGAGCCGTGGATCCGCCGGCTCTCGGCGGCCGCGGGCACGCGCGCGTCGTACGACGGGCGCGACCCGTACCTGCTCGGCGGCAACGCGGAGGCCTTCCTGCGGGCGCTCTACCTGCAGCTCGCGATGGGCTCGCGACCGCCCCAGGTGCGGTCCGACCTGCTGCTGGTCGTGGTCGACGCGCTGAAGGCGACGAACTCGGCGTTCCTCTCCGCTACGGGTGAGTAACCTCTGCGCATGTCCACGGAACTGACCGGCCACGCGGGCGAGCTCGCGGTGGCCGTGGCCCAGGCGCACGGCGTCGAGACCATGTTCACGCTGTCCGGCGCGCACGTCTTCCCGCTGTACGACGGCGCGGTGAAGTCCGCGACCCCGCTGCGGCTCCTCGACGTGCGGCACGAGCAGACCGCGGCGTTCGCGGCAGAGGCGACCGGCAAGCTGACCCGGGTCCCGGGCCTGGCCGTGCTGACCGCCGGTCCCGGCGTGACGAACGGGCTCAGCGCGGTCGCGCAGGCCCAGTTCGCGGGCTCGCCGATGGTCGTCGTGGGCGGCCGCGCGCCGCAGAGCCGCTGGGGCACCGGAGCCCTGCAGGAGCTCGACCAGCCGCCGATCTTCGCGCCGGTCTCGAAGCTCGCCCGCACCATCCCGACCGCGGGCGACGTGGTCTCCGGCATGCACCAGGCGTTCCTGACCGCCGCGTCCCCGCACCGCGGCCCGGTGTTCGTCGACGTCCCGATGGACGAGCTGTTCAACAGCGCCACCGACGAGCGGCCCGACGTCGCGGCGCCGCGCGGCGCCGACCCGGACCCGGAGGCGCTCACCGAGGTCGCCGAGCTGCTCGCGGGGGCCAGCCGGCCGGTGCTGATCATCGGCACCGACGTCTGGGCCGACCGCGCCGAGGAGGCCGCGCTGCGGTTCGTCGAGAGCGCCGGAGTCCCGGCGATCACCAACGGGATGGGCCGCGGGATCGTCCCCGGCGGCCACCCGCTGCTGGTCACCAAGGCGCGCAGCCAGGCCCTCAAGGGCGCCGACCTGGTGGTCGTCGTCGGCACCCCGCTGGACTTCCGGCTCGGGTACGGCGTGTTCGGCGACGCCCAGGTCGTGCACGTCGCCGACTCGCCCAGCCAGCTGTCCGAGCACGCCGCGCTGGCAGCGTCGGTCTCGGGCGACCTCAGCGCGGTCTTCGACGGCTTGCTGGCCGAGCTCGAGCAGGTCGTCCGCCGGCCCGACTGGTCCGCGTGGGTCGCCGACCTCCGCGCCGGCGTCGCCGCGGCCGTCGAGCGGGACGCCGCGCTGCTCGGCGCGGAGGCCGACCCGATCCACCCGGCGCGCATCTACGGCGAGCTGGTCCCCCGGCTCGCCGAGGACGCGGTCGTGATCGGCGACGGTGGCGACTTCGTCAGCTTCGCCGGCAAGTTCGTCGAGCCGCGGCGGCCCGGCGGCTGGCTGGACCCGGGACCGTACGGCTGCCTCGGCGCCGGACTCGGCGCGGCCATCGCCGCCCGGATCGCGCGCCCGTCGTCCCAGGTCGTGCTGCTGCTCGGTGACGGCGCCGCCGGCTTCTCGCTGATGGACGTCGACACCCTGGTCCGCCACGACCTGCCGGTCGTGATGGTGATGGGCAACAACTCCGCCTGGGGCCTGGAGAAGGGCCCGATGCAGATGCTCTACGGGTACGACGTGATCGCCGACCTCGCGCCGCGCACGGCGTACGACGAGGTGGTCCGCGCCCTCGGCGGCGCCGGTGAGACCGTCACCGACCCGCGCCAGGTCGGGCCGGCGATCGACCGGGCCTTCGCCTCCGGCGTGCCGTACCTGGTCAACGTGATCACCGACGTGGCCGCGACGTACCCGCGGAACAGCTTCGGTGTCTGAGCTGGCGGTCCGCCGGGCCACGCCTGCGGACCTGGACGCGGCCGGCGAGGTGACGGTGGCGGCGTACGCCGAGTTCACCGAGGGCCCCGACGACCACTACGTGGCGCTGCTGCGCGACGCAGCGCGGCGGGACCGCGAGGCCGAGCTCTGGGTCGCCGAGCGGTCCGGCGAGGTCGTCGGGACGGTCACGATCGCGCTGCCCGGGTCGCCGTGGCGGGAGATCGGCGCGGACGACGAGGGCGAGTTCCGGATGCTCGCGGTCTCCCCCGCCGCCCGCAGGCAGGGCGTGGGCGAGGCGCTGACCGGGCTGGTGATGGACCGGTTCCGGTCGCTGGGCTTCCGGGCCGTGGTGCTGTCCAGCCTCGCGCAGATGACCTCCGCGCACCGCGTCTACGAGCGGCACGGCTTCCGTCGCGCGCCCGAGCGGGACTGGGCGCCGGTGCCGGGCGTGGACCTGGTCGCGTTCGTGGCGGAGCTCTGACGTGGAGGCGACGCTGCGGTTCACGGTCACCGACGCCGACACGGCGGCCGCGGTGGGGTCCGGCTCGTTGCCGGTCCTCGGCACCCCGCGCCTGCTCGCCTGGTGCGAGGCCGCGACCTGCGCGGCCCTGGAGCCGACCCTGCCGGCCGGGTCGACGAGCGTCGGCACCCGCGTCGAGCTCGAGCACCTCGCCGCCAGCGGGGTCGGCCAGGAGGTCGAGGTGACCGCCTCGGCGTCGTACGTCGACGGCCGCCTGCACCGCTTCACCGTCGCCGCCCGGAACGTGGGTAGGACGCGCGGCGGCAGGCTGATTGGCACCGGGGAGATCACCCGCGTGGTCGTCGACGCCGAGCGGTTCCTGTCGCGGCTCTGAGAGGGGGCGCCGGCGGACCCGTTCGGCGCAATTGCTCGATGAGACTGGGCTACCCGCGGGTAGAGGCAGTCTGGTCGTTCAATTGCGCTGCGTGGACCCGATTTCGCGCTCGCGCGCGCATTTGAGAGACTGGGCGTTGGCCCCTGAACGGGCCGACCACGTCCGATCAGGAGGAAATCATGGGCAAGACCGGCCGCAAGCGCCGCGCTCGCAAGAAGAAGGGCGCGAACCACGGCAAGCGCCCCAACGCCTGAGCGCGAGAAGCCAGAAACAGCGAACCCCCGGAGCCGTCGGCCCGGGGGTTCACTGCTCTCAAGGAGCCTCGAGAAGTCTGGAGCAGCCTCAGGGGATCTCGCGGATCTCCACCTGCACCTGGCGGATCCGGAGCAGCACCCGCTCGCGCAGCTCGTCGGGGGCGGCCTCCGAGCAGGAGCGCGCCACCATCGCCTTCACGGTGCGCTGGAGGTCGTACTTCTCCAGGCAGGGGTTGCACTGGTCGAGGTGCACGCGGACGGCCGAGCAGTCGCCCTCGTCGAGCTCGTTGTCCAGGAAGTAGACGATCTGCTCGAGGAAGTCGGCACACTCGGCGAGCGAGGGGTCGCGGTGGTCGTGGGTCACGACGCACCTCCGTCCCGGCCGACGGTGAGCAGGTCGTTGTCGCGGACGTAGTCCGAGAGCATGTCGCGCAGCTGACGGCGGCCGCGGTGCAGCCGCGACATCACCGTGCCGATCGGGGTGTCCATGATCTCCGCGATCTCCTTGTAGGCGAAGCCCTCGACGTCGGCGAGGTACACCGCGAGGCGGAACTCCTCCGGGAGCCGCTGGAGAGCGTCCTTGACCTGCGAGTCGGGCAGGTGCTCCAGCGCCTCCATCTCGGCCGACCGGAGGCCGCTCGAGGAGTGCGACTCCGCGCGGTGCAGCTGCCAGTCCTCGACGTCCTCGGACATCGACTGCTGCGGCTGGCGCTGCTTCTTGCGGTAGTTGTTGATGAAGGTGTTGGTCAGGATGCGGTACAGCCAGGCCTTGAGGTTGGTGCCCGGCCGGAACTGGTGGAAGGAGGAGTACGCCTTCGCGAACGTCTCCTGCACCAGGTCTTCCGCGTCCGCGGGGTTGCGCGTCATCCGCATCGCGGCGGAGTAGAGCTGATCGAGGAACGGGAGCGCGTCGCGCTCGAAGCGCGCCGAACGCTCCGTCTCGGTCTCGGTGTCGAGGTCGACGACCTCGGGGGTGGCATCAGTCGGGTCTGTCATCGCCTCCCAGAGTAGCCCGGGAGCGGGACGTTCGAGCATCGCCAGCATGGGGGGGCAACGCCTCAGGCGGGTCGCTCATTCCCCGAGACCTCGCGGAGCACCCACTCGAGGGTGGACTCGACGATGATCTCCAGCGCCTCGTCCTGCGACACGGGCCCGCTCTTCGGGACCCGGAAGGAGTGGTCGCCCCCGGGTACGACGGCGAGGTCGATCCCGGACGGGAACTCGTCGGGTCGGCCCATGGTGTCCCGCTCGCCCTGGATCACCAGCGTCGGGACGCCGGCGCGCTCGAGCTCGGACGCCCGCGACTTCTCGGGCCGGCCCGGCGGGTGCAGCGGGAACGCCAGCGCGAGGCACCCGCTCGCCCCCAGCCGCCGGGCGCACCGGGCCGCGGACCGCGCCCCGGCGCTCCGGCCGCCGACCACGAGCGGCGTCCGGGTGCGCAGCTGGTTGGCCGCGGCGGTCAGCCCGTCGTCGAGGGTCGGCGGCGCCGTGGCGACCTTGCGGCCGGCCACCCGCCACGGCTGCTCCAGGCGGACCACGGTGATCCCGTTGCGGGGCAGGTGCTTGGCCAGCGCCTCGAGGTCCGGGGTGTCGATGCCGACGCCCGCGCCGTGGCTGAGCAGCAGCGTGGCGAACGGCGACCGCGACCGGTCGGTGACCAGGCGGGCCTCGCCGTGCGGGGTGTCGATGCGGCGCTCGCTCACTCGGGCACCTCCTCGAGCGGCAGCGGCTCGAGCAGCTCGGGGCCGTTGTTCCGCACGTTGCTGACCAGCGTGGACACCGGGTAGGCCTCCAGGGCGCCGGGAGCGGCGGGCACGAGCAGCCCGGTGTCACCGCCGGTGCGCGGGTCCAGCCAGGCGGACCACCGGTCCCGCTCCACCATGAGCGGCATCCGGTCGTGGATGTGGCCGACCGCGTCCTCGGCCTGGGTGGTGATCACCGTGCAGGTCCAGCGGAACCGGTCCGGGTCGTCCTCGTCCTTCGTCGGGTCGCGCCAGATCTCGTAGAGGCCGGCCATGGCGAGCACCCCGTGGTCCTTGGGCCGGATGAAGAACGGCTGCTTGCGGGGCTTCCCCGCCTTGGTCTGCTCCGTGGTCGGGTACCACTCGAAGTAGCCGTCGGCCGGCAGCAGGCAGCGGCGCACCGCGAAGGCCCGCTTGTACGCCGGCTTCTCGGCGACCGTCTCCATGCGCGCGTTGATCATCCGGTTGCCGATCGACGGGTCCTTCGCCCACGAGGGCACCAGGCCCCAGGTCAGCACGCGCAGCTGACGCTCGGGCGGCTCCTCGGACTCCTTCGACGGCGGTCGCTCGACCACCGCGTAGACCTCCTTGGTCGGCGCGACGTTGTAGTCGGCCTCGAGCGGCGCGGGGATGCGCACGTCGGCGATGTCGAACTCCTCGACGAGGTCCTCGGGACGCCGGCTGGAGGCGTAACGTCCGCACATGCCCCGACCCTAGCGGGGCTCGACGACGGCGGCCTCAGACGCGGGTGAGCTCGTCCAGCAGCAGGCCGGCCGCCTCGTCCGCGGACGGCAGGCCTTCGATCCAGACCCGGATGCGCGGGAGGCTGCCGCCGTCCAGCAGTCGCCGGAGCAGGCCGATGCGCCGCCCGATCCGGTCGTCGCGGTCGGCGAGCACGACGATCCGGCCCGGGCCGACGTGGCCGATGGTCTCGGCGCCCGGGAAGACGGTGCGCACGGTGTCGCCCAGCTGCGCGTCGTGCAGGGCGCGGGTGAGCACGTCGTCCGGCCACGGCGGGGCGGCCACCACGACGAGAGCGTGGGCCTGCTGCTCGCCGGCGCGGTAGACCTCCGAGATCCGGCTGCGCAGGTGGTGCCGCGTCGACAGCCCGGTCAGCGGGTCGTCGCACGACAGGTCGTTGAGGTAACCGAGCATCGTGTCGCTCCAGGCCGTGGCCAGCGCGCGGGACTCGGCGAAGCCCGGCTCGGTCCCGAGGACCTGCCGGGTCGTGTCGGCGAGCGCGTCGAGGGACTCGGCGAGCGTCCGACCGTCGCGAGCGAGGTCTCCCCCAAGGACCTCGCACGCGACGACCGTGCCCGACCCCGAAGCAAGAGCCTCCCCCACTGCCTCGAAGCCTGGCGGCAAGGCCGCTCGCTGCTCCGAGGACAGGTCCCGCTCCGCTTCGGGGTCGTCCGTGGCCACACGCCGCCAGTGCGTCGTGAACATTCCCACGGTCGGCTCCCCCTCGCTTGGTCTGCCGCGGATGAAACGGGGTGGCCTACGAACCATGACGCGAAACCCGACGAAATTCCGTGATCTTTTCGCGAGTCGCGCGTTGGAACGTCGTGGCCAGTCACCTCGCGACCGTCGACGGCCCGCCGAGCGACGGCGAGCTGATCAGCCTCGTGCGCGCCGGTGACACCGACGCGTACGGCGAGCTGTTCGCGCGCCACGTGGACGCCGCCCGCCGGCTGGCCCGCCAGCTGGTGTCCGCCGGCGACGTCGACGACCTGGTGTCCGAGGCGTTCGCGAAGGTCCTCGTCGTCCTCCAGCGAGGGGGCGGCCCGGACCTGGCGTTCCGCGCCTACCTGCTCACCGCGGTGCGCCGGCTGCACGTCGATCGCATCCGCGCCGGCGCCCGCCTGCACACCACCGCCGACCTGACGCCGTTCGATCCCGGCGTGCCGTTCCGCGACACCGCCGTCGAGGGCTTCGAGAGCGCCACCGCGGCCCGGGCCTTCGCGGCCCTGCCGGAGCGCTGGCAGCTCGTGCTGTGGCACACCGAGGTCGAGGGCCAGAAGCCGGCCGAGGTCGCGACCCTGCTCGGGATGTCGCCCAACTCCGTGTCCGCGCTGGCCTACCGGGCGCGCGAGGGCCTGCGCCAGGCCTACCTGTCCCTGCACGCCCAGGACGTGGACGAGGACGCCTGCGCCCGCACCCGCGCGAACCTCGGCGCCTACGTCCGCGGCGGCCTGTCCCGCCGCGACTCCGCGCGCGTGGAGCAGCACCTCGAGGAGTGCCGCCGGTGCGCGGCGATCTACCTCGAGCTGACCGAGGTGAACTCGAACCTCGGGGCCCTGCTGGCCCCGCTCCTCCTCGGCGCCGCGGCCGCGGCGTACGTGGGCACGACGAGCGCGGCCGGTGGGGCCGCGGCGGTCGGCGGGGTCGTCGCGCTCCTCGACCGCGCCAAGGACGCCGTGCTCGCCCACGGCCCGACCGCGGCGGTCGCCGGCGCAGCGGCCTCGGTCGTCGCGGCCGGGCTGTTGATCACGCTGCACCAGGGCGCGGTCGACGCGCCGACCGCCGGGGACGCGCCGGCGGTGCGGTCGGCGCCGTCCGCCGGGACGACCGCTCCCTCGTCGCCCGCGGCGCGGCCGGACCGTGCCGAACGACGCAGCGCGGCGGGCCCGCCCGCCGCCGTGCGCACCACCGCGGCACCGACCTCGG